>NZ_SMKI01000129.1 GCF_004348415.1 Streptomyces hainanensis
GGTGTTCGCGGTCGGCTCGGCCGTCGGCCTGGTGGTGATCGCCTCCCACGCCTTCACCGTCGCCGACTACACGCCCTACGTCATGCTGCTCGTCGGCCTCGGCGTCGGCATCGACTACGCGCTGCTGATCTTCGCCCGCTACCGCACCGAGCTGATCGCCGGCGCCACCCCGGAGCGCGCCGCCTCCACCGCGCTGGACGCCGCCGGGCGCACCGTGTTCTTCGCCGGCTGCACCGTGATCGTGGCGCTGCTCGGCCTGATGGCGCTCGGCCTCGGTTCGCTCCAGGGCGTCGCGCTCGCGGTGGCGCTCACCGTGCTGATGACGGTGCTCGCCGCGCTGTCGCTGCTGCCCGCGCTGCTCGGCGTCTTCGGGAAGCGGTTCGCCCGCCAGTTCACCGCCCGCGCCGCGAAGCGCGCCGCCCGGGGGAAGGCCACCGAGGGACGGGCGTGGCGGCGGATCGCCGACGCCGTGCAGCGCAGGCCCGTCGCGGTGCTGCTGGTGGCCGTGGCGGCGCTCGGCGCGCTGGCCACCCCCGCGCTCGGCCTGCGGCTCGGCTTCGCGGACGCCGGCAACGACCCGGTGGCCAACACCAGTCGGCAGGCGTACGACCTGCTCGCCGAGGGCTTCGGGCCGGGCTTCAACGGGCCGCTCGTGGTGGTCGTCGACGGCGGCACCGAAGGGGCGGAGGCGGCCGGCGCGGCCGCCGTGGAGACGCTGGACGGCACCCCGGGCGTCGCCGGGGCCGTCGGGCCGATCCCCACCGAGGACGGCGCGGTGGCCACCGTGATCGCCTTCCCCGACTCGGCGCCGCAGGACGAGGCGACCGCCGACCTGGTGACCGAGCTGCGCGACGCCGTGCTGCCCGCGCTCGCCGAACGCACCGGCGCCGACTACCTGGTGGGCGGCGCCACGGCGGCCGTCGACGACTACGCGGCCACCGTCGCCGCGCGGATGCCGCTGTTCGTCGGCATCGTGGTCGGCGTCTCGGTGCTGCTGCTGATGATGGTGTTCCGCTCGGTGCTGATCCCGCTCAAGGCCGCGCTGCTCAACCTGCTCAGCATCGGCGCCGCGCTCGGCGCGATGACCCTGGTCTTCCAGGAGGGCGCGTTCGGCGTCGAGCCGGGCCCGATCGAGGCGTTCATGCCGGTGCTGATCTTCGCCATCGCGTTCGGGCTCTCGATGGACTACGAGATCTTCCTGGTGTCCAGGATCCACGAGGAGTGGGTGCGGAGCGGCGACCACCGGGCGGCCGTCCGGGAGGGCCTGGCGCACACCGGCTCGGTGATCACGGCCGCGGGGGCCATCATGATCGTCGTCTTCGGCTCCTTCATGCTCAGCGCCGACCGGATGCTCCAGCAGATGGGCTTCGGCATGGCGGTGGCGATCTTCGTCGACGCGGTGGTGATCCGGTGCCTGATCGTGCCCGCGGCGATGCGGCTCATGGGCCGCCGGGCCTGGTGGCTGCCCGCCGGTCTCGATCGAGTGCTGCCGCGGGTGCGACTGGAGGGGCACTGACGTACCAGGCCGCGTAGGCCGCCTCGACGGCCCTGGGGCCCGGCACCCGGCCGAGCCCCAGCGGCCGCGCGGCCTTCCGCATCGCGCCGTGCACCATCTCGACGGTGCGCGGCAGCTGTTCCGCCAACTGCGCCGGCGGGGTGGCCTGCACGACGTGGGCCTGTCTGATCACGTCGGTGAACACGGACTGGACCCGCTTGTACGCCAGGTAGCGCGGCAGGTCCCGGGCGAGGGCGTCGGCGCTGCCGGGCAGCACCACGTCCATCGTCCTGGCCCAGGACAGCAGCAGCGCGTGCTCCTGCTTGGGCGGGTAGCGCATCAGGTGGAGGTGGGTGGCCAGGTCGTAGAGCGGGTCGCCGATCAGCGCCAGCTCCCAGTCGATGGTCCACAGTCTGCCGTCCGACTCGGCCACGATCAGGTTGTCGCGGTGCAGGTCGCCATGGAGCAGGCAGAAGGGGCGGTCGGTCAGCCGGGCCGCCTCGCGGGCCAGCGGCCCGGTGGGGGAGAGGACGGTGGGCCCGATGCGCAGCGCCGTGAACAGGTCCTGGAGCAGCGGGCGGTGGACGGCGTAGACCCGGCGCCTGGTGAAGCGGATCAGGGTCTGGAGGAACTGTGTGCTCGTGTGCGGACGTAACACCGGTGGACAGCGGTGCACGAGTGCGAACGCACTTGGCTGGATTGCGGCCAGCTCGCCGAACAGGCCGACGATCTGGGTTAGTTCGGATCCGGACAGGGCCGTTCCTGGAGGTCGGAGGGCGGACAGCGGCTGTCCCTCGATGTAGCCGTGTACCCGGAGTTCGTCGTCCGTGCCCACCAACTTGTAGACGGGCGCGATGCGTTGCATGCCGAGGAGGGCGAGCTCGATGAGCACGTCCTCCTCGTTGACGAAGCAGCGCGGATCAAAACGGGTGACACCGGGACGAGTTCGGCCGGTCTTGAGGCGACCGAGCGCCGCGAGTTCGCCCTCCGCCTCCACGACCTCCCAGTCGCGGTGGTTTCCGCGAAGGGTGGGCCGTGGCAGCGGTTGGCTCATGATGTTCTTCCCCCGGGAGCCGATGGTACGAGTGACAGCACGGTACGCCCCGATCAGTGCGGCTGCCGATGGCTCAAAAAGACCTGTTTCAGTCCAGTGTCGGGGTGATCAACGCCGTCAACACCTGCTCGAGCGAGGTCACCACGTGCTCGGCTCCGGCCACCCGGAAGTCCTCCCCGCCCGCCTCGCTGGTGGCGTAGCCGAGGAACGGCACACCGGCGGCTCGCGCGGCGGCCAGATCGGCGATGCTGTCGCCGATCATCAGGGCGTGTCCGGGCGCGGTTCTGGTCGAGGCCAGGGCGCGCAGCAGGGAGTCGGGGTGCGGCTTGAGTCGGGTGACGTCCCGGTTGCGGCCGTGTACCCGACCGCCGACGTATCCCGAGAGCTTGTGCTGGTTCAGGTAGTGCTCGGCGGCCAGCGGTGAGTTGTTGGTGGCGATCGCCACCTGCCGGCCGCGGGTGGACAGGGCCGCTATCAGGGCCGCCGCGTAGGGAGTTGGCTGTGCCGAGGCGGCTGCGGTGACCTCCTCACGGGTGAGCGCCGCCTCCAGGCGCGATACGACTCCGAGGCCGGGGCGCTGCCCGGCGATCCCCCGCAGCACGTGGTGCGGGTCGGCCGAGTCCAGTAAGTCGGCGGTCAGCAGCGCCGACAGGGCCAACTCGGTGGCGAGCTCGCGCAGCCGCCTGGCGATCGACTCCGCGGAGCGGACGGCGAACAGGCGGCACACCGGACCGTCGAAGTCGAAGAGAACACAGTGAGCGTTACTGATGAGTCCCCTCATCTAACCGAGTGTGAGCGGTTGGGCAAGCGTTGACCAGAGGGACTCGAACCACTGCTGTGACTCTTCAACAAACGCGGTGTCGGAGGAGGACCTGAAAACCTTGGAGTTGAGGCCCAGGACGTCGTAGATCTCCATCTGCTGCTCCTCGAACTCCACCACCCGCGGCACTACCTGGTAGTAGGCGCTGAGCACCTCGGTGCCGTTGAGCAGATAGAGCTTCTGCACGGGAGTGATGGGCACGGCCCTGATCTCGACGTTGACCTTGGGGACGAGCCGCATCTCGCCGAGCGAGGTCAGCTGGTGGCGCAGCGAGGTGGAGAAGGTGCGGGTGATCTGTCGCAGCCGGGCCAGGGGGCGGCGGTCCGAGGGGTCGGAGACCAGCCGGGGGTAGGCGAGCGGCGCGTCCGGGTTGGGCAGCAGCACCCGGATGGAGATCGAGCGGGGCGTCAACTCGCCCGCCGAGATGGCGATCAGCGGGCCGGCGAGCGCCGAGTTCAGGGTCTCGGTGGTGAGACAGAACGCGTCGATCGAGATGTCCTCGGCGTGGAAGGCGACGGCGATCCGGTCGGCCACCTCGGCGCTGGCCGGGCGTGGGCTGTCCCGGCTCGGCGCGGCCACCAGGGCCGGCGCGCCGCGCCCCCTGGTGCTGACGTAGCCCTCCCGCTCCAGGATGGCCAGTGCCTGGCGCACGGTGGTCCGGTTGGTGCCGAACTCCTCCACCAGAGCGCGCTGGGTGGGCAGCCGGGCGTTCTGTCGCAGCTCCCCCTTGCGTATCCGGTCACGCAACACCCCCGCCAGGTGGTCTGGAGAGAGCAGGTCACCGGGGTGTTGCGGGGCATCGCTTTCCGGGGCGATCTCCTGACTCACGCCGTCACCATACAACTTTCGGCCAGATCCGGAAGGTTGATAAGAGGACGTTTCTAGTTGGCCGCCAACTGGGGAAAACAAGCGTATAGTTGGCGTACAACTTAGACAACTTCCGGGAAGTTCTCCCGGGTTGACGTGATGTGAGGAGAGGTCACGATGGTTTCGACGATCGCCTTGGCTGCCCTCGGCATCGCGGTGGAGCGGGCAGTCGACATCCAGTGGGGTCTGCCGGGGCTGATCGGCCTCCTGATCCTGCGGACAGGGCTGCGCAAGCGCAATTTCACCTGCGCATGCGTGGGCACGACGGTGCTGGTGACGTTGGTCGTGGTAGCGGTCTGACGACGGTGCGGACCGCGTAGCGAATCAGAAGGTGTCCGGGCACCAAGGGCGTCGGCCCGTGCGGAACAGCGAGTCCGCGCGGTCCGGCGCTCCCGTCGTTTCCGCGTCCAGCAGGCCGGCGTCGGCCAGCCGCGCCGCGGAGGCGTCACCGAGGTAAATGCTCGACAACGTGCCGGTGTCCAGCGTCAGATCGGCGCTCCTGGTCGTCGGCGCACAACTCGCCCCGGCCTCCGAGACGTCCAACAAGTAGCGCCCGTCGGACAGCCCCAGGGGGTCGCGGATGTCCAGCACGAGCGCTCCGGTGGCCGAGTAACGACGGGCGGTGAGCATCCCCGGGACGTCGAGCGGCCTGATCCACAGCAGGTCCGACTCGCCGGTGATCGCCGCCGCGCGGGCGTTCGGCAGCAGCAGCGGCAGCAGCGAGTCCGGGTCGTGCTCGTCGGCGCGCAGCTCGGTCACCCAGTCCACGGAGAGCAGGAACCGCCACAGCGCCCGCTCGGCGCCCGGCGTCGCGGCGTACAACTTGCGGATCCTGGCGACGTTGGCGGGCTGGCCGGCCTTCCAGACGTCCTGGACGTCGAAGACGACGATGCCCTGCGCCACCCCCGCCGGATCGCGGAACAGCGCGTAGAAGGGCTCCTTCCACCCGCCCGGCTCCCAGCGCAGCTCGCCGGTCTGCCGCTCCCAGAACGTCGAGTTGAGGTCGACGGCGCCGGCCCGGGTGCGCCGGAACCGGTCGTGCACCCCGGGACCCTCCTTGCGGACCTCCGCCCCGTCGACGAACGCCACGGTGCCCTCGGCCTCGGGCAGCGTCCAGCGCGGGTCGAGACCTGCCAGGGGCCTGTCCACCCGGCGGTCCGTGAGCACGGCCGCGGGGCCGAAGCCGTACCGGCCGTAGATCCGGTACTCGGCGGCGGCGAGCGTGGCCACCACGTCGCCGCGCTCCTTGGCGGCCGCCAGGTCGGCGCCCATCATCCGGCTCAGCAGCCCGCGCCGCCGGTGCGTCGCCGTCACGGTCACGCCGGACACGGCGTCGGCCGCCACCACGGCGCCGCCCGGCACCGTCAGCTCCTGGGCGAAGCTGCGGAAGGTGGCCACGCAGCGGTCGCGGTCGAAGGCGCCCCTGGCCCGTGACATGTCGCTCCGCGCCCGCCGCTCCGCCAGGTTCTCCGCGCTCGGCGGCTCCGCGGTCAGGAATCCGGTGTAGACGGCACGGAACCAGGCGTCCTGGTCGTCGGCACTGTTGGCGACGTCGCGAATCTCAAGGGCCATGCGGCCGAGGCTACGTCCCGCCCCGGATCGCTGGCCAAGGATTTTCCCCGAGTGTTTCCCCGCGCCACGCGACGCGCTGGTACCGATCCGTTCACAGCTCTGTCGCGGTCCCGGCCAAGATCGTCGCCGCGGCGCCGAAACGACTAGGCTGCCCGTGGGCCCTTCCGTGACCGCGGCTACTCGGTGCCGAAAACGGCTGCCGCGATCACGACCGGCCCGGAGGCACTTACGGTGGCTTGACATTCGAGGCCGCAGGATGAGTAACGCCTCCCGCACGGACCCCGCCGATTCCCCTCGGGCGGGGTCCGTGCCCTTCTCTCCGCCTACACTGGGCCGGGTGGCGAGCACCGACTGGCAGACCGATCTGCGCAACCGCGGATACCGGCTGACCCCGCAGCGGCAGCTGGTGCTGGAGGCTGTCGACAGACTGGAGCACTCGACGCCCGAGGACATCCTCACCGAGGTGCGCCGTACCGCGGGCGGCGTGAACATCTCGACGGTCTACCGGACCCTGGAGCTCCTGGAGGAGCTCGGGCTGGTCTCGCACACCCACCTCGGCCACGGCGCCCCCACGTACCACCTCGCCGAGCGGCACCACCACATGCACCTGATGTGCCGGGACTGCGAGAAGGTCGTCGAGGCGGACGTGGACCTCGCGGCCCCCTTCGCGGCCCGGCTCCGCGAGCGGTTCGGCTTCGACACCGACATGAAGCACTTCGCGATCTTCGGCCGCTGCCGGGACTGCCAGGCCCGCAACGGCTAGGCCCTGGGACGGGTCCCGGCCGCCGTACGCTGGAGGCATGTCGTCCTATGCCAGCCCGTTGCTGTCCCTGCCAGGTGCCGTGCCCGCCGAGGGCCAGGACGCGGGGGTGGCCGCGCACTACGGGGATCTGTTCCGCGAGCAGCGCTCGCTCGCCAGGGGCGAGGGGTTCGTCGACCTCTCCCACCGGGACGTCGTCACCGTTGGCGGCCCCGAACGGCTCGCCTGGCTCCACCTGTTGATCACCCAGCACGTCACCGAGCTCCGGCCCGGGCACGCCACCGAGGCGCTGATCCTCGACGCCAAGGGCCACATCGAGCACGCGCTCTACCTGGTGGACGACGGCGAGACGGTCTGGCTGCACACCGAGCCGGGCGCGGCCCCCGCCCTGGTCGGCTACCTGGAGAGCATGAAGTTCTTCTACCGGGTCGAGGTCGCCGACCGCACCGCCGAGTTCGCCGTGGTGTGGCTGCCGGCCGGCTCCATCGCCCCCGCCCCGCCCGGCGTGGTGGCGCGGGAGGTGGCGCACGGGCGCGAGCTGTTCCTGCCGCGCGCCGGCCTCGCGGGGTTCGCCGAGCGCGTCGGCTCGCCGGCCGGCGCGCTGGCCCTGGAGGCGCTGCGCGTCGAGGCGCACCGGCCGCGGCTCGGCCGGGAGACGGACCACCGCACCATCCCGCACGAGCTCGGCTGGCTGGAGACGGCGGTGCATCTGCACAAGGGCTGCTACCGGGGCCAGGAGACCGTGGCCCGGGTGCAGAACCTGGGCCGTCCGCCGCGCCGCCTGGTCTTCCTGCACCTGGACGGCAGCGAGGTCACCATCCCCGAGCACGGCGACCCCGTCCGGCTCGCCGCCGACGGCCAGGAGGGCCGCCAGCTCGGCTTCGTCACCACCTCGGCCCGCCACCACGAGCTGGGCCCGATCGCGCTCGCCCTGGTCAAGCGGAACGTGCCGGTCGACGCCGAACTGCTGGCCGGCTCCACGCCGGCCGCCCAGGAGGTCGTCGTCGAGCCGTAGCGCCGACGCTCCGCCGGGGGAGCCGGCGGGCGACCGCGGGCCGTCCGGTGCCCGCGGCAGGCGGCCGGCGGGGCACTCGGCCTCCCACGACCCGGCGCGCGCCCCGCGCGTCAGACCTCCAGCAGCACCGTGAACGGCCCGTCGTTGGTGAGGGACACCCGCATCCTCGCGCCGAACCTGCCGGTGGCCACGGTCGCGCCGAGCGCCCGCAGTTCGGCCACCACCGCGTCCACCAGCGGCTCGGCGACCTCGCCGGGGGCGGCCGCCTGCCAGGTGGGGCGGCGGCCCTTGCGGGCGTCACCGTAGAGAGTGAACTGGGAGACCACCAGCAGCGGCGCCCCCACGTCCGAGCAGGACTTCTCGCCCTCCAGCACCCGCAGCGTCCACAGCTTGCGGGCCAGCCTGGCCGCCGTCTCAGCGGTGTCCGTGTGCGTGGCGCCGACCAGCACGCACAGACCCTCGCCCACGATCTCACCGACCGTCTCGCCGGCCACCTCGACGGCCGCGCCGTCGACCCGTTGCACCACCGCTCGCATGCCGCCCATGATGCCGGAACGTTCCGCCAGCGGGTGCCGCGAGCCGGAGCCATCCGGATGGGTGCCAAAGCGCTGCGCACGATGGGTACACAGTGACACGATGCGTGCCACGGGGTACGTACCGCGCGCCACCGCACCGAAATGGGGATGAGGGGACAAAACCGCATGATCACACCGGGCGCCCTGTGGCGTGACGTCCAGCCCGATCTGCGGGCACTGTCGCTGGCCGAGCTGCGCGAACTGCGCCGCTCCGCACAGCGCGAGGAGGCCGATCTCAGCTTCGTCCGCCGGCTGTTGCAGGGGCGGATCGACATCCTGGAGGCGGAACGCCGCCGCCGGATCGTCCCCGAGGCCAGGCTGCTCGACCAGCTGCCGCGCATCCTCGCGGACGGCCCGTCGCAGCACCGCTCCTCCGCCCGCCATGTGACGCTCTCCACGCCCGCCAGCGAGGAGTACCGGCGGCTGGCCGAGGAGATGCTGGGCGAGGTCGAGCTCTCCAACCTCGGAGGGCTCAGCGACGAGGTGCTGCACAACGCACTGGCCCGACTGGCCCGCTGGGAGGCCGAGGTGTCCCGCAGACGCCAGGCGCTGCACCGCACGGCGGACGGCTGCGGCTCCGAGATCGCCCGCCGGTACCGTGAGGGGGAGGCGCAGGTGGACGACCTGCTCGCCTGAACCCCACCGCACCACCGCACCACCGCACCAGCGCACCACGCCGAGAAAGGCCCCCGCATGCCGCCGTCCGACATAGCCGCGACCGTCGACGTTCCCGTACTGGCGGAGGTGGTCCGCTCCGGCCTGGTGGAGGGCAGGCACCGCGGCTCGCTGGTGATCCTGGCCGCCGACGGCACCGTCGAACTGGCACTCGGCGACGTCACCGGTCCCTTCTACCCCCGGTCGAGCAGCAAGCCGATGCAGGCCGTCGCCGTGCTGCGGGCCGGCGTCGAGCTCGCCGACGAGCGGCTGGCGATCGCCGCCGCCAGCCACGCGGGCGAGCCCTTCCACCAGGAGCTGGTGCGGGCCCTGCTGGCCGAGCACGGCCTCACCGAGGACGCGCTGCGCTGCCCGCCCGACGGCCCCGAGCACAGCAGGGTGGCCATGAACTGCTCGGGCAAGCACACCGCCATGCTCGCCGCCTGCGTCACCCGCGGCTGGCCCGTCGCCTCCTACACCGACCCCGACCACCCGCTCCAGCGGCTGGTCACCGAGACCGTCGAGGCGACCACCGGGGAGCCGGTGGCGCACACCGCCGTGGACGGCTGCGGCGCGCCGCTGCTCGCGTTCTCGCTGACCGGTCTCGCCCGCGCCTTCCGCGCCTTCGTGCTCGCCGCCCCCGGCACCCGGGAGCGCCGGGTGGCGGACGCGATGCGCGCCCACCCCGAGTACGTCGCCGGCACCGGGCGGCTCGACACCCTGGTGATGCGCGGGCTGCCCGGCGCGCTGTCCAAGATGGGCGCCGAGGGCGTCCACGCGCTCGCCCTGCCGGACGGCCGGGCCGTCGCGCTCAAGATCGAGGACGGCGCGGCCCGGGCCCGCGGCCCGGTGCTCGCCGCCGCGCTGCGCCGGCTCGGCGTCGACGCCTCGGCGGTGCCGGCCGAGCCGATCCACGGCGGTGGCGCCGAGGTCGGCGAGGTCCGCGCGGCGTTCTGACCCGCGCCCCCTGGCAGGATGGCCGACACCGGAGTGACCGGAGCGAAGGGAGCGCGCACATGGATCTCGGCCTCGCCGATCGGGTCTACGTGGTGACGGGCGGCAGCAAGGGCCTCGGCTACGCCACCGCCGAGGCGCTGGTGGCCGACGGCGCCAGAGTGGTGCTGGCGGCCAGGGACGAGGGGAACGTGGCGGCCGCCGTGGACCGGCTCGGGCCCGCCGTCGCCGTCGGCGAGGTCGCGGACCTGGCCGACGCCTCGGCGGCCGAGCGGCTCGTCGCGCTGGCCCACGAGCGGTTCGGCCGGCTCGACGGCGCGTTGATCTCGGTCGGCGGCCCGCCGCCCGGCACCGCGGCGAGCGCCACCGACGAGCAGTGGCGGGCGGCGTTCGAGACCGTCTTCCTCGGCGCGGTGCGCGGGGCGCGCACGGTGGCCGGGCGGCTCGCCGAGGACGAGCGGGGCGGCGCCGTCGCGCTGGTGCTCTCCACCTCGGTGCGGTCGCCGATCGCCGGCCTCGGCATCTCCAACGGGCTGCGGCCCGGCCTCGCCATGGTGGCGAAGGACCTGGCCGACGAGTTCGGGCCGCGCGCGGTGCGGGTCTTCGGGCTGCTGCCCGGCCGCATCGCCACCGACCGGATGCACGACCTGGACGCGGCCTTCGGCCCGGCGGCCAGGGAGCGCGCGGTGGCGGCCATCCCGCTGGCCCGCTACGGCGAACCCGCCGAGTTCGGCAGGACCGCCGCCTTCCTGCTCTCGCCGGCGGCCGGCTACGTCACCGGCTCGATCATCCCCGTCGACGGCGGCGCGCTGCGCACCATCTAGCCGACGGGGTCCGGCGGGTCCGGCGGGAGGCGGGACGCGTCAGCGGAAGAAGGCGATGCCGTCGTCCGGGAGGTCCTTGAGGTCGGCGACCCACTCCCGGGGGTCCACCGCCTTCTTCAGCTGCGCCGACATGTAGGGGCGCAGCGGGGACTCCGGGGTGGCCTTCTTCTCGCCGACCCACATCAGGTCGCCGTTGACGTAGCCGTAGAGGCGCTTGCCGCCGGAGTACGCGGGGGACTCGGGGGTGCGGGCGACGGCGTCGGTGGCGAGGTCGATCTGCGGCTTGCCGTCGGCCAGTTCGCCGTACCAGATCTCCGCGACGCCCTGGTCGCGGATCATCACGATCTCGATCTGCCGGTCCCTGACGCGCCAGTAGCCGTGCTCCGACTCCAGGGGGCCAAGCCGGTTGCCCTCGTCGTCCAGCCGCCATGTGTGGGAGACGTACTCGACGAAGTCACGACCGTCATGCGAGAAGGTGGCCTGTTGGCCGAAGTTGCACGCACCGCTGTCGGTGCCCTCTTGCCCTTCGCCCGCCGGGGGCTCGAAGCCCTCCGCCACTCCGGCGCCCTGCCAGGTGCCGAGCAGGAAGGCGAGCGGCACGAGCGAGGGATGGAGGTCCGCTGGGATCTCGATCATCGGCTCAGCGCTGGCCCTGGTAGAGCTTCTTCACGACCAGGCCTGCGAAGGCTGCGGACCCCACGACGACCAGCGCCATCAGGGTGATGAAGAATGCCTCGAGCACGGGCCCTCCTTGGACCGGTCGTTACCTTGCACCGTGAGTCTAGTGGCCGCCTTCGGGTAAGGCTCAGTGAGGGTAGGCCGAGTGAGGCTCGCCGCTTGCATGCGCCCTTGACCGTTTTGTGATCACTGCGGATGAACGCATTTGAGCCTTCGCGCGTCTAAGGGCGTGGAAAGGATGTGATCATGAATTGTCCGAACTGTGGCGGGACGATGCACCAGGGCCCACAGGGTGACTGGGTCTGCGGGATTTGTGGTACGTCCCGTTAGTTCCGCCGCATCGTAGCCGAGCTACGGTGACGGCATGGCTGAGAAACTGGTGATCAAGGTGACGGCCGGTGCCGACGCCCCCGAGCGTTGTTCGCAGGCCTTCACGGTAGCGGCGGTGGCCGCCGCCAGCGGGATCGAGGTCTCGCTGTGGCTGACCGGGGAGTCGGCGTGGTTCGCCCTCCCTGGGCGTGCGGACGAGTTCGAGCTGCCGCACGCGGCTCCGTTGTCCGACCTGATCGCCGGTATCCAATCGGGGGGGCGGATCACTCTGTGCACGCAGTGCGCCGCCCGCAGGGGGATCAAGGAGGAGGATGTGCTCGACGGGGTGCGGATCGCCGGCGCTCAGGTGTTCGTGAGCGAGATCATGCCGGACGGTGTGCGAGCCCTCGTCTACTGATACCTACGTCCACTGAAGCTGCGTGGAGAATCGTCGACGAGCCTTCACGGACAGCGGGACTGTCCGTCGTCAACGGGGGAGAAACGGAGGCCGCGGCCCGAGCCGGGCGCGGCCTCCGTGGTGCGTGGCGCACCATCCGTCAGACGGCGATGACGACCTCGGTCAGGCCGCCCTGCTGGGCGACCACCGTGCGGTCGGCCGTGGCGCCCGGCACCAGGGCGCGCACGGTCCAGGTGCCTTCCGCGGCGTAGAAGCGGAACTGGCCGGTCGCCGAGGTCGGCACCTCGGCGGTGAACTCGCCACCGCTGTCCAGCAGCCGGACGTACCCGGTCACCGGCTCGCCGTCCCGGGTGACCGCACCCTGGATGGTGGTCTCACCGGCCTTGATCCCGGCGGCGTCGGGGCCGCCCGTCTTCGCTCCGCACATCGCTGTCTCTCCCTTACTTGGCGGGGCCGGTCTCGACCGGCACGCCGACCAGCGAGCCGTACTCGGTCCAGGAACCGTCGTAGTTCTTGACGTTCGGCACGCCCAGCAGCTCGTGCAGCACGAACCAGGTGTGCGCCGACCGCTCGCCGATCCGGCAGTACGCGATGGTGTCCTGGCCCAGGTCCACGCCCTCGCCCTGGTACAGCTCCGTCAGCTCGTCCTCGGAGCGGAAGGTGCCGTCGTCGTTCGCCGACTTCGACCACGGGATGTTGCGCGCGGACGGGATGTGGCCGGCCACCTGGGACTGCTCCTGCGGCAGGTGGGCGGGGGCCAGCAGCTTGCCGACGAACTCGTCGGGGGAGCGGACGTCGACCAGGTTCTTGTTCCCGATGGCCGCCACCACCTCGTCGCGGAAGGCGCGGATCGAGGAGTCCTGCTCCTTGGCCCGGTACTCGGTGGCCGCCCGGCTCGGCACCTCGTCTACCAGCTCGCGGGCGTCCAGCTCCCACTTCTTGCGGCCGCCGTCCAGCAGGCGGACGTCCTCGTGGCCGTACAGCTTGAAGTACCAGTAGGCGTAGGCCGCGAACCAGTTGTTGTTGCCGCCGTAGAGCACCACGGTGTCGTCGTTGGCGATGCCCCTGGCCGAGAGCAGCGCCTCGAAACCGGCCTGGTCGACGAAGTCGCGCCGGACCGGGTCCTGGAGGTCCTGCCGCCAGTCGATCCGGACGGCGTTCCTGATGTGGTTCTTCTCGTAGGCGGAGGTGTCCTCGTCCACCTCCACGAGCACCACCTTCGCGTCGTCGATGTGCTCCTGCACCCAGTCGGCGTCCACCAGGACGTCACTGCGGCTCATGCTGTTCTCCTTCAGCGATCTGCGGGGACCTGCGGGATCTGTGTGATCTGCGGTGGGATGGCGCCCCGGGAGCGCGGGTGGCACCCGGGCGCGGGGAGAGCGCGCAGCGCGGCGACGCCGCGCGGAAAGGGGGTGGCCGTCAGCCGACGTGGCGACAGAGCATGGCGGCGACGCGGCAGAGGTCGACCGCCCGTCGCTTGGTGAGGCCCCCGGCCGGGGTGCCCGCAGCCTGTCGCGTCATGGGGGCGATCGTAACCGGTCGGATGCCGGTTATGTCACGGCCGTTCCGGATGCTGAGACGTAGGTGACCGCGAAGTGGAACGGTCGGTGTTTTCCTGGCGTCCGGCGTCCGGACGCCGGGGGTCAGCCCAGGCTCACGTTGGCGCCGCTGATCGTGATCCGCACGCCGTCCTCGGTGGGCTCCACCGTGTCGAGGTCCACCCCGTCCGGCAGCCCCGTGATGGTGCGACCGGTGTCCAACTGCTCGCGGATCATGCTCTGGACATCGGCCCCGCCGACGTCGGGTATGTCGTCCTCGTTCACCTGGAGCCGCACCGCCTCGTCCTCCAGCACCAGCTCGCCCGGCACCTCGCCCACGTCCACGGTCTGCCCGAACGCGGTGGCCTGGAGGGTCAGCAGCAGCCGGCCGTCGCCCGTGTAACCGAACTCGACGCCGAACCCGGAGTCGCTGACCGCCAGCAGCTCCCCGTAGGCCCTGGTCATCTCCTCGTAGGAGATCAGGCCGTCGCCCTCGGCCCGTTCGGCCGTGGCACCGGAGAAGTCGCCGGCTATCTCCACGTCGCGCAGGTCGGCGGAGAGCTCCGAGATGGTCAGCGCCTGACCGTCGACCTCGGCCTGGTAGTCGTCGAGGCCGAGCGTCACGTGGTTCAGGTCGCGGCCGAGCGCCTGGGTGAGGAAGGGGAAACCGTTGATGGTCACGCTCGGCTCCGACGTGAGCCCCAGGCTGGTCCTGGCCTGGGAGGCGACCTCGCTCTGCGCGAAGCGGACCGCCACCCGGTCGGCGATGACGGCGAGCACGGCGAGTACGCCGAGCACGATCAGACTTATCCGCAGTGCGCGCATCGGGTCTGTTTCCCCCATGGTCATTCGGGACACGTGGTCACGTGGACACGCGTGGTCGCCCGTGGTCGTCGGTGCGAGGTGTCGCGAGCGTAACGCGCGCGAACGCGCCGCCGGGGGGTGGGTCGGGGCTTGCAGCACGCCCGTTACACGGGCATACCGGGGCGCCGGGCCGTCGCTCCCGGTGTCACAGCAGGGCCAGCCCCAGCAGGTAGGCGGCCGGGGCCGCCATGGTCAGGGGGAGCGCCACGCCCGCGGTGAAGTGGACGAAGCGGGAGGGGAAGTCGTAGCTGGCCACCCGCAGCCCGATCAGCGCCGAGACGCCGCCGGCCGCCGCGAACGCCATCGCGTCCGTGCCGAGGTCCGTCAACGGCTCGGCGATCGCGCCCGCGCCGGCCGCCGCGCCCAGCGCCAGCACCGGCCAGACGAACGGCAGCCGCAACGCCGCGAACCAGGTGGCGGCCGCGACCCCGCACATCGTCACCGCCACCGCGTCGCCCGAGATCGCGGTGGCGGCCAGATAGCCGGTGGCCACGCCGGTGAGCAGGGTGGCCGCGGCCGTCGCGGTCAGCGAGTCCAGCCGCTCGTCCGCCGAGCCGTGGTGGCGCAGCTGGAGCACCAGCACCAGCAGGAACCACACGCCGAGCACCGCGAGCAGCGCCTCCGGCTCCTGGCCCTCGTCCACGACGAGCAGCAGCGCCGCGTCGGCCGCCAGGCCGCCGGCGAAGGCCAGGGCGATGCCCTGCCTGGCCGGCCACATGCCGTTCAGCCGGAACCAGCCGGCCGCCGTCACCGCCTGGAGCACCACGAGCGCCGGCAGCAGGGCCCACCGGTCGAGCGGCGCGGTGGCCGCGAAGACGCCGGCCAGCGCCATGGTCAGCAGCGCCGGCTGGACGCCCGGGCTGATGATCGGCGACCGCGCCCGGTGCCGGCCGGCCGCCCGGGCCTCGCCGTCCTGACCGCCCTGCTCGTCCTGGCCGTCCTGGCCGGTGGGCACGTTCACCACCACGTTCACCTCTGTCACATCCGCCTCATGGGTTCTGGGCCGGTTCGGCTTCACCGGGCACCGCCCGCGAAGGGTGGCAGCACCTCGACCGTGCCGCCCTCGGGCAACGGGACCGTCCCGTGGTCGCGCGAGCCCACCTGCTCGCCGTTCACCAGGAAGGAGCAGCGTTCGAGTACCCGCGCGAAGTCCGGCCGGTCGACGTGCCGGCTCCTGGCCGCCTCCAGCGCCCCGGCGAGCGTGCTGGCCTCGTACGCCTCCTCCGCCGTTCCGGCGGCGGCCTTCGCCGCCGCCCAGTAACGGATCGTGCCGCTCGCCATCCGGCCACTCCCTCTTCTCCGCTGTCCCGCGTCCTGCCGCGCGCACGTGGTGTGCCGCACCATGATGGACTCCGGGCGCACGCGTGCACGCGCCGGCCCACGGGGATGCGAGCAGCCAGTGTGATCCGCGCCCCTGCGCAAGGTGAAATGTTTCGGCTATGCTGCTGGCCAAAGAAGGATCCGGGCACTGAAGCCATCCCGGGTCCTTTCGCGCTTTCTGGGCAGAGCCGCTCGAATCGTCCCCGCGCCAGGACTGAGGAAGGAACGCCCCCCGAATGAGCTCACTGCTACTCCTGACCAACGCCCTCCAGCCGTCGTCGCAGGTGCTCCCGGCCCTCGAACTGCTCCTGCACAACGTGCGCGTCGCACCAGCCGAGGGCCCCGCACTGGTGGACGCCCCCAGCGCCGACGTCATCCTCATCGACGGCCGCAAGGACCTCCCGCAGGTGCGTTCGCTCTGCCAGCTCCTCCGCTCCACCGGCCCCGGCTGCCCGCTGCTGCTGATCGTCACCGAGGGCGGCCTCGCCGCCGTCACGGCGGACTGGGGCGTCGACGACGTCGTCCTCGACACCGCGGGCCCCGCCGAGGTGGAGGCCAGGCTGCGGCTGGCCACCGGCCGCCAGCAGCTGACCAACGACGACAGCCCGATGGAGATCCGCAACGGCGACCTCTCGGTGGACGAGGCGACGTACAGCGCCAAGCTCAAGGGGCGGGTCCTCGACCTGACCTTCAAGGAGTTCGAGCTCCTCAAGTACCTGGCGCAGCACCCCGGCCGGGTCTTCACGCGGGCGCAGCTGCTCCAGGAGGTCTGGGGCTACGACTACTTCGGCGGCACGCGGACGGTCGACGTCCATGTCCGGCGGCTGCGGGCCAAGTTGGGCCCCGAGCACGAGTCGCTGATCGGCACGGTGCGGAACGTCGGCTACCGGTTCGTGGTGCCGGAGAAGGACAAGTCCGCCGAGAACGAGCACGCGCGGGCGGTGACGCGGGAGGCCGAGGCCCTGGTGAAGGAGGCGGCGGCCCGCCGGCGCTGACCCCGTCCACGACCCGTTCCATCCCGCAGGGCCCCGACCGGCCGGCACCGCCGCCCAGTCGGGGCCCCTGCCGCGTACCTCAGGTTCTGCAACGCGTACCGCATCCAGGTCGCCGCCCGTGGCCAGGGGCACGGCACGTACGGGCAGGCGCAGGTCGACGGCGGTCTGGTCATCGAGACCGAACAGCTGGACGG
>NZ_SMKI01000012.1 GCF_004348415.1 Streptomyces hainanensis
GGGGCCGGGGCCGGGGCCGCCCTCATGGAGGCGCTGCGGCGAGCCGGATTCACCGACGATTCGACACCGCCGGATACGTCGCGGTATGCGAGCTTTCGGGTATGTGCCGCCTCCGTGTCCCGCCGGCGCCGATCCTTGCGCCGACCTCCGGCGTCGTGGGCCCGGCGAACCGACCAGCTGGGTTTCCTCGCGTCCCTTTGTGGTCCGGGCGAGTACAGCCTGCCGTCGCCCTTCGTCCGCCTCAGCCGTGGCGACGGCAGGCTCAGGCGTCACGCCTTCGGCGTGTGCCAGCTGAACTCGAGGATGGAGTCGTTGTAGTCGGCGTCGTCGCCGTTCTCGGCGACGACCACCATGATGTGGTATTCGCCGATGTCGTAGGGGCCGCCGCTGTTGAGCTTGCTCGGCTGCATCGCGCCGTCGCCATCGCTGTACTCGAAGGTGGCGGAGTACAGCTGCTTCCCATCAGCGGTGATGCGGTTGTTCCCGATGACGGTGTTGCTGTCTCCCGACCCGCTGTAGGTGTGGTCGACAGAGCCGTCCGCCCTGCCGAGGCGCACCTGCTGGGTGTGCTTCGAATTGGTCTTCACCTTGACGTGGACGTCGGCGCCGGCGGGGAGACTGACCTCGGCCTTGTTGCCGTTGACGAAGACGTATGTGTCGGACATCGAACGCTCCTTCGGATGCTGTGCTGGATACGGGCAAGCCCGTCGGCGCAACAAGCCCGATGCTGGCGGGCCTGAGCGGAAGCCCAGCCCGCGAACTCGGACACGCCGAAGCGATGCCACCCAGTCGATCCAACGAGCACACGACGTCGGGGGGCACGACCACCCGCCCCGCTACCGAAGGGACAAGGAACACCCCCTGGGCAGACCCGCGGTCGGCGGAAGCGGCCTGCGGGTATGTGCTGCCCCTGTGCTTGAGTATGTGCCGCCCCTGTGCCCCGCCGGCACTCATCCTTGCGGTTGACCTGCGGTTTCGCGGCCCCGGCGGGCCGACCATACCTACGAGGCGCTCATGTGGCGCTCCACGCGCCGTCCTCCGCTAACGAAGGCCTGGTGGCACGGCCGGTCCGGCTACCGAGAGGCACCAGCGGCCGGTGGACGGATGCGCGGCTGTGATCGCGGCTGCGAGTGCCGGAGCGGCTATCAGCGGCATGACGACGAAGAAGATGACGGAATAGGCGGGCAGGGAGGGCGGTGGCTCGAACGCCAGGTCTCCGCCGGTAAAGAAGAAGATCGGGATGGAACCCGCCCCCTGTAGAGCCACCACGCCGCCTGCCACCACGATCATCCAGCGCCCAACCATCGCGTGCTGGGACAGCAGGAGCGCCCCTATGAGGAATGCGATCATCTCCGTCACGCCCAACGTCAGATACACCGGTACCACTACGGGCGGCCCCGCGGAGAAGCGTTGGAACTCGGTTATCAGATAGGCCAGGTACAGGAGCCCCGGCAGAGACAGTAGTGCCAGCGTGATCGCCGAGGTTGCGGCGCGGCTGCCGTGCCTGGTCGCCGGTGGATAGCTCGGCCTTCTGGTTCCGGTCGGGTACTGGGTGAGTGGTGTAGGCGTGGGAGCTGACATCACATGCGGCGGCACGAACGGGGGGACTCGCGGGGGTGTGGGGACGGCAGAGACGGTCGTGTACGGAGCGGTGAACCATCCTGCTGACGGGAGCGGACTGGCCAACCCCATCGTTTCGCCCAGCCTCCGGCACGTTTCCACGATGTCGGAGGGCGTCGGTCGGGCCGCTGGGTCCTTGGCCAGGCAAGGACCTATCAGTTCCCGCAGCCCGGGCGGGCAGGCGGAGATGTCTGGTTGCCCGTTGACGATGCGGTAGAGCAGCGAGGACGCCGCCCCCTCTCCGAACGGGTGAGTCCCGGTCGCGGCGAAGTAGGCCGTGAGGCCCAGCGCGAAGATGTCCAGCGCTGGGGTCGCCGGGGCGCCGCCCTCGATCTGTTCCGGTGCCATGAACGCCGGCGTGCCCACGCGCACATCCGTACCCGTCAACGACGTGGCGTCGGCCGCCCGCGCGATACCGAAGTCGATGACGGCCGGCCCGTCTTCGGCGAGCAGCACGTTGCCGGGCTTGAGGTCTCGGTGGACCACGCCGGCGTCGTGGATGGCCGTCAACGCGTGCGCGATGCCGGCGGTCAGCAGTAGTACCGTCTGGGGCGGAAGCGGGCCACTTGTGGCCACTGCTGACGCCAATGACGGACCAGGCACATAGCTGGTGGCCACCCAGGGGACGGCTCCCGCGGTGTCGCTGTCCAGGACCGGCACGAGATAGCGGCCGCGCACACGTAGCGCCGCGTTGACCTCCTGCTCGAACCGCCGTCGAAACAAGGGATCCTCAGCCAACTGTGCGTGCACCACCTTCACCGCTACTGGCTGCCCGCCCCGCGTCTCAGAGAGATAGACCGTGCCCATTCCTCCAGCCCCGAGCCGCCCACGCAGCGGGTACCCCGAAACCTCCCGAGGATCTTGTGGCTGGAGCGGCCTGACCTGATGCCTTAACCCCATCACCCTTGCTCCCCCTCACATCCAGGCACGCTGTAGCCCGACATCGTATGAGCACCAGATCAGAAGCGAACAGGACGCCGCACATCCAGCACGCCCGAAACCACCGCTGTCCTCAACAAGACGCTGGGCCAGGCCGGATCCTTCGCCGTCCACATCGCGTCGCTGACTCCAGCCACCGGCCCATGCGTTGGAGTACCCACCAGCATCCGCCACCCAGGCGGACGCCCACACGTCCAGTGCCACCTTCGCCCCCTCGCCTGCCCACGGCCAACACCGTCACCCGAGAGCATGGTCGAGCCCCGGCGTGGACCCCAGCGCAGGTCAGGGGCGGGATGCCGGTGGGGCGGGCACAGGAGCGGCGCAGCCCCTTAGCCAGCAATCGGGCGCACCGGAGGCCGCACCCACAGCGGGTGCCGGCTCCGGCCGTGAGCGGACCCGCTATCAGCTGAGGTCGAGGTAGTCGATGTTGGTGATCTCGACATCAAGGCCCTGCCCGAGGGTGCCGCGCAGCTCGGTCTCGTCGGCGCCGGCCTGGTGGGCGGCGAGCAGCGCGGCGGCCGCGCCGAGATCCACGGTTTCGGTGATCCTGCGCAGCCTCGGGTAGTCGGTGGAGCCGGGGGCGGCGGTGAACCCGAACCTCGCCCTCGTCTCCACGGCGATGCCGGCCTGGGTGGCGCGGCGGATCGCGCGCTGTCGGAGCCGCGGCTGCTAGCTGCGGCGCGCCTCGCGCTTTAGCGCGGCCGCCAACTGCCGGCCCGGGCGGCCGATCCGGCTCGGCCGGTAGCGCTGCACGGTGCGGGGGCTGAGCCCGGGCCGGGCGGCGACGGCCCGCGTCGAGCCGTGTTCGGCGCGCAGGATCACGCGCATTCGGGCCACCGGAGTAGCCGCGGTGGCCTCGTCTGGAGGAGGACCTGGACGTATGAGTCGCCGCTACCGCCTCCAGTGCTCGGACGAGGCGCCGAAGCGGCGTCGGCGGTTCGACGCGGAGAGCGAGCAGGTCGCCGCCGACCCGTATGCCTACGGCTCCGCGGTGGGCGGGAACCGGTGCCAGGCGTCGTTAGCCGGTACCCACGGCGTGCTGACCGTGACCGTGGTCCGTATCGCCCACCGATCGTTTGTCAGTCCTACCTGGGATGCTCCAAGCATGGAAATGACAGTACAGCTGACGATCGACTGCTCCGATCCGCAGAGAATGGTGACTTTCTGGGCCGAGGCCCTGGGGTACGTGGTTGAGCCTCCGCCGGGCGGGCACGCCACGTGGCGTGCTTACTGGGCGGCGGTGGGGGTGCCCGAGGAAGAGTTGCCGGCTGGTCCGGGGGATGTTGCGGAGTCGATCGTTGATCCCGCGGGACGTGGACCGAGGGTGTGGTTCCAGCAGGTTCCGGAGCCGAAGGTCGCCAAGAACCGGTGGCACTTCGACCTGAAGGTCGGTGGGGGCCGTGACGTCCCACTGGACGTCCGCACACAGCGGGTCAAGGCTACGGTGGAACGGCTGGTCAAAGCTGGTGCCACCGTGCTGCGGTTCAAGGATGAGCCGGACATGGGGATGTACGCCGCGGCCATGCAGGATCCCGAGGGCAACGAATTCGACGTCGTCTGAGGGCCGTTGCGACGGTGCTGCTCACAGCCACTCGTTCACGGCTGCGACCAGCACCGTCGCCTCGTAGCGGACGGAGAGCTTGTCGTATCTCATGGCCACCGCCCTGTGCCTTTAAAGTCGGTTGATTCCGCACTCGACAGCGTGGCGCTCGCGGTGGTCGGCCGGGGCGGTAGCCGCGCTTCTGGTGGTTGCGCGCATGGTCGGCCTTGTTGGGATGGTGCGGGGGATCCCGCGGCGGCGCAGGTAGGCGCGGTTCTTGCGGGAGGCATACGCCATGTCAGCACGTGGTCTGCGGGGGGGCGGGCGGATCTGGACGCGCCGGCCAAGCAGCGGCACACCCCTCAGCGGATCTTCGACCGTCATGCACGGCCCCGATCAGGCCACGGACCGTCTGGCACCAGGGTGCCGAGCACGGCCAGCAACTGTGGCGGCTCAACCGGGTCTGACAGCGAGCTCAGATCAGACCATTCGAGCCAGACGTGCGTGTCCAGATTGACCTGCTCATCGGGAAGCAGGCCGGTCCGCACGAGCGATGGTTGCTCGTCGGCGAACCGCGCAACGAAGAAGTACTCCGTCCCGACGTACCGCTTGCCGTTCCACTGAAAATCACGGTCGACCGGCACAGACCGATCAAGCACGGCAGCCTGGTCGAGTCCGGTTTCCTCGGCCAGCTCTCGTCGTGCCGTGACCAGCGGCGTCTCGCCCGGCTCAATACCGCCACCGGGTGGCTCCCAGAGCCACGTCCCGTCGAACGGATCACGCCAGCGCAGAAGAAGCAGGCGATGGGCAGCGTCCAGACAGATGACCCGGGCGGCGGGCCGGTGCGTTGTTTCCACGATCCTGACGCTATGCGGTGCTCGAAATGTCGATCAATACCCGGACTGCGTTGATCGCACCTGGTCAGCCATGCCGGCTGTCACCATGCCCAGCAGACCGTAAAGCAGGGACAGGTCGCAGATATCGCAGGACGGTCCGTGTGGGTCGATCGGGCCTGAAGCCCTGCCTCCATTACCTCGCACGTAATCGACGCCCCCCGCTTCGCTCGACACCCTTGCGGTACCGGAACTCGGGCAACGCGACTCCGTCCGAGTTCGGGTTCCTCACCCAGCCCGCATGACTTTGATGGAGGCCGATCCGCCATGTCCGCAACTCTGCTCGCCAGCATCTCCCGCACCACTGAGCCACAGACGATGCTGCGCCGGTTCCTCGCTCTCGACGCCCTCACCACCGGCGTCAACGGACTGGCGTACGTCGCGGCGTCCGGACCGCTGGGTCGGCTGCTCGGGATCGAGAAGACCGTCCTGGTCGGGCTGGGTGTCTTTCTCGCTCTGTTCGCTGCCGGAGTCGGTTATCTCGCCACCCGCCGGCAGCCGCCGCAACAGCCCGTGAAGGCCGTCGTCGACGCGAATCTCCTCTGGGCCGTTCTCAGCATCGCCGCACTCACGCTCTGGTTCGAACCGACCATGGCCGGGGCCGTCTGGATCCCCGTGCAGGCGTTGACCGTCGCCGGCTTCGCCGTCCTGCAGTGGTCCGCGCTGCGCCGGACCTGAGATAGACCCTGTCATCGACAGCGGGGAGTCGCCCACCTCCGTCTGCCTGGAGTCATGTGTCGAGGAAGGGTCTGCGGGGTGGCGGAACAACTGGGTAGCGTGCCCCTGCCGGGAGGAAGGGGTACGGCGCGAAGGTGACGTCGTCGAAGTAGGCGGGCCCCGTGAAGGTGGCCTTCCTGAACTCAGCACGGTTCGTGAAGGTCGCGTCGTCGAACCGGGCGGCGCGGGCGAACGTCGCCTTCGCGAAGTCGGCGTCGGCGGTGAAGGTCGCCTCCCTGAATCCGGCGTGGCCCGTGAAAGTCGCATCGTCGAACGCGGCTCGGCCGGTGAAGGTCGCGCCGTCGAACCCCGCGTGGCCGAAACGGGCTCTGCTGGTGTCGGGATCCTTGAGGGCTTCGAGGAGTTCGCGCAGCAGTTCTGGCGTGAAGGATGTCCCGCGGTGGTCGACGTCCGCCCACGGAGCAAGGCTTGTCAGGTAGGCGGCGCGGTCGATGTGGTCCAGATGAGCCAGGCAGTCCGCGTGACCGTCGACAACGACGCCGGGGCATCCTCCTGAATCGAGCGAGTCGGACGGGCGTCCGCAGAAGGGCCGTTCCGGCCACCGCGTTTCTGCGGGCCCGTCCAAATCCGGTCTTGGAGGCGTCATCACCGGAGGACGAAACAGCTTCGGACAGCGGTTCCCATCGTCATCCGTCGAAAGTGGCGTGGGTGCTCTGGGTGTGTCGCCGCCTGCGCGGTTCCGGCTGACGTAATCACACTTGCCAGTGCCGGCGCCCCGCCAGGCGCGGCAAGTGTACGTTGCGGACGCGGCCACGCTGCTTGTCACGTTCCATGCGAGTCCTCCAGGTTGTTTTCCCCGGTCGGGGAACCCGTCGAGAGATGTGAGGGGCAGTGCGACGGCACGCCCCCTCCGTGTGCCGCCGCACCCGCCACGCACGAGACCGAGCCTTCTGGGGTTTCCCCCTCGGTCGGTGCCTTTCGATGGTGGCTGGACCGCTGAGCGGGGATCGACGTGATTTGGTCTGGTCCGAATAACGGCATCCTGGACATGCTTCTGGGCTATGTCGTTACGCGTTCACTTCACTGCCGAGGACCTGGCCCGCACCCGGTTGGCTGAGCGGCCCAGGCCCATGCTGGAGTTGGAGATCGCGCTGCGACTGCTGCAGGAGAGGAGCCATCCGACCAGGTTCGTCGCCTGGCGCCGGGAGTCTCTGCGGCGGCTGTCGCCGAGGGTGCGGCGGCTGTTCGACTTGATTCCGCCCACGGGCTGGGGTGTGGGCTTCCTCGACCATACGAGCGCCGACAGCGTCGAGGGGGCACTGGACGGGATCCGGGCGATGCCCGCCGCGCGGGTGCGTAAGGACATGGAGATCTGGGCCGACCGCAGCCCTCGCCGTCCCGTGCCCGCGTGGACACGTGCGCTCGGCAGCGACAAGGCACTGCTGCTGGAACTGGCCGACGCCACGGCCCATGTCCACCAACACGTGATCGCTCCCTACCAGCAGCGCATCACCGCCCTCGCCAACGCGGACCAGGCACTTCGCCAACGCCAGGCCGCCCGCGGCGGACTGCACGCCCTGCTGTCCGGGCTCAACCCCCGCTACATTCGGTGGGAGCCCCCCGTTCTCGAACTCACCTTGGCCTCCGGCAACGATGGGGACGTCCACCTCGCCGGGCGCGGTCTACTCCTGATCCCGACCGTCTTCGGAGCCGTCTATCCGGCACTTGACGACGAAGCCGAACCCCAGCCCTGGCTCACGTACCCCGCCGCTCCGCACGACGCCAGCCTCTTTCTGCCTCCCACGACCACCGCACAAGCCCTCAGTACCGTGCCCCAGTCCCTGACGGCGCTCCTGGGTCACACCCGTGCCATCGTCCTGTGGACCATCGCCCACCACCCCGGCTGCACCACCACCGAACTCGCCCGCCACACCGGCGTCTCCCCCGCCAGCGCCAGCCAACACGCCACCATCCTTCGCACCGCCGGGCTCACCACCACTACGCGGCACCACAACACCGCTCTCCACACCACCACCCCACTCGGCACCAACCTGCTCGACACCACCCGATGAGAGCCAGCTGGCGGCAGGCGCGGTGGAGGAAGACCGGGGGGACGGCAACCGGCCCCAGCCGGTCTCGAAGCCGAGTTCGTCGGCGATGGTGAACAGTTCCAGGCTGTCGCGACATGCCCTGCGGGGGTTCTCGACGTCCGCGGCATGGGTCATGAAGGAAAGCCGGAAAGGAGTGCTCCGGTCGGCGGGTGAGGAGGTGGTGTCCATGCCGTTCGCGCGGATTACCCCTGGCGGGGGGGGTGGCGAGAGGGAGAGGGCGGTTTCTCGATGAACCGCGTGGACGCGGGGAGAACGTCGCGGAAGAGGAGCCCTCAGGGGGCGACGCGGGCCGCGTGTGGAGGGCTCAGGCAGGCTGGCAACGACAACACCCCGACGGCGCGACGGCACGTCGAGGTGTGTGGTCTGTTCCCAGGCTGTCGTTCATCACCGCGGGACAGACGGCGGGTTCGACAACTGTCAAACCCGCGTGGCCGGTGACTGCGCCGTCCCGGCCCGGTAGGAGGCGATCATCGCCTCGACGGGGCCGGGCAGGTGGGCGTCGAGTTCCTCACGGCGCGGGCGGTTGAGCGGAGTGGTGTCGAGCTGTGCCACGATCCGCGTGCGAGGCCAACTCGACAGAGCCGGGCGGGCGGTTGCGGAAGAGGTATGGACTCCGCTTCACCGGGGTTGGCCGGCCGTTCGTCTTCCCGGGATGGCGGCGAGCAGTTCCTCGGTGTAGGCGTGGTGGGGCTCGTCGAAGATCCGCTCGGTGGTGCCGGTCTCGACCAGCCGGCCGTCCCGCATCACCCCCACCCGGTGTGCGATCTGCCGCACCACGGCCAGGTCGTGGGAGATGAACAGGTAGCTGAGCCCCAGCTCACGCTGGAGCTCGGCGAGCAGGTCGAGTATCTGGGCCTGCACCGACACGTCGAGCGCCGAGACCGGCTCGTCGCACACCACCAGGTCGGGTTCGAGGGCCAACGCCCTCGCGATCGCCACCCGCTGCCGCTGGCCGCCGGACAGCTCGGCCGGGCGGCGCCGCAGCGCACTGGCCGGCAGCGCCACCCGCTCCAGCAACTCGGCGGCGCGGCGCGCCCTTTCGCGTCGGCCGGCCACCCGGAAGGCCCGCAGCGGTTCGCCGATCGACTCGGCCACCGTGAAGCGCGGGTCGAGGGAGGCGTACGGGCTCTGGTAGACGATCTGCATCCGGCGGCGCAGTCGGCGCAGAGGTTCGCCGGTGAGCGCGGTGGCGTCGAGCCCGTCGAACGTCACGGTGCCCGAGCTGGGCGCGGTCAGCCGCATCACTATCCTGGCCGTGGTCGACTTGCCCGAGCCCGACTCGCCGACCAGCGCGAACGTCTCGCCGCGCGCGACGGTGAGGCTGACGCCGTCCACGGCCCGCAGCCGGCGGCCGCCGGCCGAGCGAGGCAACGGGAAGTCCTTGACCAGCCGGTCGGCCACCACCAGGGGGCCGCCGTCGGGTGTCCGCGCCGCGCGCGGCGCGGCGAGACGGGGCCCGGCCAGGCTGGGAACCGCCGCCAACAGCCGTCTGGTGTACGGGTGTCGGGGGCCGCCGAGCACCTCGTTCGTGGGCCCGGCCTCCACCACCTCGCCCCGCGACATCACCACGGTCCGCTGCGCCCGGTCCGCCGCCACGCCCAGGTCGTGGGTGATCAGCAGCAGCGCGGTGCCCCGGTCGCGCGTCAGGCGCTCCAGGTGGTCGAGAACCTGGCGCTGGACGGTGACGTCCAGCGCGCTGGTCGGCTCGTCGGCGATCAGCAGCCGCGGCCCGGCGGCCAGCGCCGTGGCGATCAGCACCCGCTGTCGCATGCCGCCGGACAACTCGTGCGGATACTGTCTCGCGCGCGTCTCGGGTTGGTCGAACCCGACCTGGGCCAGAAGTTCGACGGCCCGTTCGCGGGCACCGGCCCGGTCGGCGAGGCCGTGGATGAGCAGGCTCTCGGCGACCTGCCGCCCGACCCGCTGCACCGGGTTGAGCGCGAGGTAGGGGTCCTGCGGGATCAGGCCGATGTCGGAGCCGCGTCGGGCGCGCAGCGCCCGCTCACCGCCGGCGGCCAGGTCCTCGCCGGCGAGGACGACCTCGCCCGCGGTACGTCGGCCGCCGCGCGGCAGCAGGCCGACGACGGCGTGCGCGGTCGTCGACTTGCCCGAGCCCGACTCGCCGACCAGCGCCACGGTCTCGCCGGGTGCCACCGTCAGGTCGACGCCGCGCACCACCTCGGCCGCGCCGTAGCTCACCCGCAGCCCGCGTACCGCGAGCAGGGGTGGCTGGACGCCCCCGGTTCCTCGGCTCGTCCCGCCTGCTCGGCTCGTCGCTTCTCGGCTCATCGCTCCTCGCCTTCCCATGCCCGGGCGATCCGGTTGGCGGCCAGCACGGTGGCGGCGATGGTCAGGCCGGGGAAGGTGGTCAGCCACCAGGCGCCGGCCAGGTAGTCACGCCCCTCGGAGACCAGTGAGCCCCACTCGGGCGTCGGCGGTTCCGCGCCGTAGCCGAGGAAGCTGAGCGCCGAGACCGCGAGCACCACCGCGCCGAACTCCACGGCCGCGAACACCAGGACGGGACCCGCCGCGTTGGGCAGCACGTGCCGCAGCAGCACGGAGTGGCGGCGGGCGCCGGCCGCGTGGGCCGCCTCCACGTACACGGTGCCGCGCACCCGCAGCACCTCGGCCCGCATCACCCGTGCGAACCCGGCGACGCTGGTCACGCCGACCGCGATCGCCACCCGGGTGGTGCCGAAGCCGAGCGCGGTCACGATGGCCAACGACAGCAGCAGCGCCGGGATGGCGAGCAGCACGTCGGCACAGCGCATCAGCACGTCGTCCACCCGGCCGCCGAGCGCGCCGGCCAGCAGTCCCATGGCCGAGCCGGCCACCAGCCCCACCGCCACCGCGAGCGAGGTGGCACGGAGCGAGAGCGCCGCGCCGTGCACCGTCCTGGCGAACAGGTCACGCCCCAACTGGTCGGTTCCGAAGGGGTGTTCGGCGCTGGGACCGCGTAGCTTCTCGGCCGGCACGCCGGTCAGCGGGTCCCGCGAGGTGAAGAGCTCGGGCAGGATGGCCGCCGTCAGCACCGCGCCGACCACCAGAACGGACAGCACCAGCCCCGGCCGCCGCAGCCAGTACCCGAGGCGGGCGGCGAGTCGACCGGCCTCCGGTGTCACGGCAGGTGGGGAGGGCGCCTGGTGGGGTGCGGTGCCGGCCACCCGCGTCACGCCGTTCACGCCGTTCACGCCGGCACCGCCCGCTCCGCCCGCTCCGCCGCCAGCCGGGGGTCGAGCAGCGGGCCGAGGAGGTCGACCAGCAGGTTGGCCAGCACGAACACCAGCGCCCCGAAGCTCACGATCCCCAACACCATCGGGATGTCCTGGGAGTTGACCGCCGTGGCCGTCGTCCGGCCGAGCCCGGTGCGGGAGAAGACGCTCTCCACCACCACCGAGCCGGCGAGCAGGTTGCCCAGCAGCAGCCCGAGCACCGTCAGCGGTGGCAGCGCCGCGTTGCGCACCGCGTGCCCGAGGTGGACTCTGGCCGGCGAGGCGCCCTTGGCCCAGGCCGTCTCGGCGTAGGGCTCGGCCAGCGCCGTCCGCAGGCTCTTGGCGAAGACCTGCGCCAGCACCGAACCGACGGGCAGCGCCAGGGTGATCGCGGGCAACACGATGGCGTCCCATCCCTCGTTGCCGAAGGCGGGCAGCAATCCCCAGCGGAAGGAGACCAGTTGCACCAGCAGCAGGCCCACCCAGAAGGTGGGCGCCGACACGCCGAGCGCGGGCAGCGAGAGCAACGCCTGCCGCAGCCAGCCGCGTCGTACCCAGGTGGCGGCCAGCGCCAGGCCGCCACCGCCGAGCGCCGCGACGAGCAGGGCGCAGCCGGCGAGTTGGAGCGTCGCCGGCAGCGACTCGGCGATCACCCGGCCCACCGGTTCGCCGTTCGCCACGGACTGGCCGAAGTCGCCGTGGGCGGCGTCCGCGAGACGCTCCAGGTACTGCCGCCAGGCCGGCTGGTCGAGGCCGTAGGTCTCGCGCAGCTCGGCGACCTGCTCGTCGGTGACCGCGGACGCCTCGCCGCCGCCCGCCGCCATGATCGCCACCGGATCGCTCGGCAGCAGGTACAGCACCACGAACGCCAGGGTGAACGACGCCCACAGCACCAGCACCGACTGGACGATCCGGCGGGCCAGGAACCGGGCCATCAGGAGACCCAGGTGTCGTGCAACCGGATCCGGGAGGACGCCTCGAAGTCCAGGTCGTGCACGTGGTCGGCCACCCCGAGCACGGTGGTCAGTTCGAAGACCGGGACCGTCGAGCCGTCCTCCACCAGCAGCCGTTGGGCCTCGGCCGACGTCGCGGCGCGCCGTTCCGGGTCGGTGGTGGCGTTCTGCGCGGCCAGCGCCTCCTGGAGCGGGGTGCCGGACGGCTGGCGGTAGATGTTCCGCAGGTCGGCGGAGAACGCGGTGCGCATGATGTCCGGGTCGGTGCGGGTGGTGTTGCCCCAGAAGTAGTCGAAGTCGCCCTCCTCCTGGGCCGCCGGCAGCTCGGGCAGCGGCACGGTGCGCAGCCGCAGGTCGATGCCCACCGCCCGCAGTTGTTGCTGGATCAGCTGGAGGGCGTTCTCGTTGGGGCCGAAGTTCGGTATCCACATCGCCGTCAGGCGCAGCTCCTCGCCGTCCCTCACCCGCACCCCGTCGGGGCCCGGCACCCAGCCGGCGTCGTCGAGCAGCGCGGCCGCCCGGTCCGGATCGTGGGGAAGCAGCTCCGAGAGGTCCGTGTAGGTGGCCGTGGTGTGCGCGAGCGAGCCGGTGGCGACCGTGAACGAGGGGCTGAGGACCGTGTCCACGACCTCCTGCCGGTCGACCGCCAGGCTCACGGCGCGGCGGATCGCCTCGTCCGCCGGCAGCGGGCGGGACAGGTTGGCGGTGAGCGCGAACGGCAGCCCGGGGTTGGGGCGGCTGGCCAGGGTGAAGCCGGCGGCCGCCAGGCTCGCCTCGTCCTGGGCCGCCACTCCGCCGATGGCGTCCACCTGCCCCGACTGGAGCGCACCGGTGCGCACCCCGGACTCGGGGATGATCGTGAACGTCAGCCGCTCCAGGTAGGCCGGGCCCTGGTGCCGCCACAGCGAGGAGCCCCAGGCGTAGTCCGCCCTGCGGCTCTGCACCACGGACACGTTCGGCGTGTACTCGTCGAGGACGAAGGGGCCCGAGCCCACCACGTTCCCCGTGCACCGCTCCTCGGCGGGCAGCTCCGTGGTCGATCTGGCGAGTATGCCCAGCGCGGACGTCGAGGTGGCCTGCAGGAACTGCGCGTTGGGCGCCTCGAAGCTCACCCGCGCCGTACGGGCGTCGACGACCTCGGTGCCGGCGTACCCGGACAGGTAGCCGCTGCCGAGCGCGGCCTGCGCGCCGAGCGCCACGACGCTGTCGAAGGTGTCCTTCACGGCCTGGGCGTCGACCGGGGTGCCGTCGCTGAACGTGGCGTCGTCCCGGAGCGTGAAGGTGAACGTGCGGGCCTCGTCGTCCACCTCCCACGCGGTGGCCAGCCACGGCACGATCTCCCCGGTCTCCGGGTCCTGGTCGGTCAGCGAGTCCACCAACTGCCGGGCCGGGTAGATGGCGTCGTTGGTGGCCCGCTGGTGCGGGTCGACGCAGACCGGGTCGGAGGCGAGCGCGAAGTTCAGCTCGCCGCCGGAGCGTGGCTCGCCCGCGTCGCCCACGCCCCCGTCACGGGACGAGGAACCGGCGGCGGAACAGGCGGCGGTGGCCAGGAGGGAGACGAGGAGCACGGCGGGCAGGGCGGTTCGACGGCGCGATCTAGCCATGGAGACCACTGTCTCCGCGCGGTGTTGACATGGTGTGTCCACCGCATGGACGGCTGCCGGGCCCGGCCGGCCGGGGGGACTTCGGATGCCCGGGGACCGTGGACAACGGGAAAGCGGTCTTGTTAGCGTCGAAAGGCTTCACGCCGCTCGGCGAGATCCGCCGGGCGCTCGGCGTTCCGGTGCGCTCCACGTTCCGGTGAGGGGGGCATGCCATGCGGGGACCCGTCCTCGTCCCGCCGCGCTCCTCCGATGCCCGGGTGACGGCCTCCCTCGTCCGCCGCCTGCCCATCGACCTGCGCCGCTCGGCCAGCTGTCTCTGTCGCTGACCCGAACGCCCCTCCCCCGCCGCACCCCCGCACCACATCGCTCGGCATCGCTCGGCATCGCTCGGCATCGCTCGACGTCGTACCTCCTCGCTGACCGGCGTGCCGCCCGTACGCGTGCCGTCGTGCCTCCTCGTGTCCTCATCCCGACCAGGAAGCGAGTCTCCGCCATGACCACCACACATCACCTCCACCTGGCCGTCGCCCTCGACGGCGCCGGCTGGCATCCCGCCGCCTGGCGCGAGCCCGGCGCTCGCCCCGGGGAACTCCTGACGGCCGGTTACTGGGCCGACCTGGTCGCCAGGGCCGAGTCCGGGCTGCTCGACTTCGTCACCATCGAGGACGCCCTGGCCCTCCAGTCCACCGGCCCCAACCGGCACGACGACCGCGTCGACCAGGTGCGCGGCCGGCTCGACGCGGTGCTGATCGCCTCCCGCGTGGCGCCGCTGACCCGCCATATCGGGCTGGTGCCGACCGCCACCACCACCCACACCGAGCCGTTCCACGTCTCCAAGGCGATCGCCACCCTCGACTTCGTCAGCGAGGGCCGGGCCGGCTGGCGCGCCCAGTTGTCGAAGCCGCTGGAGAACCCGCACTTCGGCCGGCGCCAGGTGCCGACGCTGCCCGAGCCGGGGCCCGACGGCGGCCTCCCGTCGCCGGACGAGATCGCCACGGTCTTCGCCGACGCGTTCGCCGAGGCCGAGGACTTCGTCACCGTCGTGCGGCGGCTGTGGGACAGCTGGGAGGACGACGCGGAGATCCGCGACGCCGCCACCGAACGGTTCATCGACCGCGAGAAGTTGCACCCCGTCGACTTCGCCGGCCGCTGGTTCAGCGTGCGCGGGCCTTCCATCGTGCCGCGCCCGCCACAGGGCCAGCCGCTGGTCACCGCGCTCGGTCACGCCTCCGTGCCCTACCGGTTCGGCGCCAGGACCGCCGACGTCGTCTACATCACCCCCCGGGACGCCGGCCAGGCCGGGGCCGCCGTCGAGGAGATCCGCGCCGAGCAGCGCGCGGCGGGCCGCGCCGACGAGACGGTGCACGTCTTCGGCGACCTGGTCGTCGTCCTCGGAGCAACCGCGTCGGCGGCCGAGGGGCGCCGCGGCCGGCTCGACGGGCGCCTCGGCGCCGAGTACACCGGCGACGCCCCGGTCTTCACCGGCACCGCCGCCCAACTGGCCGACACCCTGATCGAGTTGAGCGAGGCGGGGCTGACCGGTTTCCGGCTGCGCCCGGCCGTGCTACCGGACGACCTGGACACCGTCGTCGACGCGTTGGTGCCCGAGCTGCGACGCCGCGGCGCGTTCCGCGACGCCTACCGGGCGGACACGCTGCGGGGCCTGCTGGGGCTCCCGCGTCCCGCCAACCGCTACGCCGCCACGGCCCGTTGACCATCGCGAGGAACGGAAAGACGCCATGAGCGAAGCCAGGAAGCAGATCATCCTCGGCGCCTACGTCGGCGGCGTGAACCACCACACCGTCTGGTCCGACCCGAAGGCCGGCAGCCAGATCGCGTTCTCCACCTTCCGCCACGTCGCCCGGACCGCCGAGCGCGGCAGGTTCGACTTCTTCTTCCTCGCCGAGGGCCTGGCGCTGCGGGAGCGCGGCGGGAGGATCTTCGACCAGGACATCGTCGGCCGACCCGACACCCTCCCGGTGCTGGCCGCGCTGGCCGCGGTGACCGAGCACCTGGGCCTGGTCGGCACCCTCAACGCCACCTTCAACGAGCCCTACGAGCTGGCCCGCCAACTCGCCTCGCTCGACCATCTGTCGGGCGGCCGGGCCGGCTGGAACGTCGTCACCTCGTTCGACGCCTTCACCGGCCGCAACTTCCGGCGCGGCGGCTTCCTCGACCGCGAGGACCGCTATGTCCGCGCCCAGGAGTTCCTCGCCGTCGCCCGCCGGCTCTGGGACTCCTGGCCGACCGACGCCATCGCCGCGGAACGGGACGAGGGCGCCTTCCTCCGGCAGAAGGACGCCGGCTCCTTCGACTTCACCGGCCGGCAGTTCGACATCGCGGGGCGGTTCAGCACCCCCCGGAGCCCACAGGGGCACCCGGTGATCCTGCAGGCCGGGGTCTCGCCCCAGGGACGGGACTTCGCCGCCGGCGGCGCCGACGCCGTCTTCTCCCCCTACCACCGGCTCGCCGAGGCCCAGGAGTTCTACCGCGACATCCATGCCAGGGCGGCCCGCCAGGGCCGGCCGCCGGGCTCGGTGAAGGTGCTGCCCTCGGCCTCCTTCGTGCTCGGCGACACCGCGGCGCAGGCCGAGGAGCGCCACCGGGACGTCCTGCTGCGGCAGATCAGCGGGCAGACCGCCCAGATCCTCCTGGAGTCCGTCTGGAACCGCGACCTGTCCGGCTACGACCCGGACGGGCCGCTGCCCGACGTCGACCCGGACCCGACCGGGCCACGCGTCATCCAGGGACGCGCCGTGCTGCACCAGGACCCGTTCGCCACCGTCGCCGAGTGGCGCGAACTCGCCGCCGCCCGCGGCTACTCGCTCCGTGACCTCGCCATCCACGCCTTCGGGAGAACCGAGTTCGTCGGCACCCCCGCCCAGGTCGCCGACCGCATCGACGCGTTCGTCCAGCAGGACGGCTCGGACGGCTTCATCCTCGGCTCCCACCTGGTGCCGAGCGGCCTCGACGAGTTCGTCGACCAGGTGGTGCCGCTCCTCCAGGAACGCGGCTCGCTCCGCACCGACTACGGGGGCCGCACCCTGCGCGACAACCTGGGCCTCCCGGCACCGGCCGACGGGACGCTGGCCGCCTGAAGCTCATCCCGGCGACCCGGTGCCCCGGCACACCCGGGCCGCCGGGGCGGCGGGGCGGCGGTCAGCGGTGTGGGATCCCGAGCTGGTTCGCGGCGGCTTCCACGGTCTGCGCGAGCAGCACGGCGATGGTCATCGGTCCGACGCCGCCGGGCACCGGAGTGATCAGACGGGCTCGGGTGACGGCGGTGTCGAAGTCCACGTCGCCGACGTTGCCCCGGTTGTATCCGGCGTCGATCACCACCGCGCCGGGCTTGATGTCCTCCCCACGGATCAGCCGGGGCCGTCCCACGGCCGCCACCACCACGTCGGCTTCCCGGACGATTCCCGGCAGGTCGGCCGTGCGGGAGTGGCAGTACGTCACCGTCGCGTCCTCGGCGAGCAGGAGCATCCCCGCCGGCTTGCCGAGAATCGCGCTGCGCCCCACCACGACGGCGTGCTTGCCGGCGAGGTCGACGTCGTAGGCGTCGAGCAGCCGCATGATCCCGCCCGGCGTGCAGGACACGAACCCCGGCAGCCCGAAGCTCATCGCGGCGAAGGAACGCATCGTGACCCCGTCGACGTCCTTCTCCGGGGCGATGGCCTCGAAGGCCGCCCGCTCATCGATGTGCGGCCCGCAGGGATGCTGGAGCAGGATCCCGTGCACGTCCGGATCGTCGGACAGGGCGGTGAGGCTGTCGACCAACTCGGCGGTCGTGGTGGTGGCGGGCAGACCGATCTGCCGGGAGCGGATACCGGCCTTCGCGCTCCGTGCCCGCTTCATGCGCACGTACGTGACCGAAGCGGGATCCTCCCCCACCAGCACGGTCGCCAGACACGGACTGGTCCCCGCGCGCCGTGAGATCTCGCCCGCTCGGGCGGCGGCCTCCTCGACGACGCGTTTGGCGAGGCCGGTGCCGTCCATGAGCTGAGCCGTCTGAATCGCGGACATCGTTGCCCTCCAGGCGTTGCTGACCACTCGCCCAGGCGCACGGCAACGACATCTCGTCAGGCCGCTCCCCAGTGGTGCTCCACCTCAGCGCCAGTCACGGCCCACGGAACACTGTAGTTGACGCGGCAGAGGGCCGACGTGCCGCTGTGGAGGTTGTCCACTCCGAGGGCGCCGCGTGGGGGGACCCGCCCCGGGCGTCACGGGTCGTCGAGGACGGTCCACGAAACGCTGTCCAGCAGCACTCCGATGCCTTCGTCAGGGAGGCGGGTGCAGCGGACCGGGTGGACGTGGAAGGCCACGTCGGCGGGGAGCGGGAGAAACTCGATGGCGAGGCCGTTTACCTGATGCTGGAGTGGGCGGATGGATCGCGAAGAAGTGCTGGCCCTGTTCGACCGCCAGATGAGGCGCGACGCGCGGCCCGACGGTCCGGGGGCCCGAGTCGAGCGTGACGGTGACGTCGTGCGGCAGGTCGGCGCGGATCACGACTGGAACGGCGTCCTCTGGTCGGACCTCGACGAGGCTACGGCGGATGCGGCGATCGCGGCGCAGGTGCGCTACTTCGGCACGCTGGGGCGCGGGTTCGAGTGGAAGGCGTACGCGCACGACCGGCCGGGCGATCTCGGGAGGCGACTGCGATCCGCCGGGTTCACCGCCGAGCCCGAGGAAGCGGTGATGGTCGCCCGGATCCAGGATCTGCCGACCGACGTCGCGCTGCCCGAGGGTGTCCGCCTGCATCCGGTGACCGACCCGGCTGGGGTGGATCTCGTGGTGGACGTCCACGAGCAGGCCTTTGGCACCAGTGGTGCCGGTCTGCGGCAGCGGCTGCTCACCCAACTGGCCCGGAGGGCGGGAACGGTCAGCGCGGTCGTCGCGATGGCCGGCGACCTGCCCGTCTGCTCGGCGCGGATGGAGCTGAACCCGGCAACGGAGTTCGCGGGCCTCTGGGGTGGCGGCACGGTGGCTGCCTGGCGGGGCCGGGGTATCTACCGGGCCGTGGTCGCCCACCGTGCCCGGATCGCCGCCGGCCTCGGCTACCGCTACCTTCAGGTCGACGCCAGCGACCAGAGCCGTCCCATCCTGCGACGACTCGGGTTCGCCGTTCTGAGTACCACGACTCCGTACGTCCACCAGCCCCGGCACAACGACCGCGCAGCGTGACGCGGTAGCGCGGCCGTCGAGGGGCCCGGCGGATACTCACACGGGTATGGGCCACCTCCCTGGATGCGATGGACGAGCCCCGAAGCCGCGCGGGAGTGTGGTCTGTCCCGAACGCCGAGCGGGGACAGGCGCTCGTGGGTTTCGTTCCGCACGAACCGTTCCGTCTCGGCGACCGTCCTCGCCCGCGTGTGTGCCACGCCGATCAGCGCCGGAAGTTGTTGGAGGAAGGCCGAGACCGCGGGACCGTACCGGCAACGGCCCAGCCGCGTCCCCTCCGTGTCGAATCCGTCGGCCTGCCCGCGAGCCCGCGCGTCGTGGCTCGGGCGCGGAGGGCGCGGAGGGTTTCGGTGCACGCGCTGGTGACAGGTCTTCGCGTGGGGGTTCCGGAACCCCCCGGGGGACCCGCCGGCTCGAGGATCCGTGTTCGGCGGCCCCCGGGTTCGGGCCGTCGGGGTTCGCGTGCCCGGGTCACCCGGAGACCGTGGCGGCGGGCGGGGTCCAGCGGCGGGTGCGGGGTACGGCGCCGGGGACGCCGTAGTCCTTCTTGAGCTGTTCGGGGATGGCGTAGTGCATCACGCGTCCGCGGGTGAGGGAGGACAGCTCGAGGACGGTGGTGAGATGGCCGAGGCGGTCCAACGCCCAGGCTCCGAGGGGGGAGCGGTCCTCGATGGTCTCCAGGACGCCGAGGAGGTGGGGCACGGCCTTGACGACGGTGTCCCACGCGGTGCGGGGTACTTCGAGCCAGTCGGCGCACGTGTCGCCGACGAGGTATCGGATGAGCGCGGAGACGATCGGGTCGAAGAAGGTCCCTGGCGCGACCTCCTCGTAGAGGTCGATGAGCTGTCGGGTCAGGTGGGCGCCTTCCTCGGACGGCCCCATGTGCCGGATCATGTACAGGTCGAGGAACCGGCGGGCGTCGTCGAGGGTTTTGGGGACGGCGTCCTGGTCGACGCCGAGCATGGCGCCGACCACCCGCCAGGCGTAGAAGTAGGCCTCCGCGCCCTGGGTCGACATGTGGATGCCGAGGCGGTGCAGGCTGTCCAGGACGAGCAGGGAGAAGAACATCTGCCCGCCGATCATGTCCTCCTGGCAGATCGGCGTTCCGAGCACGTCGGTGTCCCAGCGGTTCTCACGCCTGAGGTGGTGGCGGATGGAGGCGTGCAGGAGACGGACCTTCTGGGCCGCGGGGATGAACCGGCTGTCGGCCTCGAAGGCGCCGGGCTGCATCAGGTAGACGGTGAACTGGCCGGTCTCCGCCATGCGTTTCGAGGGGTAGTTCAGGCCGTGGGTGGCCGACAGCAGTCGCGCCACCCGCGGGACGACGTAGCAGGCGGGCATGGCGGCGAAGGACAGTGCGGTGGAGATGTGCACGTTGTTGTCGATGAAGAACAGCCGGGCCCGCTCCATCTCGTCCCAGTCCACCCAGGTCGGCGGGGCGCTCGTGGCCTGAAGGTACTCCCGGGCGACGTCGGGCAGCCCGTCCGGCAACGGAGCGCCGGCGGTGGAGACGTAGCGCATCAGGGTGTTGAATTTGCCCACCTCCCCGCGTGCGAAGAGGGCGGCGACGGTGGCGTCCGCGAGTTCGTCACCGGCCTGCTGGAGGGCGTCCATCGATGCCTCGGTGTGGGTCATGGCAGGGCTCCTTGTCTGCTTGTCTGCGGAGGTCACGACAGGCGGACGGCCGCCGAATGCGCCAGCGTGGTCAGGGCCGCGGCGGCGTGCGCGGGTGCGTCCAGCTCGTGCAGCGCGCCGAGGGCCTCCTCGACCCGCGCGGTGATCATGGCCTCGACGCGGTCGGGCGACCTCAGTCGACGCATCACCTCGCGGACCGCGTCCAGACCGTCGGCGTCCAGGTCGGGTCGGCCGAGGAGGGCGCGCAGTCGCCGCCGCTCGTCGTCGCCGGCGACGCGCCAGGTCTCGGCCAGCAGGGCCGTGGGCCGGTGCCCGCGCACATCGTCGGTGTTGGACTTGCCAGTGTGTTCCGGGTCTCCGAACAGGCCGAGCAGGTCGTCCCGCAGCTGGAACGCCTCGCCCAGCGGGAGCCCGTACGCGGAGTAGCCCTGGCGCAGCCGCTCGCCGGCCCCGGCCAGGGCGCCGCCGATCAGCAGGGGCTGCTCGACGGTGTACTTGGCGGTCTTGTAGCGGACCACCTTCATCGAGGTCGCGGCGTCGGGGTCGGCGCCGGTGCACAGGATCTCCAGGCATTCGCCCGCGATCAGCTCCCGGGCCAGCACCGACCAGAGCGGGCGGGCTCGAGCCAGGTACGCGGCGGGCAGGCCGCTGGTGGTGAACAGCTGCCCGGCCAGCGACATCAGCAGATCCCCCACCAGCATCGCCAGCGACCTGGCGGCGGAGACGGCCCGTGGGTTCCGGCGCACGGCACCGCGCAGGGCGATGTGTGCCGTGGGCCGGCCATGCCGCAACGGGCTGTCGTCGATGAGATCGTCGTGGACCACCGCGGCGGCGTGCACCAGTTCCATCGAGGCCGCCGCCCGTACCAGCGCGTCGCTGTCCGGCTGCCCCACCGCACGCCAGCCCCAGTAGCAGAACGCCGCCCGCAGCCGCTTGCCCTCGGTGACCGCCGCCTCCAACTGGTCGGCCACCGGGCCGAGGACCGGGTCGATCGCCGACAACTGCTCGGCCTCCCGGCCGACGAAGTGGTGAAGCACGTCGTCGACCCGGGTCCTGAACGCGGCCGGCTCCCACCGGTCAGGCATCGTCCGCGACCCGCCGAGTCCGGGCGTGCCGGGCGAGGATCTCCAGGTGGGCCGGGGGGACGGCCGTGTACCGGTCCAGTGCCAGGCGGCCGCGCGCCACCAGATCGTGCTCGGCCTCCGCCGCCAGCTCCGCGGCGTCCGAACGGCGCAGCAGCCCCCGCGCCGCCCCCAGCGCCGAACCCAGTGTGCTCACCGCCAGGTCGGCCAGCCCGGCCGCCAGCAGCACCGCCTGCTCGTCCAGGCCCCCGCGTCGTTCCGATTCTTGCGTCATCCCATCCCCTCACCCACGGCAGATCCGGGCGGCGGCACTCGCGCGCCGTCCTCCCCAGCATCGCGTCAGGCCGGGCACATGGGGGGATGAGCACACGATCGAGCGATCACATCGCTTGTCTGTGCGGATCACGGCTGCCGCGGTCCCGCGCCGCTCCCTGGCATGGCGCGCGCCCCGTACTCCGCGGGTGTTCACGTCGGCGCCGTCGTATGCGGTGGACGGCTGAGCCGGCCGGCCTCGTGGTCCGATCCGTCGGTTGTCCGGGGCCGGCTGATTCCGATCGGCCGAGCTTCCGAACGCTCTGCCACCGCGCGGAGGGGCTGCCACCATCCCGTCGGGCGCCATGCGGCGGCCGGGGCATCGGAGAGACTCCGGCCGGGCCCCCACCCCCCGTCGAATCCGCCGGGCCACACGTTCACCGCCGCGCGGAGCACGATGTCCTGCTCCACCACCGGTTACCGCCTCAAGGCACTCTGAGAAGGCGCCCGCCGGGGCGTTCTCCGGCCCGTGACGGTGCCGTCCGGGCCGGAGAGCGTCACCGTGACCGACGGGCGGCGACGGGACGGCCGGCAGGTGCTGCTAGGACTGCTTGATCGCCGAGATGTCGAACTCCAGGACGATCTTGTCGCCGACCAGGACGCCGCCGCCCTCCAGCACGGCGTTCCAGGTCACGCCGAAGTCCTTGCGGTTGATCGTCACCGAACCCTCCAGGCCGACCCGCAGGTTGCCGTAGGGGTCGACGGCGTTGCCGCCGTACTCGAAGTCGATGCTGATCGGGCGGGTGGTGTCCTTGATGGTGAGGTCGCCCGTGACCCGGTACTCGGTGTCGCCGCGCTGCTCCACCGCGGTGGAACGGAAGGTGATGTCGGGGTAGTTCGGCGCGTCCAGGAAGTCGTTGGTGCGCAGGTGCTGGTCGCGCTGCTCGACTCCGGTGTCGATGCTCTCGGTCTTGAGCACGACCTGTGCGGTGGAGCGGGCCGGGTTGGCGCCGTCCAGACGCGCGGTGCCCTCGAACGTGTGGAACGCGCCCCGGACCTTCGTCACCATGGCGTGGCGGGCCACGAATCCGATCCGGCTGTGGGTGGGGTCGAGGACGTAGTCCCCGGTCAGCTCTTCGGGCTTGACGGTCATGGTCGGTCTGCCTCCAGCAGTCGTGGACCCCGGCGGCGATCCGCCCGGGGCGATCCCACGCCACGCTAGGGCCTGACCGGATGCCCGCCTAGCACGACGGGCGAGGGGATGCCGGCACACCACACGCTGAGCTCCCTGAGCGTGGTCCTCGCCTTCCGGGCACCTCACATCCGGTTAACTCGAACGGATGATGTACCACTCAGCGCCCGGCGGTGGCGACGGCGTGGAGCAGGGCAAGGGTCTCGCGGTGCGGCGTCCCCGGGTCGGCGGCGGCGTCGGCCAGCGCCGTCAGGTCGGACGCGTCGAGCGAGCCGACGGGGCGCAGCAGGCGGGCCAGTGGGTGGTGGAAGTCGTAGTGGGCCATCGCCGGTGCGGGCGCGCCGTCGGGGCCCGGGTCGAGGTGGCCGTCCACGACGGCGAATCGGCCGTCGGCCGATCCCGCGACGGTGTGGATCAGTCGTGGGTCCCAGCCGGCGTCCAGCAGGGGGCGGGGGGCGGTCACCGGCGCGAGGGTGTCGGGGTCGAAGTACTGGTGCTCGCCGCCCGCGCGGCCCCCGATCACGCCCCAGGCCGGGATGGCGAACAGCCCGCTGAGCGTGGGGGCCTCGGCGATCGCCTCCAGTGCCAGCGCCTCGTGCGGGGAGATCCGCCAGCGGCTGAGGCCCCCGTTCGCGCCGCCGACGACGAGGGTGTGGGGGTCGGTGAAGGTCAGGCCGCGGACGGGGGCGTACGGCGACGGCACCACGTTGCGCGCCACCAGGTGCTCCATGCGCGCGTCCGTCACCACGACCGCCGTGCCGTCGCCGAAGGCGACCGCCTGCCCGGTGGGGTCCACCGCCAGTTGGGCGGCGGTCTCCAGGCCGAAACGCGCGAGGTCCATGATGTCCGGTTGTCGGTCGGGCCCGGCCACGGCGACCGTGGGAGTGAGCGCGCCGCCGGCGACGAAGCCGGCCGCGGTGCCGGCCGGCCGGGTGCCGAGCAGCACCTGTCCGGCCATCACCAGTCGCTCCGTGCCGGCCGCGTAATGCACCAGTGCCAGCCCCCGCGCCGGGTCGTCGCGGACGGCGACGACGTTCTCCGCGTCCACGCAGCCCACGGCGTGGTGTTTCAGCGTGCCGCGGTAGACGTCGTGCCAGGTGCCGCCGTCGAGCATCGTGATCCGCGTGAGGTCGGGCCGCTCGCGGGTGGTCACCGTCAGCACCGGGTCCCCGACGCCGAACGACAGCCAGTGCGCGTCGCGCGCCCGCAGCTCGTGGTCGGTGCGCACCGCGCGCGCCGCCGCGTCGGCCGCGTCGCGGACCGTCAGCTCGTCGGCGGCGGCCAGCACGGCCAGCGCGGAGCCGTCGGGGGGTGGGGCGGGCAGCCGCCTCGCCAGTCGCACCCCGTCGGCCAGCGGCACCGAGCGGATCAGCCGGTGCAGTGGCTCGACGTGCCCGCCGTCGAGATAGCGCACGACCTGTCGGTCGATCCGCCGGGCGTCCGCCCAGGCAACGCGTTCCATCCGTCGTCCCCGTCCCCCGCGCCGTATGCTGCTCGCGGCCGGGCGAACGCCGGGCCGCGGGCCGTGTGCCCGGCTAGAGTGTCAGTCAATCTCCCGGGGGAACAGGAGAGTTGATGAGCGACCCGATGAGCGTGCTGGCCATGGCCGGGGCGACGACGATCGTCGCCGCCATGGCCACGTCCGCGTGGGACACGACTCGCGCCCGCGCCGCCGCGTTGTTCCGCCGTCGTGGCGAGGAGGAGCCGGCGGCGCTCGGTGCGCAACTCGACGGCGACGCGCGCCTGGTGGCGGACGACCCGGACCCGGACGCGGCCCGTGAGGACCTGCTCCGGCCGTGGGCCCGGCGGCTCGCGATGCTGCTGAACGACCACCCCGAGGCGGGCGAGGACGTGCGGCTGTTGGTGGAGCGGGCAGCCGCCGACCTGCCGCCGGGCGCGCAGCACTGGGCGCAGCACATCACCGCGCACGCCGGCGGCACCGCGTTCGGGGCGCAGGGCCCGGGCAGCAGCGTCCACGTTCACCTCCCGGAGGAGCCGGGGGCCGGCAGCGGTCCCGGCCCAGGCGAGCCGGCGGGTGGGGCCGGCCGGCCCGGGTGACCGGTCCGCCGCCCGTCGGTCCCGGCGCCGGTGGCCTGGGCCCGCGCCAGGTGGTGCGTGCGGAGGGCGGTTTCGCGTATGGGGTGATCGGCGCCGACCTGCACGTCTTCGGCGATGGGCAACCTGTCTACGTCCTGGAGAACTGGCGGGGTGTGCCGCCGGCTGACGACGCGTGGCTTCGGGAGTTGCCCAGCCGGATGCTGAGCGCCCGGCACGAGATCGTCCCCTTCACCGGCCGTGCGGCGGACCTCGCGGCGTTGCACGCCTGGCGGCTGATGGACCGTCGGCTGGCCGCGCGCTGGTTGTACGGTCCTGGCGGCCAGGGCAAGACCCGGCTCGCCGCCCGGTTCGCCCGCGAGTCGCTGGCGGACGGCTGGAAGGTCGTCAGCGCGGTGCACGGGCCGGGCAGCGTGCTCCCGCCACCGGGCAGCCAGGACCTGAACACGGCTGGTGCCGCCGGCCTGTTGCTGGTCGTCGACTACGCCGACCAGTGGCCGCTGCCGCACCTGACCTGGCTGTTCAGCAACGCGCTGCTGCACCGGCCCGGCCTGCCGACCCGGCTGCTGCTGCTCGGCCGTAGTGCCGACGCGTGGCCGGCGGTCCGCGCCACCCTCGCGGACCTCCAGGCGGCCACGGCCGGGCATCCGCTGGCGCCGCTGGCGGCCGAGGACCGCGACGACCCGGGCCGCACGGAACACGACGTCGGCGGCGGTCGCCCGGACGCGGCGGCCGGGTCGGGAGAGCGGGCCCGCATGTTCCGCGCCGCGCGCGACAGTTTCGCCGTGCGCCACGATCTGCCGACCGCGTCGGGGATCGCCGCGGGGATCGCGCCTCCCATGCCGTTGGACGGCCCGGACTTCGGGCTGACCCTGACCGTGCACATGGCGGCGCTGGTGGCCGTGGACTCCCACCTGGCGGGGCGCCGGCCGCCGCGGGACGCCGCCGGCCTGAGCGTCTACCTGTTGGACCGTGAGCAGCGGCAGTGGGCCCGGCGGTGGAGCCGCAGGGCCGCCGGGTCCGCCTCGCGCAGCGCCCCGGACACCGCCTCGAACACCGCCTCGGACGCGACGCCGCCGGACGCGACCAACCAGACCGTCTTCACCGCCGCCCTGACCGGGCCCGTATCGCCCGACCTCGGCTTCGCCGCGCTGGCGTCGCTGGGCGCTGGTGGGCCCCGGCCCTCCGAGCGGACGCTCGCCGACCACGCCGCCCACTACCCGCCCGCCGACCCCGTGCGGCCGACCGTGTTGGAGCCGCTGACCCCCGACCGGCTGGCCGAGGACTTCGTCGCGCTGACCCTGCCCGGCCACTCCGCCGACTACCCGGCCCGCGACTGGGCGCCGTCCGCGCTCCACGCGCTGCTCCCGCACGCCCCCGGCGCACCGACCGCCCCGTGGACGCCTCGCGCCCTCACGCTGGTGGCCGCCGCGGCCGACCGGTGGCCACACGTGCGCACCGGGTACCTCGACCCGCTGCTGCGTGAAGCGCCGTGGCTGGCCGTGGCCGCGGGCGGCGGCGCGCTCGGCGCGGTCGCCGCCCTGGCGGACCTCGACGTCGAGGTGCTCGCCGCGGTCGCCGCCCACCTGCCGAACCGGGACGACGCCGACCTCGACCCGGCGGGCGCCGTGCTGGCCGACCGGCTGGCCGAGCACCGGCTGGCCGCCACCGACGACCCGGCGGAGCGGGCCGCCATCCATCTCGACCTCGGCTGGAGCCTGGCCGGCGCCGGCCGCTACGCCGAGAGCCTGGCCGCGACCGAGCGTGCGGCGGCCGGCTACGAGGCGTTGGCCCGCGCCGATCCCGACCGGTACGAGCCGGACCTCGCCCTCGCGTTGAACAACCTCAGCGTGCGCTACGACCGAGCACGGCGGACCGACGAGGCCGTCGCCGCCATGGAACGCGCGGTGGAGATCCGCCGCCGGCGGCTGACCGACCCCGTCGACCGGCACGCCGCCGAACTCGCCCTCTGCCTGTCCAACTACGGCGACCTCCTCAAGCACGCCGGCCGCTGGCTGGAGTCCCTGCAGGCCGGCTCGGAGGCGCTGGCCCGCTATCGCCGGCTGGCCGAGGCGCACCCCGGCAGGTACCGGGGCGACCTGGCCACGGCTCTGTTCAATCACGGGGCCGACCTCGCCGCCGCGCTCCGCGAGGACGCGGCCGTCGACGCGACGCGGCAGGCGGTGACGGAGCTGCGCCGGTTGGCGGCCGACCACCCCGCGGCATACGAGGGCACGCTCGCCAGCGGTCTCGCGAACCTGGCCTCGATGCTGAGCGGGCAGGGGCAGCGAGCGGAACAGCTGCTGACCCACCACCTCCGGTCCGGCGGCGCGCCGGACCCGCAGTTCCTGGCGCCGCCGCGCTGGCGCGAGGAGGCCCTCGCGGCGATCGAGCAGGCCGTGGAGATCAACCGCCGCCGGGCGCGCGCCAACCCCGTCGCGCTGGAGGTCGACCTCGCCGATGCCCTGCGGACCAGCGCGGCGGTGCGGCGCGCCTGCGGGATGGAGTCCGCGGCGCTGACCGACGAGCGGGAGGCCGCGGCGTTGTTCGACCGGCTCGGCGCCGCGGCCGAGCCACATCGCGCCGAGCGACGCGAGACGTACGGCTCGCAGGTCCCGGACGTGCTGGACGAGGTGCAGCTCACCCTCTACCGCTACCTGGCCGCCGTCGACGTCGCGACCCACGGCCCGCGGCTGGCACTGCTGCTGGACCTCCACCGTCCCACCGCCGCGGCCGGCAGGCCGACCGGCGGTTTCCACGACCTGGCCGCCCTGCGGGAGGCCGCCGAGACGTGTGCCCGGCTGGCCGCGCTCGACCCGGTGGCGCACGAACCGGACTACGCCTACGCGCTGACCCGGCTGGCCGACGCCCTGTGGTGGGAGGGCGAGCGCGCGGAGTCCGTCCCGGCCACCGAGCGGGCGGCCGAGGTCACCGCCCGCCTCACCGCCGTGGATCCCGGGGAGTTCGGGCCGCGACTGGCCATGGTCAGGGAGAACCTGGTCCGCCGTCTCACCGCCACGGGCCGCCGCCGCGAGGCCCGCGCCCTCCGTCGCGGTTTCCGCCGCGCCCGCACCTGACCCGCCCTGCCGCCCCGCGGTCGCGGGGCGGCGGGGCGGGGGCGACCCGGGGTCGGATCAGCCGTTCATCGCGGTGAGCAGCGTCGACAGGTCGCCGACCAGTTCCTCCTCGGTCAGGGCCCTGGTGTCGAAGCCGCCGGCGTTGTGGAAGCCGCTGATCTGGATGGCGACGTACCGGTCGCCGACCACGTAGCCCGCGTCGAGGAAGCCGTGCCCCCCGCCGTCGTCCTCGTACACCAGGTAGCCCGACGTGCCGGCCGGCAGGGTGTACAGCGGGCCGGCGCCTGCCGAGTCCCGCAGGTTGTCCATGGTCGACCTCAGCTGGGACCCGAGCTCACCCGCGGGGTACATGACCTCGGAGGTCGTGTAGTCCCGCACGCTGAGGCGAATGTTGCGGATGGCCACGCCCTCCTGGCCGTAGGCCGCCTCCGCCGGCTCGTAGTTGCAGGCGGCCACCGGAATGGTCACCTCCGGGCCGTCGTCGACGACCTCCCCCATCACCTGGCCGTCGAGCTGTGAGGTCACCACCGCGGTCAGCGCGGCGCAGCGCTCCTGGCCCGAGCCCTCGAGCGGCAGCATGGGGTCCCCGAAGTCCTCCAGGCCCGGGTACTCCTGGGCCGGCGACGCGCTGAGCTGCGGTGCGCCGGCCGAGGTGTCGCCGCCGAGCGACCTGACGATGTCGGTGATCTCCCGGAAGGTGGTCTCCTCGGTGAGCGGCTCGCTCGGGCCGGCGTGGCGCACGGTCCATCCGTAGACGAGGACGTAGAAGGTGGTGTCGCCCTGCCGGAACGAGGCGGTGCCGTCGCCTCGTTCCAGGCCCGCCGCCAGGTTCTGGTTGTGGACGATCCAGCCCTCGTCGCCGACGGGGAGTTCGTAGAGCGGGCTCCAGACCATGTCGGTGCCGCCGCCACCCACGTTGGAGCGCATGACGGAGGTGAACCTGTCGTAGGCGGGCCCCGCGACCTCCCCGACCGACATGTACACGTTGGCCGTGAACCGGTAGGTGCCGTCGTCGAGGGTGCTGGCCGCGGGGGTGTTGTACCAGCAGTCCACGCCGCCGTCCTCGGAGTCGGCGCTCTGGAGCTCGTAGTTGCGGGCGAGCATGGTCTCCGAGACGGCCGCGCACGCGGCGTCGGGCCCCGCCTCGTAGTCGAGGGCCAGCGCGTCGGGGAACCCCAGCGGCTCCAGGGTCGGGTGCGTGGTCAGCCGCGGCTCCCCGTCCCCGGGGCCCTCGTCGTCGCCTCCCCCGCCGAGGGTCGTCACGACCACACCGCCCACCGCCAGCACGGCGACGAGCGCGACCAGCGCCCACCAGGGCCGGGCGCGGCGCGGCGCCGGTCCGCCGGGCACCGGGGGCACGGGGTGGCCGTATCCCGGCGGCGGAGCGCCGTGCTGGTACGGGGGCGGCTGGTGCGGGGGGTGGTGGTAGTGCTGGTAGTTGTCGGACATGCCCTCGGTGACTCGCTCTCGGCTTTCGCTCGAACCGGCGGGCGCACCCGCTGTGCGTCCCTCGGACACCGGTTCCTTCGGGCGAGTCTCGCGACCAGCGCTTTCATGGCGCTTTCACCGCTGGCCGGGTGCTCGACGATCCCCGCCTGGCACGCGACGCGGCGGACTGGCCGCTGACCAGGTGGGCCGAGGGCACGGAGCCGGCGGAGGCCGGCTGGGGCAAGGGCGCGGCCGGGCTGCTGCCGGCCTCGGCGGAGATCCTGACGACCGTCGGAGAGCCGGACCGGCTGGCCGGCGACCGGCCGCGGAACCTGGTGGACCGGGCCACCCGGCTGCCCGACCAGGGGCCGGTGGACCTGTCCGTCCGCCACGGCAGCGGCGGGGTGGTCCCGTCGCTGATCGCCGCCGCGCGCCTCCTCGACGACACCACGCTGCTGGCCCGGGCCCACACGTACCAGGAGCGCGTCCTCGAAATCGCCAGGACCGGAGGCTTCTTCACCGGAGCCCCGGGCCGCACCTCCCTCCTGGGCTACCTGCTCGGCTGGGCGGGGATCGGGGACTCCGACGTACTGCTGCACATGTCCGCCGCCAACGGCCCCTTCCCGATCCCGGTCGCCCTGCACGGCTGACGGACGCGCGAGCCGGGACGGGCCGGACACAGTGACGAACGTTCCTGATCGCGACGGGTCAGGGACACCTCGTCACGTCGCGACGACATACTCCCGCCCCTGTCGCGCTCGGCGTTCGGCGTTCGGCGGATCGGCCTCCGCCCCGGCGGCCGAGTCGTCCGCCGACACGCCCTCCGGCATGCGGAACTGGCACCCGCGGCTCGTGGGTGGACCGGCCCACCGCCCAGGGCAGGACGCTGTCCGGGCCCCGGAACTGAAGGGCCGCTACCGGTAGGCACCCGGCACCCCCCGGCCCCACCGGGGTGGACCCGCTGCCGAGGAGAGCCGGGCCAGCCGTTTCGGTCAGGATTCGAGAAGCGCGCGGCTCGGGGCCGCGGCTAGCGTCGCCGCCATGACTCACATCGCATCCGTCACCCTCGGGGTGTCCGACCCCGCCGCGGCCAACCGGTTCTACGCCACGGCCTTCGGCCTGGACGGCCGGATACACGCGCGCGCCTCGGAGGCCCCCACGGCGGGCTTCCGCGGCTTCACCCTGTCGCTGGTGGTGTCCCAACCGGCCGACGTGAACGCCCTCGTCGACGCCGCCGTGGCCGCCGGTGCCGCGACGCTGAAGCCCGCCGCCAAGTCGCTGTGGGGCTACGGGGGCGTCGTGCGGGCCCCGGACGGCACGATCTGGCAGGTCGCGTCCTCGTCCAAGAAGGACACCGGCCCCGCGACTCGCGGGATCGACGAGATCGTGCTGCTGCTGGGGGTCGCGGACATGGCCGGGAGCAAGCGGTTCTACGTCGGCCGCGGCCTCACGGTGGCGAAGAGCTACGGCAGCAGGTACGTGGAGTTCGCCACCGGGCCGGGTTCCGTCAAGCTGGCGCTGTACAAGCACCGCGCCCTGGCCAAGGTCGCCGGCGTCGCTCCCGACGGCACCGGGTCGCACCGGCTCACGGTCGACGGCGACACCGAGCCGTTCACCGACCCGGACGGCTTCGCCTGGGCGACCACGTCGCGGACCGCGTCGCCGGGGACCGCGGGCCTCACCCGTTCGGAGTAGCGTCCGCCTTCTTCGGAATGCGCCGTTCGGGTTACCGGTCGATCCTGGGGAAAACGGAGCACAACGCACGCGACCGTTCCCGGGAGGAGCGTTTCCATGCCTGTCTGCACCACACGCGACGACGTCGAGATCTTCTACAAGGACTGGGGACGCGGACGGCCCGTGGTGTTCATCCACGGCTGGCCGCTCGACGGCGACGCCTGGCAGGACCAGATGAAGGCGGCCGCCGACGCCGGCTTCCGGGCCATCGCGCACGACCGGCGCGGTCACGGACACTCGACCCCGGTGTTCGACGGCTACGACTTCGACACCTTCGCGGACGACCTGCACGACCTGCTCACCACGCTGGATCTGCGGGACGTCACCCTGGTGGCCCACTCGATGGGCGGCGGGGAGCTGGCCCGGTACATCGGCCGGCACGGCACCGACCGGATCCACTCGACCGTGCTGCTGTCGGCGATCACGCCGCTGATGAGCGAGTCGCACGGCAATCGCGACGGCGTGCCCGACGAGGTCTTCGACCAGATCAAGCAGGGCATCCTCGCCGAGCGGTCCCAGTTCTGGCAGGACACGGCCGAGTCGTTCTTCGGCGCGAACCGGTCGGGCAACAAGGTCACGCAGGGCAACAAGGACGCGTTCTGGTCCATGGCGATGCGGGAGACGATCCAGGGCGGCGTCGCCTGCGTGGACGCCTTCGCGTACACGGACTTCACCGACGACCTGAAGAAGTTCGACGTCCCCACCCTGGTGGTGCACGGCGACGACGACCAGGTCGTCCCGTTCGAGGCGACCGGCCGCAAGACCGCCGAGATGATCGACGACGCGACCCTGAAGGTGTACGAGGGCGGGGCCCATGGGCTGGCCATGGTGCCCGGCCACAAGGAGCGCTTCACCTCCGACCTGCTGGAGTTCCTCGCCCGGTGAGGGACCGGCCGGGCGCGCGATGCCGCCGCGGCCCTACTCCCGGGCCACACCGAGTGGCGTGTCGCCGCCGACCCTGAGCCCGGATGGATCTCCGATCCATCCGGGCTCCGACGTCGGCCCCGGCGGCGCGCGGGGAGAGCGCGTCAACACACGGGCGACACACCGAAGTTGAAAGTCGCGCGACGGATGATCACATCATGTACGAGAATTGCGTCAGGAGTTCGACTTGGTGCTCACGGGCGGGGGGACTGGTGACCAGCCCGTGGCTGACAGAAGGAAGAACGTGAGACGCAAGTTCGCAGTCATGGCAAGCATTTGCGGCCTGCTGGCCGCCTCGGCACTCGGCGCGTCGACCACGGCCACCGCGGCCTCGGCGGCCGCGGCGACCGCCGCTGTGCCGGAGGGGTGGGAGAGGATCGACGGCGAGGCCGAGCTGGCGGACGTCCTGGCCGGGTCCACGGTGACCGCGCCGGCGGGGCAGGCGGACTCCGGGTTCGCCGCCCAGGACGTGATCGTCGAGGAGCGGTTGGCCATCGAGTCGGTGCGCAACTGGAACTTCGTCGCCACGGAGTTGAGCTACGCGGCCCCGAACACCGGCCTCCTGCGCGCCCGTTCCCTGGGCATCTTCGGGGCGTGGGAGGAGTTCAACTTCGTCTGGGACGACACCAACGGCACGTTCGCGATCCAGTCGCGGGCCAACGGCCTCTACGTCGCGGTCGAGAAGAACTTCACGGGCGACCGGCAGAACATGCTGCGCGCCCGCTCGGAGAGCATCGGCGGCTGGGAGCGGTTCGAGCTCTACCAGGACGAGGAGACCTTCGAGTTCGCCATCCGGTCGACGCTGAACGGCCAGTGGGTCGCCATGGAGAACAACTACGGCGGCACTCTCCAGTATGTGCTGCGCGCCCGCTCCGCCCAGCCGTCCGGCTCCTGGGAGGCGTTCAACATCTACCAGGTCATCGGCTGACCCCGCGCGGTTCGTGACACCCGGGCCCCACCGGAGACTCTCCGGTGGGGCCCGGCTGAGCGTGAACACCCGCTCCCGCTCGACACCGAATAGCCGGAACAAGGATTGTCCGCACGCGGGTAGGGCGTCGCACAGCCCGGAACCGCGCGGCACGGCGGACGGCCCGGCGGCCCCGGCATCCTCCCGGGTCGGTTCCGCCGAGCCGGAGCGCGTGGGCGCGACCCGGTCGGGTCGTCGGCGTCAGTGTGCCGGGACCACGGCCTCCGCGGGCACCGGCACCGCCTCGGCCGGCCGCTGGTCGGTGGGCGGCACGGCCTCGGCCGGCTGCTGGTCGGTGGGCGGCACCTCGGCCGGCACCTCCTCCGCGGGCACCTCCTCCGCGGGCACCTCCTCCGCGGGCACCTCCTCGGCGGGCGCCGGCACCGGCACCGGCGCCTCGTCGATCGGCTCGGGGCGTACCCGCTCCTCCGCCGGCGCCTCGTCGGCCGGCGGCTCCGCCACCGGCACGGGCTCCGTCACCGGCCGCGCGGGCCGCTGGGCGGATTCGTCCGTGGCCGCGTTCGCCACCGCGGCCCAGGCGCCGGCCGCCAGGCAGGCGCCCGCGGCGCCGATGGCGAGGCGGCGCACAGCGCGTCGTGTCATGTCGTGACTCCCTTGTGAGAGGGCCGGCCGCGGCGTACCGCGCCGCCGGCCGGCGAAGGTCCTTGCACCCACCCAGTACGGGCATCCCCGCCCGGCGGGTTGCCCGGCGCCCACGAGACGAACCTCTCGTCCGCGCCGTGCAACCCGCGGGCGCCCCGCTCCGTACAACCGGGGAGGGGTCAACTGTCAGGCGCGGCGAAGGGTCCGTGGTGAGGGAAGCAGCCCGGGAACGCGAGTTCCGGGAGTTCGCCGAGGCACGGCAGCGGCATCTGCGGCGCAGTGCCTACCTGTTGTGCGGGGACTGGCACGAGGCGCAGGACCTGACGCAGACGACGCTGATGAAGCTCTACGCGGCCTGGGGGCGGGTGCGGCGCGACGGCAACGTGGAGGCGTACGCCCGCACCATCCTGACCCGCACCTTCATCGACCAGCACCGCCGGCGCGGTTGGCGTGAGGAGGCCGTGGACCGGGTGCCCGAGCTGCCGGAGGGGCAGGGCCCCGAGCCGGAGCTGCGGATGGTGATGCGGGCGGCGCTGATGGCCCTGCCGCCGCGCTACCGGGCGGTGTTGGTGCTCCGCTTCTGGGAGGACTGGAGCGTGGAACAGACGGCGCAGGCGCTGCGGATCTCCACGGGCACGGTGAAGAGCCAGAGCGCCCGGGGGTTGGCCCACCTGCGTCGGCTCATCGAGCGGGAGGTCGGCGAGGTGCGCGGGAGATGACACGGATCATGGACAGGTCGAGCGGCGACGAGGAGCGGGGCGGGCCCGGCGAAGGTGCCCACGTGCGGGACGTCCTCGAGATCGTCGTCGGATCCGGCGCCGAGCCGCCGCTCGGCGACCTGACGGACGCGGCGGTCGCCGGCGGTCGCCGCGTCCGCCGGCGCCGCGGTGCGGCGCTGTTGGCGGGAGTCGCCACCGCGCTGCTGGTGGCGGTGTCGGCCACCGCCGCCCTGCGGCAAGCTGAGCCGGGGCCCGTCGGGCCGGCGCGGCCGACGCAGAGCCCCACCTCGGTGGAGCCCACGCCCCGGCCGGCGGGTCCGGTGGTTCCGCCCACCGACGAGGTGGTGCCCTCCTCGAACCCCCAGGAACCGCAGGACGTCACGAACGGCTCGCGCTGACCGCGTCCGCCGCGGAACCTGTGATCGGTAGGACGGGGGCCGCCGCCATCCTGGACGCGTCCGCACCGTCCGCGCCTTGCCGTCCGCGCTCTCGCGCCTGCCGGTGACGCCGCACAGTCGAGAGGAACCCCGTCCATGAGGATCACGACCTGGCTCGTCGCGATCGTCGGCCTCGGGCTGACCGTCCCCTACGTGCTGGAGGGGCTGAGCGGCGACGGCCCCGCCGGCTGGGTCAACGGCTTCCTCGCCGGGCCGATCCTGCTGCTCTTCGTGGTGCCGGACCTCTTCCTGCTCAGGTGGCTCACCGGCGGGGGCGACCGCTCCGCGCGGGGCGACGTGCCGAAGGCGTTCCGCGGAGCGCCCCTCGCCATCGGCACCGTGGTGTCGACCGCGCGGACCGGGCTGTCCGTCAACGACCAGCCGCAGCTGGACATCGTGCTCGACGTCGACACGACGGAAGGCCGGTCGTTCCGGGCCGTGCTGCGGCGCGTCGTGGACCTGACCGAACTGTCCACGCTGCGGGCCGGCCTCCAACTGCCCGTGCGGTACCGCCCCGGCGGCGGTGACGGCCGAGTGGTGCTGGCGTCGGACGCCGATCCGCGGGAGGTGCAGCGGACGCTGAGCCGCGTGCGGCTGGCCAAGGGGCAGATCACGGCGCGGCAACTGCGAGTGGGCGAGGAGGGCGTCGACACGAACGCCGTCGTCCTGGCGATGGCCCCCACCGGCGAGGTTCGTCACGACGCCGCGGTGGTGGACCTGACGCTCCGGGTGACGCGCGTCGACGGAACGATGTTCGACATCACGCGGCGCAAGACCATACCCGCCACCGCGGTGGCGCGGCTCCAGCCCGGCATGGTGGTGCGTGCCCGCTACCTCCCGCACGACGAGACGGAGGTCGTGGTGCTCACCCCGGCCGACCCGAGCGTCCGGTGAGTGCCGGGGCGCGGGTCGACGATGACTTCGCGCCACGGGAGGAGTCTCCCCTTCGAACACCGTGCCGACCTGTTCGGTCCGGAGTGCGAGGCAGGGACGATTCGTGACAGGAGACTCGCTCACATGACTGATACGGGACTGACATCGGAGCGCGGTCCGAGGGCCGGGGTCTGGCCCCTGATCCGTCAGGAACGGGCGGCGCTGGCGGCCGATCTCACGATGCTGTCCGACGAACGGTGGGCGACGCCGTCGCTGTGCGCCGGCCTGTCGGTGCGTGAGGTACTGGCGCACCTCACCGCCGGGGCGAGCCTCACCCCGACGCGTTGGCTGGCGGGGGTGATCCGCTGCCGGTTCGACTTCGACAGGCAGGTGGCCCTGCGGCTGGCCGAGCAGCTCGGCGCGACCCCGGCCGAGACGTTGGAGCGGTTCCGCGGTGTCGTTCCCAGCAGGACCAAGCCTCCCCTGCCCGCGCTGGCCATGCTGGGCGAGACGATCGTGCACGGGGAGGACATCCGGCGCCCGCTGGGCATCCGCCGCGACCACCCGATCGAGGTGCTCACCCGGGTGGCCGAGTACTACCGGGGCTCCGATCTCGTGGTCGTCGCCAGGAAGCGCGTCGCCGGCCTCCGACTCGCCGCCACCGACGGCCCCTTCGACACCGGCTCCGGGCCGCTGGTCTCCGGCACCACCCTGGCGCTGACGATGGCCATGACCGGGCGCGAGACGTTCCTCGACGACCTGGCGGGCGACGGTGTCCCGCTGCTGCGCGAGCGTCGCGGGATGTCCTGACGAGTGGCTGTCCGCGCGATCTCTCGCGGGAGGGGCGCCCGGGCGGCGGGGGTGGCG
>NZ_SMKI01000130.1 GCF_004348415.1 Streptomyces hainanensis
GAGCTGCTTCAGCTCGAACCGGCCGCCCCAGTAGTCGGTGCGCGCGGCGAGGGTGACCTGCTGCGCGGAGAACCGTTCGAGGGTGAAGGGTCCGTGCCGGCAGGCGTCACCGCACGCGGAGGCGGAGGACGCGGTCGTCCGGTCCTGAGGGGGTGCCGCGGGTGTCCGTCTCGTTGGTGACCAGCAGGAGTTCGTCGTCGCCGACCGCCAGGACCGCCCGGAGGCGGCCGAACTCGCCGGTCAGGAAGGCCTCGGGGTCCGCGTCCGTGAGCGGGGCCCGCCACAGCCGTTCGCCGCGCAGGCCGGCCAGCCACAGCGAGCCGCCCTGGAAGGCCAGGCCGCTGGGGGACGCCTCGTCCGGCGGCCACCACCGGATCGGGTCGGTGAAGCCGTCCGCCTCGCCGCCCGGGCCCTCGTGCAGCGGCCAGCCGTAGTTCCGGCCGGGCTCGATCCGGTTGAGCTCGTCCCACGTGTCCTGGCCGAACTCCGAGGCCCACAGGTTGCCTTCGGCGTCCCAGGCGAGACCCTGCACGTTGCGGTGGCCAGCGGAGTAGACCAGGGAGCCCGGGTCCGGGTTGTCCGCCGGTGGCTCGCCGGTCGCCGGGTCGATCCGCAGGATCTTGCCGGCCAGCGAGTCGGGGTCCTGGGCCAGCTCGCCCTCGCCCTCGCCGGCGTCGCCGGTGGCGGCGTGCAGCATGCCGTCCGGGCCGAAGGCGAGGCCGCCGCCGTGGTGGATGAACTCCCCCCTGGGGATGCCGGTGAGCAGGTCGCGGTCCGTGGTGAGGCCGCCCCCCGACGTCGCCGAGGAGTCGTAGCGGAAGGCGGTGATCCGGTTGTCTTCGGCGGTCGTGTAGTAGGCGAAGAGCAGCCCGCTCGACGCGAACTCCGGGTCGAGCGCGAGGCCGAGGAGCCCGCCCTCGCCTTCGGGTGCCACGCCGGGGACCGTACCCACCTCCGTCACGTCGCCCGACGCGGTCGCGATCCGGTGGACGGTGCCGCCGTCCCGCGAGCCGACCAGCAGGTCGCCGTCGGGGAGCCGCACCAGCCCCCAGGGCGAGTCGAGCCCGTCGGCCACCGTCTCGACGACCTCCACCGCGCCCTCGTCCGGGGCGACCGGTGCCCCCGACGACCCGGTCGCCCCGGGCGCCGGCTCGTCGGGCGTCGGCTCCGAGGAACCCGACGCGCCGGCGGTCGCGCCCTGAGCGCCCTCCGTACCGTCCGCGCCCTCGTCACCCGAGTCCGAGCCGCTGCAGCCCGTCACCGCCAGGGCCAGCGTCGTCACCACCGCCACCAGCGCCGCGTCTCGTCGCCTCATCATCCGCCTCCGTCCCTCCCGCCCCCGGACCGCGATCGGAGCGACCAGCACATCACGAACGATCGGTTCCGTCACGCCCGTGCCCGGCGGTCGCCGCCCGATCTAGCCTGACGGCATGAGCACTACGGACGTCTGGCTGCCCTTCCCTCCCGACGCGTTGTCGGACCTGCCCGAATCCTTCACCTACCGGCACTGGGACGGCGAGGACGACTACCCGGCCGACCCGGCCCGCTGCGCCTTCTACGTCGTCCCGTACCTGCGGCCGCAGGACGCCGTGTTGCGCCCGCTGCCGCGGATGACCGACCTGCGCGTCGTCCAGACCCTGACCGCCGGCGTCGACCACATGCTTCCGGGGCTTCCGCTGCTGGCCCCCGGCGTGCGGCTGTGCAACGCCGGCCCGTTGCACAACACCAGCACGGCCGAGCTGGCCCTCGCCCTGACCCTGGCCGCGCTCCGGGGGATACCCCGGTCGGTCCTCGCCCAGCGCGAGGAGCGGTGGGAGCAGGACGTGCGCCCCGCGCTCGCCGACCGCCGGGTGCTGATCCTCGGCTACGGCGGCATCGGCGGCGCCATCGAGGACCGGCTGCTGCCCTTCGAGGTGTCCGAGGTGATACGGGTCGCGAGCCGCGCCAGGACCGCGCCGCGCGGCCCGGTGCACGGCACCGAAGAACTGCCGGAACTGCTGCCGAACGTCGACGTGGTGATCGTCTCCACCCCGCTGACCGACGCCACCCGCGGCCTGGTCGACGCCGAGTTCCTGGCCCGGCTGCCCGACGGCGCGCTGCTGGTCAACGTGGCCAGGGGGCCGGTCGTGGACACCGAGGCGCTGCTCGCGGAGCTCGGCTCCGGCCGGCTGCGGGCCGCGCTCGACGTCACCGACCCGGAGCCGCTGCCGCCCGGCCACCCCCTGTGGCACGCGCCCGGCGTCCTGATCACGCCGCATGTCGGCGGCCCCTCCACGGCGTTCCGGCCGCGCGCCGAGAGGTTGTTGCGGGCCCAGCTCGCCCGCTTCGCCGCCGGTGAGCCGGTGGCGCACGTGGTCGCCACCGGCGGGCGGGAGCACTGACCCGGCGCGTCGAGCGAACGCCACACACTCCCCGAATCGTCACGGTCGGTAAGACGGCTATGGCGTTCCGTGACCACTCTGGTGTACCGTCCGTCCCGGGGCGAGGTTCGGAACGAGAGGGGGGCACAGGCGAGATGCACCGCCCGAGAACGAGTCGGTCGCCGCGCGCCGGCGCGGCGAGGTCGCCGCTGAGCGGCCCGGGGCCGCAGCTGGCACTGGCCGGCATGTGCGCGGGCTACGCGGTGGGGGCCGTGTTCGGCTGGGGCTCCCCGGAAGTGGCGCGCGTGATGGGGGACTTCGGGCTCTCCGGGGCCGCCTTTCTGGCCGCCGGTTCCTGCCTGTGGTACGCGCACCGGCGGGCCGGCCATCTCAGGCCCGCGTGGACGCTGTTCGGCCTCTCCTCGATGATGATCGGCCTGGGGAACGCCATATGGGGCTGGTACGAGGTGGTGCTGCGGGAGTCCGTCCCGCGCACCTCCCTCGCCGACCTCTGCTACCTGCTCTTCGCGCCGCTGGCCATCATCGGGCTGCTGATGTTCGCCAGGCGCCCGGTCACCAGGGCCGGCTGGATCTGCCTCGGGCTCGACGCCTGGCTGATCGGCGGCTCGCTGATGACGCTCTCCTGGAGCGTCGCCCTCGCCCACACCGCGCAGTGGCGGGGCGAGACGGTGGCCCGCGCCGCCCTGGCGCTCGCCTATCCGCTGCTGGACATCGCGCTGGTCAGTATGGTCCTGGTGCTGCACTTCAGGTGCGGCACCCGGCACCGGGCCGGGGTCAACACCGCCATCGGCGCCCTGGCTCTCACCGTGCTGTGCGACGCGCTCTTCACCTCGCCGATGCTGCGGGCCCACTACAGCTCGGGGCAACTGCTCGACGCCGGCTGGTTCGCCGCCTCGCTGCTCCTGGCCTACGCGCCCTGGGCGGGCGGCCGTGGCGCCCAGCCGGGCGTCGGCCGGCCGCCGGACGAGAAGCCGGCCAAGGAGCCGGCTTCCCCGCCGTACGACCGTCCGTCCCACCCGCACGACCACGCGTCCCACGAGTACGACCACGCCTACCCGCAGGGCCGCGACCCGGGGTGCGGCGGGGATCCGCCGGCCGAGCGCCGCGCCGGCCGCCGCGCGCGGCCCTTCGCCGAGACGCTCGGCATCGGCGCCCTGGCGCCCTACACGGCGGCCGCCGTCTGCGTGCTGAGCATCCTGATGACCATAGTCGCTGGCCGCAACGTGGACCGGGTCGTCGTCTACACCGCGTCCACGGTGGTCCTCGCGCTGCTCGTGCGGCAGGGCATCACCCTGGCCGACAACGTGGCCCTGACCCGCGAGCTGGCGCAGAAGGAGAACTACTTCCGTTCGCTGGTGCAAGGATCGAGCGATGTGATCATGATCGCCGCGCCGGACGGAAAGCTCCGCTACGTCAGCCCGGCGGCCACCGGCGTCTACGGCAGGGAGGCCGACCGGCTGATCGGCTGCGAGCTCTCCACGCTGATCCACCCCGACGACCTCGGCCGTGTCCTGCACGAGCTACGCCGCTTTCTCTCGGTCCCTGCCGCCCTTGAGCCGGCCACCAGGATCGAATGCCGGGTGCGGCACGCGGAGGGTCGCTGGCTCAACGTCGAGTCCAGCGTCAACCGCTACCAGGGCGGCCTGATCTTCAACAGCCGAGACGTGACGGAACGTGTGCGACTGCAAGCGCAGCTCCAGCACAGTGCCTCGCACGACGCCCTCACCGACCTGCCCAACCGGGCCCTGTTCACCGAGCGGGTCAGGCTCGCCCTCTCCGACGGCACCGTCCCCGGGCAGGGCGGGGCCCCGGAGGCGGCGGTCTTCTTCATCGACCTCGACGGCTTCAAGGCCGTCAACGACACCATCGGCCACCAGGCGGGCGACGAACTGCTGGTGCAGGCCGGGCAGCGGCTCCGCGAGAGCGTGCGGGCCGGCGACACCACCGCCCGGCTCGGCGGGGACGAGTTCGCCGCGCTGATCGTCGGCGACCCCGCGGGCGGCGAGGAGGCCGACCAGCCGGCGGTCGGGCCCGCCGCCGAGGCCGCCGAGGCCGGCGACCCGGCAGTCCAGCGCGCCGGCGCGCCGGCCGGCGGCACCGGGTCCCGCGAGTACCGGATCCTGGAGATCGCCGAGCGGGTCCGCGCCGCACTCTCCCGCCCCTACCTGCTGGACGGCCGCGAGGTCCGGGTCGCCGCCAGCATCGGCATCGCCTTCACCGAGCCGGGCGCCACCCCCGCCGCCCTGATGCGCAACGCCGACCTCGCGATGTACCGGGCCAAGCAGGCGGGCAAGGCCCGCGTCGAGCTCTACGTCCCGCAGCTCCAGGCCGACGCCGTGCGCCGCACCGAGCTGGCGGACCGGCTGCGCCGCGCACTGCACGCGGGCGAGTTCACCCTCGTCCACCAGCCCGTGGTCGACCTCGCGGACGGCCGGATCACCGCCCTCTCCGCGCAGGCCCGCTGGCGCTCCGCGCACGGCCTGCTCACCACCCCCCTCGAACTGCTGCGCGGCCCGCGCCCCGAGGCGGGGGAGCGGGCCACCGAGATGACCGGCTGGCTGGTCAAGCAGGCCATCGCCGAGGCCGGTCGCCGGCACCGCAAGGGCCTGACCGTGCCGGTCAGCGTCCGGGTGCCGGGGCCCAGGCTCGCCGACCGGGCGCTCGGCGCCGGCGGCGTCGAGGCCCTGCTCGCCGAGCACGCGCTGCCGCCCTCGGCCCTGGTGATCGAGCTCCCCGAGGCCGAGTCCGTGCTGGCCGCCGACGAACTGCGCCGCCGCCTCCTCGACCTCAGCGGCCTCGGCGTCGGCATCGCCCTCGGCGGCTTCGGCAGCGGCGGCACCGCGGCCGCGGCGCTGCACCGGCTCCCCGTCGACCTGGTCCGTCTCGACGGCGAGCTGGTCGACGGCCTGCTCGACTTCCCGCAGCTCCGCAAGATCGCCGCCGGCCTGCTGCGGATGGCCGCCGACCTGGGCATCGACTCCCTCGCCGACGGCGTCGACCACCCCGAGCAGGCCACCGCGCTCCGCGCCCTCGGCTGCCGCCGCGGCCAGGGCCTCGCCTTCTGCGAGCCCCTCGACCCGGCCAGGCTGCGCCGCGCCCTCGACGCCGGCCGCCTCCCGGTGCCCCCGCCGCCACTGCCACCGGCCCGCCGCACCCACCGCGAGACGCCCGCCGACCCGACACCCTCGCACTCCGCGCCCTCGTGACGGCCCTGGGGCACCGCTCACACCCTGCCGCGCCCGGCCCGCACGGCGCCGCGCTTCCGGCTCACACAGTGCTGCGATTCTGGCTCACATAGTGCTGTGTTCTTGGCTCACATAGTGAGACGCGAATCGCGCTCGCTTGACACACGCCGGGCGAGGGGAGCAATGTCGGACCCATGCACACCCGAATTCTCGTACTTGGATGGCGCGTCGGCTGACCTCGGACAATCCGTGGCCCCCAGCGACGCGCTCCCCCTCGCATGCCTCTTGGCACGAGGGGTTTTTTGTTGCAGCGATGTCGGCAGGGACGACATCGACACCAGCACCCGCACCCCAGCTTCACCACCCTCATCACCCGAGAAGAGAACGTCGATGACCGAGCAGGCCACCGGGGCGCCGAAGCCGCAGCCGCGGGCCCCCCGAGGCGGAGCGCCGCAGCCCGCCGCCACCGTCGAGCACGTGACGGGCGCCCAATCCCTCATCCGCTCCCTCGAGGCCGTCGGCGCCGACACCGTCTTCGGAATCCCCGGCGGTGCGATCCTCCCCGCCTACGACCCGCTGATGGACTCCACCAAGGTCCGTCACATCCTCGTGCGCCACGAGCAGGGCGCCGGTCACGCCGCCACCGGCTACGCCCAGGCCACCGGCCGCGTCGGCGTGTGCATGGCCACCTCGGGCCCCGGCGCCACCAACCTGGTCACCCCCATCGCCGACGCCCACATGGACTCGGTGCCGATGGTCGCCATCACGGGACAGGTGGCCGGCCCCTCCATCGGCACCGACGCCTTCCAGGAAGCCGACATCTGCGGCATCACCCTGCCCGTCACCAAGCACAACTTCCTGGTCACCGACCCCGCGGAGATCCCGCGCACCATCGCCGAGGCCTTCCACATCGCCGCCACCGGGCGGCCAGGACCCGTCCTGGTCGACATCTCCAAGGACGCCCTGCAGGCCAGGACCGTCTTCTCCTGGCCGCCCACCACCGACCTGCCCGGCTACCGCCCGGTCAGCCGCCCGCACGCCAAGCAGATCCGCGAGGCCGCCCGGCTGATCTCCCAGGCCAGGCACCCGGTGCTGTACGTCGGCGGCGGCGTGATCAAGGCCGGTGCCTCCGCCGAGCTGCGCGAGCTCGCCGAGCTGACCGGCGTCCCCGTCACCACCACCCTGATGGCCCTGGGCGCCTTCCCCGACAGCCACCCCCAGCACCTGGGCATGCCCGGCATGCACGGCTCGGTCGCCGCCGTCACCGCGCTCCAGCGGGCCGACCTGATCGTCGCCCTCGGCGCCCGCTTCGACGACCGCGTCACCGGGAAGATCGACTCCTTCGCGCCGCACGCCAAGATCGTGCACGCCGACATCGACCCGGCCGAGATCGGCAAGAACCGGCTCGCCGACGTCCCGATCGTGGGCGACGTCAAGGACGTGATGTCCGACCTGACCGCCGCCCTGCGCGCCGACGACCCGGCCACCACCCCGGGACCCGACGCCGCCGAGCGCTACGCCGGCTGGTGGCAGCAGCTCGACCGCTGGCGCGAGACCTACCCGCTGGGCTACGACCTGCCGGAGGACGGCACCCTCTCCCCGCAGCAGGTCATCGAGCGCATCGGCCAACTGGCCCCCGACGACACCATCTTCACCGCGGGCGTCGGCCAGCACCAGATGTGGGCCGCCCAGTACCTGCCCTTCGAGCGCCCCGGCACCTGGCTCAACTCCGGCGGCCTGGGCACCATGGGCTACGCCGTGCCCGCCGCGCTCGGCGCCAAGGCCGGCCGCCCCGACGCCCCCGTCTGGGCCATCGACGGCGACGGCTGCTTCCAGATGACCAACCAGGAGCTGGCCACCGCCGCGCTCAACGGCGTCCCGATCAAGGTCGCCATCATCAACAACGGCGCCCTGGGCATGGTCCGCCAGTGGCAGACCCTCTTCTACAACCAGCGTTACTCCAACACCGCGCTGCGCGGCGGCCCCTCGTCCGCCGGCACCCGGATCCCCGACTTCGTCAAGCTGGCGGAGGCCATGGGCTGCGTCGGCCTGCGCTGCGAGGACCCGGCGCAGCTGGACGCCGTCATCGAGAAGGCCAACGCCATCAACGACCGGCCCGTCGTCGTCGACTTCATCGTCCACGAGGACGCCATGGTCTGGCCGATGGTCGCCGCCGGCACCTCCAACGACGAGGTGATGGCCGCCCGCGGCGTGCGCCCCGACTTCAGCGACGCCGTCGACTGACCGACCGGAGAGGTAACCCAGAACCCGTCATGTCCAAGCACACGCTCTCCGTCCTGGTCGAGAACAAGCCCGGTGTCCTGTCCCGGATCACCGCGCTGTTCTCCCGCCGCAGCTTCAACATCGACTCGCTCGCCGTCGGCACCACCGAACACCCCGAGGTGTCCCGGATCACCATCGTGGTCAGCGTCGACGCCCTCCCGCTCGAACAGGTCACCAAGCAGCTCAACAAGCTGGTCAACGTCCTGAAGATCGTCGAACTCGACCCGGCGGCCGCCGTCCACCGTGAACTCGTTCTGGTGAAGGTGCGCGCCGACAACGACACCAGGTCGCAGATCGTCGAGATCGTTCAACTCTTCCGCGCCAAGACCGTGGACGTCGCGCCCGAGGCCGTGACCATCGAGGCCACCGGCAGCAGCGACAAGCTAGAGGCCATGCTCCGCATGCTGGAGCCCTTCGGCATCAAGGAGCTCGTGCAGTCCGGCGCCATCGCGATCGGCCGCGGCTCCCGCTCCATCACCGACCGCTCGCTGCGCGCACTCGACCGCACCGCGTAGCGTCGGACGCGTCCGGTCCGCCGACGCGTCGGCGGACCGGATACCGAGACCGACCGACCCCGCCCGTTCCACACGTCCTACGGTGGAACCCGGCCGTCGCCCCTCCGCGGCGGCGAGAACCAACAAGGAGAAGAACCGAAGTGGCCGAGCTGTTCTACGACGACGACGCCGACCTGTCCATCATCCAGGGCCGCAAGGTGGCGGTCCTCGGTTACGGCAGCCAGGGCCACGCCCACGCGCTGTCGCTGCGCGACTCGGGCGTCGACGTCCGGGTCGGCCTGCACGAGGGCTCGAAGTCCCGCGCCAAGGCCGAGGAGCAGGGGCTGCGGGTGGTCACCCCGGCCGAGGCCGCCGCCGAGGCCGACGTCGTCATGATCCTGGTGCCGGACCCGATCCAGGCCCGCGTCTACGAGGAGTCCGTGCGGGACAACCTCAAGGAGGGCGACGCGATCTTCTTCGGCCACGGCTTCAACATCCGCTTCGGCTTCATCAAGCCGCCGGCGGGCGTCGACGTCTGCATGGTCGCCCCCAAGGGCCCGGGCCACCTGGTCCGCCGCCAGTACGAGGAGGGCCGCGGCGTGCCGTGCATCGTGGCCGTCGAGCAGGACGCCTCGGGCAACGGCTTCCCGCTGGCCCTCTCCTACGCCAAGGCCATCGGCGGCACCCGCGCCGGCGTCATCAAGACCACCTTCACCGAGGAGACCGAGACCGACCTCTTCGGCGAGCAGGCGGTCCTCTGCGGCGGCACCGCGGCGCTGGTCAAGGCCGGCTTCGAGACCCTGGTGGAGGCCGGCTACCAGCCGGAGATCGCGTACTTCGAGTGCCTGCACGAGCTCAAGCTCATCGTGGACCTGATGTACGAGGGCGGCCTGGAGAAGATGCGCTGGTCGATCTCCGAGACCGCCGAGTGGGGCGACTACGTGTCGGGCCCGCGCGTCATCACCGACCAGACCAAGGCCGAGATGAAGCGCATCCTGGGCGACATCCAGGACGGCACCTTCGCGGAGGCGTGGATGGCCGAGTACAACGCCGGCCTGCCCCGCTACAACGAGTACAAGAAGGCCGACGCCGAGCACCTGCTGGAGACCACGGGCAAGGAGCTCCGCAAGCTGATGAGCTGGGTCGACGAGGAGGCCTGAGCCCGCTGAACCTCCCCCAGACTCCGTCTGGGAGGTGCCCCCAGCCGCCCTACGGGGGGGGAGTTCGCTCGATCGGGCGGCGGCTCCGGCAGGCAACCGCCGGCTCCGCCGCCCGCCGCTACACTGCACTGCACCAAGCGTGTCACGGGCTCACAGCGTCGTGCGGCTCCACGTGGCTGCCTACCTCTCCACCGCCTGGCCGTCGGGACGCGGCCTTCCGCAAAGGACCAGTGAGACCCAGTGAGCAAGCCCGTCGTACTCATCGCAGAAGAGCTCTCCCCCGCGACCGTCGACGCCCTCGGCCCGGACTTCGAGATCCGGCGCTGCGACGGTGCCGCCCGTGACGAACTGCTGACCGCCATCGCCGACGTGGACGCCGTGCTGGTCCGCAGCGCCACCAAGATCGACGCCGAGGCCATCGCCGCCGCCCGCCGGCTCAAGGTCGTCGCCAGGGCCGGCGTCGGCCTGGACAACGTCGACGTGTCGGCCGCCACCAAGGCCGGCGTCATGGTGGTCAACGCGCCCACCTCCAACATCGTCACCGCGGCCGAGCTCGCCTGCGGTCTGATCGTCGCCACCGCCCGCAACATCCCGCAGGCCAACGCCGCGCTCAAACAGGGCGAGTGGAAGCGCAGCAAGTACACCGGCGTCGAGCTCGCCGAGAAGACCCTCGGCGTCGTCGGCCTCGGCCGGATCGGCGTGCTGGTCGCCCAGCGGATGGCGGCCTTCGGCATGGACATCGTCGCCTACGACCCCTACGTGCAGCCGGCCCGCGCCGCCCAGATGGGCGTCAGGCTCCTCACCCTCGACGAACTGCTCGCCGTCTCCGACTTCATCACCGTGCACCTCCCCAAGACCCCGGAGACCCTGGGGCTCATCGGCGAGGAGGCGCTGCACAAGGTCAAGCCCAGCGTCCGCATCATCAACGCGGCGCGCGGCGGCATCGTCGACGAGACCGCGCTGCTCAGCGCCCTCAAGGAGGGCCGGGTCGCCGGCGCCGGGCTCGACGTCTACGCGACCGAGCCCTGTACCGACTCCCCGCTCTTCGAGTTCGACAGCGTGATCGGCACCCCGCACCTGGGCGCCTCCACCGGCGAGGCCCAGGAGAAGGCCGGTCTCGCCGTCGCCAAGTCGGTCCGGCTGGCGCTGGCCGGCGAGCTCGTCCCGGACGCGGTCAACGTCCAGGGCGGCGTCATCGCCGAGGACGTGCGCCCCGGCCTGCCGCTCGCCGAGAAGCTGGGCCGGATCTTCACCGCGCTGGCCGGCGAGGTCGCCCAGCGGCTCGACGTCGAGGTCTGCGGCGAGATCACCCAGCACGACGTCAAGATCCTCGAACTCTCCGCGCTCAAGGGCGTCTTCGAGGACGTCGTCGCCGAGACCGTCTCCTACGTCAACGCGCCGCTCTTCGCCCAGGAGCGCGGCGTCGAGGTCCGCCTCACCACCAGCTCCGAGTCGCCCGACCACCGCAACCTGATCCGGGTGCGCGGCACGCTCACCAGCGGCGAGGTGGTCTCGGTGGCCGGCACCCTGGCCGGGCCCAAGCACCTGCAGAAGATCGTCGGCATCGGCCCGCACACCGTCGACCTGGCGCTCGCCGACCACATGGCGTTCCTGCGCTACACCGACCGCCCCGGCGTGGTCGGCACCCTCGGCCGGATCCTCGGCGAGACGGGGATCAACATCGCCGGCATGCAGGTGGCCCGCGCCGAGGAGGGCGGCGACGCGCTGATCGCCCTCACCATCGACAGCACCATCCCGCAGGCCGCGCTGACCGAGATCGCCGAGGAGATCGGCGCGTCCTCGGCCCGTGGCGTCAACCTGACGGACTGACGACGCCGTTCGGCGCCGACCGCTCCCGCGGCCGGCGCCGCTCCCGGCGTTCGCGACCGCTCACCCGTTGGGCAGGATCACCGCCCGGCCGTTGACCTTCCCGGCGTGCAGCCGCTCGTACGCGAGCGGCGCCTCGTCGATGCCGTACGTCTCCACCCGCACCTCCACCGCCCCCGACCTGGCGAGCGCCAGCACCTCGCCCAACTCGCCGCGGCTGCCCCAGTACGGCGCGGTCACGGCGACGTCGAACGCCGTGGTGTTGATCCCGACCGGCAGCGCGCCGCCCGCGATCCCCACGATCGCCACGTCCGCCTCCACGGCCGCCACCGCCCCCGCCGTCGTCACCGTGGGCTGCGCACCGACGAAGTCGAACACGCCCTCGGCGCCGAGACCACCCGTCAACTCCCTGACCCGGTCGGCCGCCCGCTGGTCCGACAGCACCGTCTCGTGCGCCCCCACCGCCCTGGCCAGCGCCAGCTTCTCCTCCGACACGTCGAGCGCGATCACCCGGCTCGGGGTCAGCGCCCGGAGCAGCTGGATCGCGACATGGCCGAGGCCGCCCGCGCCGATCACCACGGCCGTCGAACCGGGCCGCAGCTTCGGCAACGCGCGCTTGACGGCGTGGTACGGCGTCAGCCCCGCGTCCGTCAACGGCACCGACGTCACCGGGTCGAGCCCGTCCAGCGGCAGCAGGAACCTGGCGTCGTTCACCAGCAGGAACTCCGCCATCCCGCCTGGCGCGCCGAGCCCCGGCGGAAAGATGCCCAACTCGGCGGCGCGCAGGCAGTAGTTCTCCTTGCCCTCGGCGCACTTCGCGCACCGCCCACAGCCCTGCGGCCCGTACACCGCCACCGGCTCGCCGACCTCCAGCCCGGTCACGCCCTCGCCGACGGCGGCGACGGTGCCGGTGACCTCGTGCCCGAGGGTCTGCGGCAGCGCGTACGGGAACGACTCGGCCGGCCAGCTCATCACCGCGATGTCCGAGTGGCACACCCCGGCCGCCGCCACCCGCAACAACACCTGCCCGGGCCCCGGCTCCGGATCCGGCACCACGACCACCTCGGGCGCCGCGCCGATCTCCCGATACTGGACGGCCTTCATGGGACCTCCCTGTCGGTACGCTGCCGCTGCGCCGGCCTGTGCCTCACCACCTGCCATCATGCGAGCCGTCCTCACCGCCCGCAATCGGAGGCCGGGTCCAGGCGCGCCTTCCGCACATGGGTGGTGTCGGCGTCGAGCACGGTGCCGTCCGGGCCGACGGGCACGAGGTCCGGCACGCTCCCGCCCCGCTGGTCGACGAGGGTGGAGTGGACCTCGCCGGGGGCGAAGGCGTGGCGCTCTCCCCACTGGCGCAGCGTGACGACGACGGGGAACAGGTCGCGGCCCGCGTCGGTGAGCACGTACTCCCGGCGGCGCCCCGACGGTGCCGTGCGCTGGGCGAGGAGCCCGTGGGCGGTGAGCTTGCGGAGCCGGTCGCTGAGGATGTTGCGGGCGATGCCGGTGCGGCGCTGGAACTCGGTGAACGATCGCGCCCCGTCCATCGCGTCGCGGACGACGAGAAGGCTCCAGCGGTCGCCGACGAGATCGAGCGTGCGCGCGACCGGGCAGTCGGAATCGGTCCAGCCGGAGTCCGGCGCGTGGGTGCTGGCGCGCGGCATGGCACCTCCAGATGAGTTGCGGATTGAAACCATTGTGCCGTAGCGTCGAATCGGTTTCATCATGCTACTGATCGGGGGCCCGGGATGGGTGTGGGGCGACGGCTGCTGCTCGCGGTGGTGTGCGGCGTCGCGGTGGCGAGCATCTACGCCGCCCAGCCGGTGTTGGAGCCGATGGGCCGCGATCTCGGCGTCCCGGCGGAGCTCAGCGGGTGGATCGTGGCCACGGGCCAGGTGGGCTACCTGGTGGGACTGGTGCTGCTGGTACCGCTGGGCGACGTGGTCGACAGGCGGCGGCTCATCGCCACGCACCTGGCCCTGACCGCGGCGGGCCTGGTTCTGACGGCCTCGGCCCGGACGGCGTGGGCGGCGTTCGCGGGGCTGGCGGTCGCCGGGCTGTTCGCCGTCGTGGTGCAGACCGCGGTGGCCTACGCCGCGTCGCTCTCCCCGCCCGGCGAGCGGGGCAGGACCATCGGGGTCGTGACCTCGGGCGTGGTCGTCGGCATCCTCGGCGGGCGCCTCCTCGGCGGCTGGCTCGCCGAGGTGTGGGGCTGGCGGAGCGTCCACCTCGTCCTCGCGGTGCTCGCCCTCGGGCTCGCGGCCCTCGTCGCGACCGTACTGCCCGCGGACGAGCGGACCGAGCGGACCGAGCGGACCGAGCGGACCGAGCCGACCGAGCAGCCGGCTCGGTACGGGCGGGCCGTCGCCTCGCTGGGCGAACTGTTCGGGGACCGCCTGTTCCGCACGCGCGGGCTCATCGCGTTCTTCCTCTTCGCGTCGTTCGGCACCCTGTGGAGCGGCATGGCGCTCCCGCTGGCCGGCCCGCCGTGGCACCTGAGCGCGGCGGGGATCGGGCTGTTCGGCATCGCCGGGTTGGCCGGCGCGCTCGGTGCGGCGCGCGCCGGACGGTGGGCGGACTCGGGACGGGCGATCCCGGTCACCGGTCTGGCGCTCGCGCTGCTCGTCGTCTCGTGGGCCGGGATCGCCTGGCTGCCGTGGTCGCTGTGGCTCCTGGTGGCCGGGGTGGTACTCCTCGACTTCGCGGTCCAGGCCGCGCACGTCGCCAACCAGCACCTTCTCGCCGCGGCCTACCCGGATCGCACCAACGGCGCCATCGGTGGCTACATGGTCTTCTACTCCCTCGGCTCCGCCCTCGGCGCGGCGGCCACCTCGGTCGTGTTCGCCTCCGCCGGCTGGGCCGGTTCCAGCCTGCTGGGAGCGGGGTTCGCCTGCTGCGCGCTCGTCGTCTGGGCGTGGGAGCGGCGAGCGCCCGCGGCGGCCCACCGCACGGCGAAGAGCCGGTGCCGCCCTGGGAAGGCAGGGACGGCACCGGCCCGGCGGAACGGCCGAACCACACGCGGGTGACGGCCCGCGTCAGCCGCCCGCCAGCTCGTACGCCTTCGCCGGCGAGAAGGAGCCCGCCGGCCCGTCGCAGCCGTCGAGCTCGCCCGGCAGCTTGATCCAGAGGTAGGCGTCGATCAGGTTGTCGCCGGTCGCGGCCGTCGGGTTCTGTCCGACGAGCCGGCCCGGCGGGTCGCACCACTCGCTGCCGAGAGGGCCGTTGCCGTTGCGGCTGGTGTCGATCACGGCCCGCAGGTCCGGGTCGCCGAGCTGGGCGAGCACGGCCCTGGCGAAGGCGCTCTCGTTCGCCGTGGTGTGGTAGTTGGAGACGTTGGAGTAGATGCCGTCGCCGCTCTCCAGCACCCCGGCCTCGCGGAGCGTCGCGGCCATGGTGGCGGGGGAGTGCCACCCGGAGTGGCCGGCGTCGAAGTAGACCCGGGCCGCCGGGCTCGCCGCGTGGATCAGGTCGGCCGCGTCGGCCAGCGCGTTGAACCGCTCGGCGCGCTGGGTCGGGTTGAGGCAGGTGGTGAGCGCGAGCGAGTCCGGCTCCAGGATCACGACGGACGGCGCGCCGCCGAGGCCGGCCGCGAAGTCCTCGGCCCAGTCGAGATAGGCGGCGAAGGTGGGGGCCCCGCCGGCCGAGGCGCCGCCGCAGTCCCGGTTGGGGATCATGTACGACACCAGGACCGGCACCTCGCCGGCGGCGGTCGCGGCCGAGGTGACCTCGGCGACGTCCTGGGTCACGGTGGCGGGCCGGTAGGCGGAGAACCAGACCGCCTGCGGCTGGCTGGCGATCCGCTGCTCGATCAGCGGCCGCCTGGAGTCGTTGGGGTTGTCCGCGACCCAACGGTGGACGTTGGCCGGGTAGTTGTGGAAGACGGCGGTGTCGGGCAGCTCGGCGGCCGCGGCGTCGGCGGCGTCGGCGGTGTCCGTGGGGCCGGCGGCCTGCGCGGGCGCGAACTGACCCGCGGTCAGCAGCAGCCCGCCGAGGGCCGCGGCGACCACGCTCAGTACGGCTCGTGGGGTGCGCACGATGGCTCGTTCCTCTCCGACAGAGGGGTACGGTCGTGGGGGATGGGAGCGCTCCCAATGCCAGCCGAACATAGCCGGTGAAAGCGACCGAGTAAACCTCTCCGCCTCCGTCGGTGGCTTCTCCGGTGGTTTCTCCGACGGTTCCTCCGGTGTCCCGGGCGGGGCGCGACTCCTGCCCGGCGGCCACGAGCGGCTTCGGCACGACTGCGTCCGCCCGGCGCCCGGCCCCTCAGAGACGGGCGGCCTTGAGCGCCATGTGCAGCAGCAGCCGGTCCTCGCCGTCGGCCAGGTCGAGGCCGGTGAGGTGGGCGATCCGGGAGAGCCGGTAGTAGAGGGTCTGCCGGTGGATGCCGAGGGCGGCCGCGGCGCGGGCGGCCTGCCCGGCGTGGTCGAGGAACGCCTCGGCGGTGCGGGCGAGTTCACGGTGTTCGGCGCGCAGCAGCGGGCGCACCGCCGGGTCGGGTGGGACGTCGGCGAGCGCGGACAGCAGCCGGTAGGGGCCGAGGTCGCGCCAGTCGGCCACGCCGCCGAACCGATTCTCCGCGGCGGCGACGCGGGCGGCGGCCAGCGCCTCGTGCCAGGCGCCGGCCAACTCGGCCGGGCCGCGCCGCACGGAGCCGATGCCGGCGGCGGTCTGGTGCGGGGCGCGGCTCATCAGGTTCATCGCCACGGCACGGGCGGTCCGTGGCCGGACCAGGACGGCCAGCACCTGCCGCGGCTCCTTGCCGACGGCGGCACGGACGCTCCGCGGCCGCGCGACGGCGGCCGCGACGGCCGCCCCCCCGGCGGACCCCTCCGGCGGTGCCGCCGGGGCACCCCGCCGGCCCGCGGCCGGCGACCCGCCGGCGTCCGGTGCCGCGTCGTGTCGGCCTGCGGCCGGCGCCTGGTAGGCGGCCCGCGAAGGCCCGTCGACGGGCTCGGCCGTGGTTCGTCCCGCGGCCGGTTGCGGCCCGCCGGTCTCCGCCGGCGTGCCGGGCTCGCCTGCGGCGGGTGTGTCGGCGGCCGCGCCGGGACCAGGCGCCTCCGTGTCGGGTGCCTGCCGAAGTGTGTCGCCTGGACCGGTTGTGGCCTGGCCGCCCGCCGGTGGGGACGTGCCGGTCTCCGCCGGCGTGCCGGGCTGGCCGGCGGCGGGTGTGTCGGCGGCCGCGCGCGGACCGGGCGCGTCCCGGTCGGCCGCCCCGCGACGCGCCGGCCCTGGGGCCGCGGTGTCACCCGCCGGTGGGCCCTGCCCGTCCCGCCGCGGCGCGACGGGGACGTCGCCGGCCTGGCCGGCCGCCGGCGTGCCGCCGGCCTCGCGCGCGCGGCCCGCGCCCCGCCGGCGCGGCGCCGGAGGGGACGCGTCGGCGGGGGCGTGCGTCGGCGGGGCCGCGCCGGCGTGCGGTCGCGTCGGGTTGCCGCCGGCGGGCAGCAGGCAGAGGGCCAGGGCGCCGGGGGCCAGGGC
>NZ_SMKI01000131.1 GCF_004348415.1 Streptomyces hainanensis
CCCCACACCCGCCCGTCACTCCTCGCACGAAGGAAGCCCGTCCCATGCTGCGCATCGCCGTTCCCAACAAGGGGTCGCTCTCCGAGCCCGCGGCGGCCATGCTCCATGAGGCCGGCTACCGGCAGCGCAAGGACCGCCGCGAGCTGGTGCTGATCGACGCCGAGAACCAGGTCGAGTTCTTCTACCTGCGCCCGCGCGACATCGCCATCTACGTCGGCTCCGGCCGGCTCGACATCGGCATCACCGGGCGCGACCTGCTGCTCGACTCGGGCGCCGAGGCCGAGGAGATCATGCGGCTCGGCTTCGCCGCCTCCACCCTGCGCTACGCCACCCGGCCCGGCACCGTAGGCGACGTCCGGGAGTTCGGCGGCCTGTCCATCGCCACCTCCTTCGCGGGCGTGGTCAGCGCGCACCTCGCCGAGCACGGCGTGGACGCCTCGGTGGTGCACCTCGACGGCGCCGTCGAGACCGCCATCCAACTGGGCGTCGCCGAGGTCATCGCGGACGTCGTGGAGACCGGCACCACCCTCCGCAACGCGGGCCTGGAGATCATCGGGGAGCCGATCCTGGAGTCCGAGGCGGTCGTCATCAGACGCACCGGCGAGGACGCCGAGGAGGACCCCAAGGTCCGCCAGTTCCTGCGCCGCCTCCAGGGGGTGCTGGTCGCCCGCCGCTACGTGATGATGGACTACGACATCAAGGCCGAGCTGGTGGACAAGGCGGTCTCGCTCACCCCCGGGCTCGAGTCGCCCACCGTCTCGCCGCTGCACGACGAGGGCTGGGTGGCGGTCCGCTCCATGGTCCCGGTCCAGGACGCCCAGCGGATCATGGACGAGCTGTACGACCTGGGCGCCCGCGCCATCCTGACCACCGGCATCCACGCCGCCCGCCTCTGACCCGGGAGCCGGCATGACGAGCGAGAAGACCGGCGAGAGCGCCGACCCCAGGTCCGGGGCACTGCCCGCGCTGCCCGTCACCTTCCGGCCGGTGCTGACCAGGATCGTGCTGCTGGCCATCGGCGCCGTCGTGTTCGGGGTGCTGCTGCTGATCGCCCTGCTGTTGCCTGACGGCCTGACGGCCAGCGGCACCCTCAGCGACCGCGCCTCGCTCGTCGCCAGCGGCGCCGCGGTGTTCGGCGTGACGGCCCTGCTCAGCCGGCCGCGCGCCACCGCGGACGCCGAGGGCCTCACCGTCGTCAACCTCACCACCAAGCGCCGGCTCGCCTGGGCCCAGATCGTGCGCGTCGCCCTGCGGCCCGGCGACCCCTGGGTCTCGCTCGACCTGGCCGACGGCACGGTGCTGGCCGTGATGGCCATCCAGCCCGGCGTCTCCCGGCAGCGGGCGCTCGCCGACGCCCGCGCGCTGCGCGCCCTGGCCGAGGCCCACGGCACCGCCGACCACTGAACCACCACCCGGTCGGCGTCGGTCCGCCGGACCGTCGGACCGCCGGACCGACGGACCGACGGCCGGGCCGGCTGAACGTCGGGGCGCGTCAGTCCCGGGGGATGCCGCGGGACGACAGCACCTCGCCGTACGCCTGCATCAGGTCGGAGAGCCGCAGCGTGGCCAGCTCCTGGCGGGTCGGCGCCGCCCCCGACTCGGAGAGCCGGACGTCGCGGAAGGCGCAGGTCGACTCGTAGAGCGTGCGCAGGAAGCGGCCGTTGCCCAACTCGTCGATCCAGCCCTCGTCGACCACGTGCAGGGAGATGCTGCGCAGCTCGTCCAACGCCTCGGCGTCCCAGCTGTCGCCGTGTTCCTCGGCCAGCAACTCGCCGATGGCCGTCAGCTCGCGGGGGGAGTAGCTGGGGAACTCCACCCGCGCGGCGAACCGTGAGCCGAGCCCCGGGTTGGCGGCCAACAGCCGGTCCATTCCCGCCGGATAGCCGGCGAGGATCACCACCAGGTGCTCCCGGCTGTCCTCGGCCCGCTTCAACAGCACCTGCAACGCCTCGTCGCCGTACGCGTCACCCTTGCTGTAGCCGGAGTGGACCAGGCTGTACGCCTCGTCGATGAAGAGCACCCCGCCCAGCGCCGAGTCGATCAGGCGGTTGGCCTTGACCGCCGTCTGCCCCAGGAACTCCCCGACCAGATCGGCCCGTTGGGCCTCCACCAGCCGGTCGTGGCTGAGCAGGCCGAGCGCGTGGAACACCCGGCCGAGGATCCGCGCCACCGTGGTCTTGCCGGTGCCCGAGGGGCCCGAGAACACGAAGTGCCGCTTGGGCGGCTGCACCGGCAGCCCCTGCCCCGAACGCAGCCGCGCCATCCGCAACTGCGCCGACATCGCCCGCACCTGCTCCTTCACCGGCTCCAGGCCGACCATCCGGTCGAGCTCGGCCAGCGTGCTGGCCAGCAGCGTGGGATCCGGCGCCGCCGGCGCCCCGCCCGCGACCACTCCCGGGCTCGCGTGCGCGTGCACCGGGCCCGGCCAGGGCGCCGCGCCGACCGGCCGGTCGCCGCCGGGCGGCGGGGTGGGCGACGGCACCCGCCGGCCGGCTCCACCGTCCTCCTGGAGCGCGTCGAGGCCCGCGCGCAGCCCGGCCGGCAGCGGCCCGGTCAACAAGTCGCCCGAGGCGCCGGTGAAGTGGGCGATCTCCGGGTCCTCCACACCGAGCGCGGTCAGCCGCACCGCCGTGTCCATGAACTCCGGGTCCGCCTCGTGCACCGCGCGGTACAGCGGTATGGCCGCCGCGCTGCGCCCGCTGCCCTCCCGGGCCCTGGCCAGCCAGTACCGCAGCTCCTTGCGCTGCGGCTGCTCGCTGCGGCAGCGCATCAGCGCGGCCGCGAGCAGCGGTTCCGCCTGGTCGAACATCTCCAGCCTGACCCGCGCCATCCCGGCGAAGAGGCCCGCCTCCACGCCCAGTTGGGGATCGTCGGTGAGATTCGCCGTGTACCGGTAGAGCCCCTCCCAGTCCTTCGAGAGATAGCACCGGCAGGCGTGCAGGAAACGCGCGTAGGGGTCGCTCTCCGGCGCCGGGCACTGCGCGAGCGCCTGGTCCAACTCGGCCATCCGGCGGCCGTCGAGCAGTTGCGAGGCGTGGGCCAGCAGCAGGTCGCGCTCGGTCTCCAGCACCGGCTGCACCCACCAGCCGAGCCAGTACCAGGAACTTAACGGGCGCCGGTGGCGGGCGCGTTGCTCGCCGAAGCGGCCCCGGTTGCGGAACATCTGGCGGAGCGCGGCCGGCACCTCGGTGCGCAGCGCGTGCAACCCGAGCCAGGCGTCCGCCATCCCCGGGTCCTCGCGCACCGCCACCCGGAACTCCTCCTCGGCCTCCGGGTAGGCGGCCGCCGTGTAGGCGTCCACCCCGCGAAGCCAGGCCAGGTCCGCCCCGCTCGGCGCCCCGTGCGCACCACGCGTGCCAGCGTTCATGACGACCCCCACAACGGGTTACCGCTGCCTGCCCGTAGGCCCTGTCCGGAGGCCTCACTCGCAGGCATCGTAGCTGTCACCCCTCGGCGTCATCAGGATATCCGCATGGGGCTCCGACGGATCTTCGGCGAAGTGCCGACGCTCCGCACTGACCCATTCCCGCCAGAATCCGGCCAGTTCGGGACCGTCCCGCTCGCGCCCACGGGCCCAGGCGGTCTCCGCCGGCACCCGGAGCCAGACCAGGAACGCCAGGAAGGGCCGCACGGCCCGCCGACCCGCGCCCACCCCCTCGATCAGCACCACGGGCGCGGGCGGGAACGTCACCGTGCGGGTGAACGCCCGCCGTTCCCAGTCGTACGCCGGGTAGCGGGCCGGCTCGTCGCGGGACAGCGGGTCGAGCACCCCGGCGGTGAGCCGGTCCGTCCAGTCGAAGAGCGCCTCGTGGCTGGCGAGGTCGTCGAGCCGCACCAGGGGCGCGCCGCCGAGCGCCGCGGCGAGCCGGCCGGCCAGGGTGCTCTTCCCGGAGCCCGCGTGGCCGTCGACGGCGACCAGCCGGGTCCGGCCGCAGCTCGGCGGCAGGGCCGACAACCTGGCGGGGAGCCCGGCGAGCCCGTCGCGCGCGTCCGACTCGTGGGGTGCGGGGGAGATCATCACGGAAAGCCTAACGAAGGCCGACCCGGCGGCGCGGGCGCCTCCGGCGTCACAGGTCGACACCAATATCGCTCCGCGCGTTCGCGTGCGGATCACTGGCCGTGGCGGCGCGCACGCACGATAGTGGTGACCTGTAGCGCCTGACTCACCGCGTTCCGCAGCCGTTCGGAGACGACCCCGGGAGACAAGCACGTGACCACGACGCCACGCCGAACCGTCCTCGCCGCCGCCGTCGCGGCGGCGGTCGGCACCACCGCCAGCCTCACCACCGGCTCCGCCACCGCCTCCGCCCCCTCGGGATCCGGGCGCCGCGGTGGGCGCGCGGAGCCGGAGTCCAGCATCGAGTACCGGGGCTGGGTCACCGCGGCCGACTGGTCCTCGGGCACCGCCCAGGGCGTCTCCGTGGTCGCCACGGGCCGCGCCGGCGTGGTGCTCTCCCGGGCCGCGGGCACCGTCGACTACACCGACCCCCACACCGGTACCACCAGGCCCTACGAGTACGCCACCTGGCTCTCCCCGACGCACCGCGCGGCCACCCCGGCGACCGAGCTGATCGCCTCGTGGAACGCCGACACACCGGCCGGCACCTTCGTCCGGGTCGAGATGGTCGGCACCTACTCGGACGGCACCGACACCCCCTGGTACACCCTGGGTGTCTGGGCCGCGGGCGACGCCGACATCCGCCGCACCTCGGTCGACGACCAGGAGGACGGCAGGTCCACCGTGTGGACCGACACCTTCGCCATCGACGACGCGGCCAGCGGGCTGCGCCTCACCACCTACCGGCTGCGGCTGACGCTCTACCGGAGGCCGGGCGGCGGCGCGACCCCGAAGGTCTGGCGGGTGGGCGCGATGACCTCCGCCGTGCCCGACCGCTTCGAGGTGCCGGCCAGCACGCCGGGCGCCGCGGCCGGCGTCGAGCTGACCGTGCCCAGCTACTCGCAGAACGTCCACATCGGCCGGTACCCGGAGTACGACAACGGCGGCCAGGCGTGGTGCAGCCCCACCTCGTCGCAGATGATCATCGAGTCCTGGGGCCGCCGCCCCACCGCCGAGCAACTGGCCTGGGTCGACCCGGACTTCAGCGACCCTCAGGTCTGCCACGCCGCCCGCTCCACCTACGACTACCAGTACGGCGGCTGCGGCAACTGGCCGTTCAACGCGGCCTACGCGGCCACCTACCGCGACATGCAGGGCGTGGTCACCAGGATCGCCACGCTCGACGACGCCGAGCGGCTGATCGCGGCCGGCATCCCGGTGATAACGTCCCAGTCCTTCATCGCCAGCGACCTCGACGGCGTCGGCTACGGCACCTCGGGCCACCTGATGACGGTGATCGGCTTCACCGCCGGGGGAGACGTCGTCGCCAACGACCCCAACGCCGACGACAACGCCGGCGTGCGCCGGGTCTACCAGCGCCGGCAGTTCGAGAACGTCTGGCTGCGTACCAGGCGCTACGACGCCAACGGCGTGGTGCGCAGCGGCAGCGGCGGCGTCTGCTACCTCTACTTCCCGGCCGCGCCGACCGCCGCCCAGCGGCGCGCGCTGGCCTGCGTGGGCGTCAGGTGACGGCCGGTCGGCGGCGGGCGCCGCTCGCTGATCCACGAAGATCCAAAAGAAAGGCCCTCGCCGCCGCAGTGGTGGCCGCCCTGGCCCTGCTCCCCGGCGCGGCCGCGGCCACGCCGGGCGAGGGGGTGACCGCCGAGACCCTGGCCACCGGCACCTCGGCCGGCGGCCTCGACCTCACCACCCGGGGCGCCACCGACGTCACGATGCGGGTGATCACCGTCGAGCCCGGCGGCTCGACGGGCTGGCACTACCATCCGGGCCGGCTGCTGGCGATCGTGGCCTCCGGCACCCTCACCCGCACCCTCGACGACTGCACGGTCGAGGTCTCGTCGGCCGGCGAGACCGTCCTCGAGCCCGCCGGCGCCCGGCACGTGCACATCGGACGCAACCTCGGGACGGAACCCGTCGTCCTCTACGCGACCTACTTCGTCCCCGAGGGAAGTCCGCTGGCCGTCGACGCCGAGGATCCCGGCTGCGACACGGCCCGCTGACGGCCGGCTACCATCCCGGTCTGACCACCACACCGCAACCCGACGTGGGCCGCCGAGACCCGGCGGCCCGGCACGTCACCTGCCGACACCCGCAGGAGGAAGCGCGATGACCCTCGCCGAACACCCGCCGGCCCCGACGCCCGTGCGGCGCCGGATGCCCGCCCCCGAGTCCCGTGAACTGCTCGGCCTGGTCCGGGAGTTGATCCGGCGCGAGATCCGGCCGTCGGCCGCCGACGAGGAAGCAGCCGGGATCTTCCCCCGCGAGCTCTTCTCCCGGCTCTCCGCCACCGGACTGCTGGCCCTGCCCTACCCCGAGGAGTACGGGGGCGGCGACCAGCCGTACGAGGTCTACCTCCAGGTCCTTGAGGAACTCGGCGCGGCCCGGCTCACGGTGGGGCTCGGCATCAGCGTCCACACCCTGGCCTGCCACGCCCTGGCCGGCTTCGGCACGGCGGAGCAGCGCGCCTGGCACCTGCCGCAGATGCTCGGCGGCGGGCAGCTCGGCGCGTACTGCCTCTCCGAGCCCCAGGCCGGCTCCGACGCCGCCAGCCTGCGGACCAGGGCGAGGCGGGAGGGCGACGAGTGGGTGCTGACGGGCACCAAGGCGTGGATCACCCACGGCGGGATCGCCGACTTCTACACCGTGCTGGCCCGCACCGGCGGCGAGGGCCCCCGCGGCATCACCGCGTTCCTGGTGCCCGGCGGTGCCCGAGGCCTCTCGGCCGCCGTGCCCGAGCGGAAGATGGGGATGGGCGGATCGCCCACCGCCCAGCTGCACTTCGACGACGTGCGGATCGCGGACGCGCGCCGCGTCGGCGAGGAGGGGCAGGGCTTCGCCATCGCGATGGCCGCCCTGGACTCCGGCCGGCTCGGCATCGCCGCCTGCGCGGTGGGCGTGGCCCAGGCCGCGCTCGACGAGGCCGTGGCGTTCACCACCGCGCGGCGGCAGTTCGGCCGGCCGGTCGCCGACTTCCAGGGGCTCCGGTTCACGCTGGCCGACATGGCCACCGGGATCGAGGCCGGGCGCGCGCTCTACCTGACCGCCGCCCGGCTACGGGACGCCGGCGAGCCGTTCGGCCAACAGGCGGCGATGGCCAAGCTGTTCTGCACCGACCTGGCCATGCGCGTCACGACGGACGCCGTGCAACTGCTCGGCGGCTACGGCTACACGGCCGACTTCCCCGTCGAGCGCTATCTGCGGGAGGCGAAGGTGCTGCAGATCGTGGAGGGCACCAACCAGATCCAGCGCGCGGTCATCGCCCGGCACCTGGTCGGCCCCGAGGAACACTGAGGGTCGGTCAGGCGGCGCGCTCCATCGTCCGCACCCCGGTGGCCGGCCGGCTGCCGGGGTCGGCGGCGTGGGAGAACGGCTGGAGTCGCCAGTCGAGGCCCTCGGGGAGCGCGACGACGGCGCTCTCCGGGTGAATGCTCGCCAACGGCACGGGAGTCAGCCCGTCCTCGCCGCCGAGGCGCCCCGAGCCGGGGCAGATGGTCAGCCCGAACGGATTCCACGGCGTCGGGCAGAGCGCGTGCTGCGGCAGCGGCTCGCCCAGGCCTTCGAGGGCGATCGGCCGCGAGCAGTCGGGGCAGACGACGCGGAACAGATCGGCGTCGACCCGTTCGTCCGCGAAGTCCTGGTCGTCGTCCTCGAACTCCGGCAACCCGCCGGATGGTTCGGAACGGAGTGGCTTCACTGAGCGCATGTACATCCCCCTAGGACGGCGCAGCGGCGTTGGCCACAGCAAGCACTTCCCGCGCCATTCGACGAATAATCGTGAAGACGAACCGCAGGTGGACGCGTGTTTGTGTCGTTCGTCACACAACTGTTGCGGAACCGTGCTCCCGTTCTGTCCCCGGGCGTCGCGCGGAGGCCGCCGGGCCCGGATCCGGGTAGGTTACGGACCGTGGAGGAACTGGACCGGCGCATCGTGGAACTGCTCGTCAGGGACGGGCGGATGAGCTACACCGACCTGGGCAAGGCCACCGGCCTTTCCACCTCGGCCGTCCACCAGCGGGTGCGGCGTCTCGAACAGCGCGGCGTCATCCGCGGCTACGCCGCGATCGTCTCGCCCGAGGCGGTCGGCCTGCCGCTCACGGCGTTCATCTCGGTCAAGCCGTTCGACCCCAGCGCCCCCGACGACATCGCGGAGCGGCTCGCCGGGGTGGCCGAGATCGAGGCGTGCCACAGCGTCGCCGGCGACGAGAACTACATCCTCAAGGTCCGGGTGGCCGCCCCCGCCGACCTGGAGCACCTGCTGGCCAGGATCCGGACCCTGGCCGGCGTCTCCACCCGCACCACCGTCGTCCTCTCCACCCCCTACGAGGCGCGGCCACCGCACGTCTGACCGGGGCACCGGCACCCCGCGCCGCACCGGCCGCGCCGAGCCGGGAGACTTGGGGCATGACCGACAGCACCGCCCCGCACGACCCGCCGCGCACCGTTCTGCTGCGCCGCGGCGAGGTCCACAGCCCAGCCGACCCCTTCGCCACGGCCATGGCCGTCCAGGGGGACCGCGTCGCCTGGATCGGCTCGGAGAGCGCCGCGGACTCGGTGGCCGCCACCGCCGACGAGATCGTGGACCTCGACGGGGCGCTGGTCACCCCCGCCTTCACCGACGCCCACCAGCACGCCACCAGCACCGGGCTCGCCCTCACCGGGCTCGACCTGGCCGCCGCCGCCGACCTGCCCGCCGCCCTCGCGCTGATCCGCGCCCACGCCGCGACCGCGCCGCCCGACGGCGTGCTCCTCGGCCACGGCTGGGACGCCGCCCGCTGGCCCGAGCGGCGCACCCCGACCCGCGCCGAGCTCGACGAGGCCGCCGGCGGCCGTCCCCTCTATCTGAGCCGCGTCGACGTGCACTCGGCCCTCGTCACCACCGCGCTGCTGAGGCGGATCCCCGGCATCACCACGCTGCGCGGCTACGCCCCGGAGGGCCCGCTCACCACCGACGCCCACCACGCCGCGCGCCGCGCCGCGCACGCCACGGTCTCCGCCGCCCAGCGCACCGCGGCGCAGCGGGCCGCGCTGCGGCACGCCGCCTCGCTGGGCATCGGCTCGCTGCACGAGTGCGGCGGCCCCGACATCTCCAGCGAGGACGACCTCACCGGGCTGCTCGCGCTGGCGGCCGCCGAGCCGGGACCGCGGGTCTTCGGCTACTGGGGCGCGCTGGTCACCAACCCCAAGGAGGCCGAGGCCGTTCGCGAGCTCGGCGCGGTCGGCGCCGGCGGCGACCTGTTCGTCGACGGCTCTTTCGGCTCGCACACCGCCCACCTGCGGGAGCCGTACGCCGACGCCGACCACACCGGCGCCGAGCACCTGACCGTCGACGAGGTGGCGGCCCACGTCGCCAGCTGCACCGAGGCCGGGCTCCAGGCCGGCTTCCACGCCATCGGCGACGCCGCGATCGACGGCGTCGTGGCGGGCGTGCGCGCCGCGGCGGAGCGCGTCGGCCTCGACCGGGTCCGCGCCCTGCGGCACCGCGTGGAGCACGCCGAACTGCTCACCGAGCAGTCCGTCGAGGCGCTGGCCGACCTCGCCATGACGGCCTCCGTGCAGCCCGCGTTCGACGCCGCCTGGGGCGGCCCCGACGGCATGTACGCGCGCCGGCTCGGCGCCGAGCGCGCCGCCGCGCTCAACCCGTTCGCCGCCCTGCTGCGGGCCGGTGTCCCGCTCGCCTTCGGCTCGGACGCGCCGGTCACCCCGCTCGACCCGTGGGGCGCGCTGCGGGCCGCCGCCTTCCACCGGACCGAGCGGCACCGGATCTCGGTGCGCGCGGCCTTCGCCGCCCACACCAGGGGCGGTTGGCGCGCCGTCGGCCGCGACGACGCCGGGGTGCTGGTCCCCGGCGCGCCCGCCGACTACGCGATCTGGCGCACCGACGAGCTGATCGTCCAGGCCCCCGACAGCCGGATCGTCCGCTGGTCGACCGACCCCCGCTCCGGCACGCCGGGACTGCCCGACCTCAGCCCCGGGGCGCCGCTGCCCGAGTGCCTGCGCACCGTGGTCGCCGGCCGCACGGTATACGACCGGCTGAACGAGTGACCCGGCGACCCTCGGATACCGCCGAACGATGTGCGCTCCGCCTGTCGAACTTCCGCGCCCACTCCGCACTGACCTGGCCCTTTGAGGAAGACGCGCAGGTGGGAGTCCTGTTGACAGGCGGCGGTTGTCGAAGGGTAGGTTCGGCCGGGTCCACCACAGGACGTCCGGTCGGCGCTCCTCCGCGCAGTCGACGAACGCCGCTGGGCCAGAGGGCGGGGTGCCGGACCGGCGCTTCGCCAGCGGGAGCCAGGTCCAGCGGGTCCGCGGCACGGGGGCGGAAGGCTTCGTCCGTCCGGCTGGTGCGACCCGGGCGGGGCCCGGACGCTCAGTAGACAACGGCTTTCGGTCGACCCGCAGCCAGCGGGTCCCGGGTCGGACCGAAGGGCGCCGGGTCCCGATCCGCCGCTGATCGCTCTTTCGGGGTACGGTCATTCATCATCGCCCGCTCAGCAGAGAGGCCACGACCGTGCCATCGGGCCCAGACACGACGACGAGCCGCGAGACCGACGGCGCAGGTCAGGACGGCGCCGCGGCCCCTGGCGCGGCTCCCGTCGCGGAGACCGGCACCACCCCCGCCGCGCCCCGTCGCCCCGGTCGGCTGCGGCGGCTCGCCGGCGGCGCCCGGAGGCACTGGCGGGCGGGCGTGGCGGCGGCGGTCGCCGGTCTCGCCCTCGCGCTCTCGTTCCCGCCGTTCGACCTGTGGCCGCTCTCGGTGCTCGCGGTGGCCGCGTTCTCGCTGCTGACACACGGCCGGACCGGTCGGCAGGGCGCCTGGCTCGGGTTGGCCTTCGGCTGGCCGTTCTTCCTGCTGCTGCTGAGCTGGCTGCGGGTCATCGGCTGGGACGTCACCGTCGGCCTGGCCTTCGTCGAGTCGCTGTTCCTGGTGGCGATGGGCGCCGGTCTCGCCCGCACCTCGCGGCTGCCGCTCTGGCCGCTGTGGACGGCCTGCCTCTGGGTGGCCCAGGAATGGGCGCGGGACCGGATCCCGTTCGGCGGGTTCCCCTGGGGCCGGCTGGCCTTCGCCAACACCGGCACCCCGTTCACGCCGCTGGCCGCGCTCGGCGGCGCCCCGCTGGTCACCTTCGCCGTGGCGCTGAGCGGTGCCCTGCTGGCCTGGGCCGCGCTGCGGCTGCTGGCGGCCGGGCGCCGCGCCGCCGAGGCGCCGGAGCCGGCCCTCCGGGCCCAGCTGCCGGCCCTCGGGGCGGTCGGCCTGGCCGCGGCGGTCGCCGCCGTCGGCTACGCCGTGCCGGTACCCACCGACGCCGACGACACCGTCTCCGTCGCCGTGGTCCAGGGCAACGTGCAGCAGCCCGGTATGGACTTCCTCGGCCGCCCGATGCTGATCCTCAACAACCACGTCGACGCGACGCTCGAACTGGCCGCCGACATCGACGCCGGGCGCGTCGAACAACCCGACCTCGTGATCTGGCCGGAAAACGCCTCCGATCTCGACCCCTACCAGAGCAGCGAGGCCCGCGCCGCCATCGAGCGCGCCGTCCAAGCGGTGGGCGTGCCCATCCTGGTGGGCGCCCTGGTCGACCACCCCACCGAGGAGGGGTACGTCGAGAACCAGGGCATCGTCTGGGACCCGGAGACCGGCCCCGGCGACTCCTACACCAAGCAGCACCCGGTGCCGTTCGGCGAGTACGTGCCCTTCCGCGAGCAGCTCAGCACCTTCATCAGCCGCCTGGAGCGGGTGCCCCGCGACTTCTACCCCGGCGACCACACCGGCGTCCTCGACGTCGGCCCGGCCCGCCTCGGCGACGTCATCTGCTTCGAGGTGGCCTACGACGGCATCATCCGGGACACGGTGAACGACGGCGCCCGGGCCCTGGTCGTGCAGACCAACAACGCCACCTACGGCAACACCGGCCAGCCGGAACAGCAGCTGGCCATGTCCCGGCTGCGGGCCGTGGAGCACGGCAGGGCCATCGTCACCGCGGCCACCAGCGGCATCAGCGCCGTCGTCGCCCCGGACGGCCGGATCGAGCAGCGGACCGAGGAGTTCACCCGGGACGTGCTGACCACCGAGCTGCCGCTGCGGGACGGCCGGACCGTCGCCGACCGGATCGGCGCCGCGCCCGAGTGGATCCTGGCCGGCGCCGGGCTCGCCGCCTGGGCCCTGGTCCTGGTGCGGACCCGTCTGGAGCGCAAGGGCCGACGCGGGTGACGCCCCTCGGCCGGGTGCTGGTGATCATCCCGACCTACAACGAGGCCGCCACCCTCGCCCCGCTGATCGCCCGGCTGCGCACCGCCCGCCCCGACTGCGACGTGCTGGTGGTCGACGACGACAGCCCGGACGGCACCGGCAAGATCGCGGACGAGATCGCCGCGTCCGACCCCGCCGCGCACGTGCTGCACCGGCCGGGCAAGGAGGGGCTCGGTGCCGCCTATCTGGCCGGCTTCCGCTGGGGGCTGGCCCGCGACTACGACGTGCTGGTGGAGATGGACGGCGACGGCTCCCACCAGCCCGAGGAGCTGTCCAGGCTGCTGACGGCGCTGCGCGGCGCCGACCTGGCGATCGGGTCCCGCTGGGTACCCGGCGGCCGGGTGGTGCACTGGCCCAGGCACCGCGAGCTGCTGTCCCGCGGGGGCAGCCGCTACTCCCGGTTGCTGCTCGGGCTGCCGCTCAGGGACGTGACGGGGGGCTTCCGGGCGTTCCGCCGGCGGGTGCTGGAGGGCGGGCTGCTGACCGAGGTGGCGTCACAGGGCTACTGCTTCCAGGTCGACCTGGCCCACCGCGTGGTCCGGGCCGGCTACCGGGTGGTCGAGGTGCCGATCACCTTCGTGGAGCGGAGCGAGGGCGACTCCAAGATGAGCCGGGAGATCGTGTTCGAGGCGCTGTGGCGGGTCACGGCCTGGGGGGTCGCCGCGCGGCTGAGACCCGGTACGTTTCGGGAAGGTGCCCCGGCCAGGCACACTTGACGCATGAGTATCGGCAGGCCGAACCCGTATGGCAACCAGGGCGCCACCAGCGTCCGTCCCGTCCGCAGGCGGCGGCGCGCGCTGCCGCTGCTGCCGCTCGCCGTGGCGGCCTGGGCGCTGCTGGAGATCTATCTGCTGATCCTGCTGGGCGACATGACCAGCGGGTTCGTCGTCTTCCTGGTGCTGCTCGGCGGCCTGCTGCTGGGCGGCGTGGTGATCAAGCGCGCCGGCAGCCGGGCCTGGCAGCGGCTGGCGGCCAGCCTGCGCCCCGAGGGTGCCCCGGCGGACGACCGGGGTGGCAACGGGCTGACCATGCTGGGCGGCCTGCTGCTGATGGTGCCGGGGCTGCTGTCCGACCTGGTCGGGCTGCTGTGCCTCTTCCCGCCGACCGCGGCGCTGCTGCGCAAGGGCGGCGCCCGCTATCTGCGCCGGCGGGGCGGCCCGCTGGGCGAGGCCTACCGGGAGGCCAGGGTCGCCAGGGACCGGATGCGGATGCGGCGGCCCGACGGCAGGGTGGTGTCCGGCGAGGTGGTCTCCGAGGAGGACGAGGGCCGGGAAGACGATCGCGACCGCGGGGACCGGGCCTCGGGGGAACGCGATCGCGGGAACGACTGAGACCGAGCCGAGGGGCGAACCCCTCGGCTCCTGGTCGGGGTGAATCACACAGACAAAAGGGCCGGGTCACAGCTGCGTGACCCGTGCCCCTGGTCTGCTCGTGGGCTCAGCGGTGGTGGCGCGCGCCTAGGCCGTCTTGCGGCTGTCGCGCGGGTGTACCGCGATGTTCATCGCGCCGGAGCGCAGGACCGCCAACCGCTCGGCCAGCACCTCCTCAAGCTCCTCTCGGGTGCGGCGCTCCATCAGCATGTCCCAGTGCGTACGCGCGGGCTTGGCCTTTTTCTCCTCCGGTCCTTCGCCGTCCACCAAAAGGGCCTGGGAGCCGCATACCTTGCATTCCCACTCCGGCGGGATCTCGGCCTCCACCGAGAACGGCATCTCGAACCGATGCCCATTTCGGCATGCGTACTCCACCGCCTGCCGCGGCGCCAGGTCGATGCCGCGGTCCGTCTCGTAGCTGGTCACCACGAGCCGCGTGCCGCGAAGAGCTCGCTCACTCATGAATCGTGCCTCCCGGGCTTGTCGCCCACAGGACAGGTGTCGCTGTCGTCATCATCAGGTCAACGTCCGGTCGGCGGTGAAGATTCCCGTTGCGGGTCATGCGTCGCCCGTCGTACCGCCCCTTCTTGTACCCACCGGCGTCCGGTTTGTCACATCTGAACAGGAGATGTCACCCGGCGTCCGCACAAGATGGCCCGGGGTAACGGCTCATCCGGCGGGACCGAGAGCGAAGGATACCCGTCCGGGGCCGCTCCTCGAAATCCATTCCGGATTCCGTCTCCCGGATGGCGAAGAACCGCAGGAAGAACTGGGCCAACGGCCCGATGGCCAGGGCGTAGACCACGGTACCGATGCCCGCCGTGCCGCCCAGCAGCATGCCGGCGGCCAGCACCGACACCTCGAGGCCGGTGCGCATGAGCCGGATGGACCGACCGGTGACCCGGTGCAGGGCGGTCATCAGCCCGTCCCGTGGGCCGGGGCCGAACCTGGCCGATATGTAGAGGCCCGTGGCCGCGCCGTTGAGCACGACCGCGCCCAGCATCAGGGGGACGCGCGCCCCGAGCCCCGTGATCTCCGGGAGGAGCCACAGCGCCACGTCCATCGTCGACCCGATCAGCAGCACGTTCGAGACGGTGCCGAGGCCGGGGCGCTCCCGCAGCGGGATCCAGAACAACAGCACCAGCGCGCCCGTGATGTTCGCCACCATGCCGATCGAGATCCCGGTGCCCTCGGACACGCCCTGGTGGAACACGTCCCAGGGGTCGAGCCCGAGCCCGGCCCGCAGCATCAGCGCCATGCTCAGCCCGTAGAGCGTGAGCCCGCCGTACAGCTGCAGGAGGCGGCGCGGCAGTCGCTTCTTCACTTCTGGTCTCCCGTCGACAGGGCCCGCTGGCGCGATTGGCCCGATGCGTGTCACTCTGGACGGCGACTGGACCCGGAAACCATGGCCAATATCGGAAAGGTGGCCTGCTCTCGTGCCTCAGTGGACCTCGACCATCGGTGCCGCGCAACTCGCCAGGCTGCTCACCTCGGGGGAGGGCCACCACGTGGCCTCGGCCGGGCCGCGCCGCCAACCCGCGTACCGCGTGCTGGCGGACGGGATCCGGCTGCTCGTCCTGGAGGGGCGGGTGCCGGTCGCGGCCAGGCTGCCGGCCGAGCGTGAGCTGGCCGGGGCCCTCGCCGTCAGCCGGACCACCGTGGCCACCGCCTTCGAGGCGCTACGCGCCGACGGCTTCCTGGTGTCCCGCCGCGGCTCCGGCAGCTGGACGGCGGTGCCCCCCGGCAGACCACTGCCCGGCCGGGCGCTCGAGCCGCTGCCGCCGGAGGCGGCCGGTCGGATCATCGACCTGGGCAGTGCGGCGCTCCCGGCCCCCGAACCCTGGCTCACCCGCGCCTTCCAGGCCGCGGTGACGGCGGTCGGCCCCGCCGCCAGGACCCACGGCGACTTCCCGGCCGGCCTCGCCGAGCTGCGGCAGGCCATCGCCGACCGCTACGCGGCGCGCGGCGTCCCCACCATGCCCGAGCAGATCATGGTCACCACCGGCGCGATGGGCGGGGTCGCCGCCGTCTGCCGGCTCTTCACGACGCACGGGGAACGGGTGGCGGTGGAGCATCCCTCCTACGCCAACGTCCTCCACCTGATGCGGGAGGCCGGCGCCCGGCTGGTGCCGGTGCCGATGGCCGACCGCCTCGCCGGCTGGGAGCTGCCGCAGTGGCGGCGCGTGCTGAAGGACGCCGCGCCGCGCCTGGCCTACGTGGTCGCCGACTTCCACAACCCCACCGGCGCGCTGGCGACCGACGAGCAGCGCCGCGACCTGGTGGCCGCGGTCCGCGCCGCCGGCACGCTGCTGGTGGTGGACGAGACCATGGCCGACCTCGCCCTGGACGTGGCGCCCGGCGCGTCACTCCCGCGCCCCGTCTGCGCCTTCGACCACGGCGGCGCCGCGGTGATCACGGTCGGCTCGGCCAGCAAGAGCTTCTGGGCCGGCCTGCGCATCGGCTGGGTCCGGGCGGCCCCCGAGGTGATCCGCAGCCTGGTCGCCGCCCGCGCCTACGCGGACCTGGGCAGCCCGGTGATGGAGCAGTTGGCGCTGCACTGGCTGTTGTCCGAGGGCGGCTGGGAGGAGGCGCTGGCCCTGCGCCGGGCCGAGATCCGGGTCAGCCGGGACGCGATCGTGGCGGCGCTCCGCGTCCACCTGCCGGAGTGGGAGTTCGACGTCCCCACCGGCGGCCTCGCCCTCTGGGTCCGCACCGGCGGCCTGTCCGGATCCCGCATCGCCGACGTCGCGGAACGCCTCGGCGTCCGCGTGCCGTCGGGACCGCGCTTCGGGGTGGACGGTGCCTTCGAGGGCTACATCCGGGTGCCGTTCACCGTGACCGACCCCCTGGCCGCCGAGGCGGCCACCCGCCTCGCCGCCGCCGCGCGGCTGGTCGCGGAGGACGCCACCCCCGCCC
>NZ_SMKI01000132.1 GCF_004348415.1 Streptomyces hainanensis
GCCCTGGCCTACGCCCTGACCGCCGGCCTCCTCTCCTCCGCCGTCCCCCTCCTCGCCGACCTCCTGGCCCTCCGCCACGTCCCAGCCCACCTCTTCGGCATCTTCATGAGCATCAACCCGGTCCTCGCGGCCCTGGTCGGCCTGGCCGTCCTCGACCAACACCTCCCCCCGGCCGCCTGGCTCGCCATCACCGTCATCGTCACGGCCAACGCCACCGCCCTCTCGACCACCCCCGAACTGCCGTTGGCCGAACCGAGACAGCAAAAAACCCAGGCCAGTTGATGACTGTCCTGGGCTTCTTCGAGAGCCGCCTGAGGGAATCGAACCCTCGACCTACGCATTACGAGTCCCCCGACCAGTAGTCCCCCGACGTCCGGCGGTGTCCGTCCCCGCAGGTCAGCCCACCCGGCGACCAGCGACGGACACCGCCGGACGTGTGCGTACTGCTACTGATCTTGCAACTGAGCCAAACTGGCCAGTATGTCCCGTCACAACGCCTGTATGCATGTATCTTCCGCTTGCTTCCTCCGCAACTATCAGCCTCCGGCCGTGACTCCCATCGGTGTTCAGCAGAAGGGCATCGTGCCAGTTCAGACGGATAGCCGAGTGTCACGGACGACGGTGGAAGTGACCGGAATTAATGGCCACTGAGACCACGATCGAGCCCGCCGTCCTAGCTCCACCCCAGAGCTTGCGACTCCGTCAGCGTTGCGTGAGCGATAGCAACGAAAGCTGAGCGGCTTGCAACAACCTCATCCCTTGAGCGTTCGACTTTGGACCACCCATCATCTAGCGGTTCGAGCTCAGGGAGTAGAGGACCGTTGGGGATCAAGCTATCGGTCAGATGGCCCAAGTCCCTGCGGGCAGCTACTATGCTCGCCCGCACGGTGCTTGCTTGATCTGAGACCTCTGCGGGACTAAGCATGAGGATCCTGCCCAGTTGGTGATCCATGTCCCCCTCACGCTTCTGAGCGGTGAGGTAGACCTCCACGTCGACGCACTCGATGGCGTCCTCATACAACGAGAGATCATGTGTAGCTTCGGCGGTACCGAGGGCGAGCACACAAGCGTCCAGCGCGTCAACGAAAGCGTCGCAGCACTCCAGAAAGGCCACGTAGGCTTCCTGCCGTTGCTGGCAGAGCCACTGCCGATGTGCCGATAGCCCTTGGTCACGGATCTGCCGGCGACCCGCCTTGTACGCCAGGATCCCGCTCAGAAGCGCGCTCCCGCCGCCTGTTACTAGGCCGATCGCAGCGGCCCACACTGTCGCTATCCCACCATCCACCAGACCAAGATCTCCTACAGGTGATTACTCTCGCAACGCTTCAGGGGAACTCGACGCATGCCGTTGCGCACTGGGCACGGCTTTCCAATCCACCGACCTGACCACTGAAGAGACCACGACCTCTTCGACTCGAAGCCTGTCACCCATCGTGACGGTCGACCACGATCGATCCACGCTGTCATGCCGTACGCCGCCTGACTGTCCACCACAATCCGCGTAAGTCCGTGGTCGTCCCTTGATCTCGGCTCCCTTCGGATGGACCGTGACCGACGCCGACTTGACCTGCGTCACCTGCTGGTTTCGTAACCAAGCGCACACATCTGGTGTCTCAAGTCGAACAGTGCGAGAATCACGACATGGGGTCGATTCCAGCTTTGGTGGAACCATCGGTACTGAAGTGGGCACGTGAGTCCATCGGACTGAGCTCTGTGGCTGCCGCTCGAAAACTCGGCCTACCAGATGACAGAGTTCATCACTGGGAGTTAGGTCAATCTGTCCCGACCATCTCGCAATTAAAGAAAGCATCGACAGTATATAAACGACCCTTGGCCGTCTTCTTTCTGGCGGAACCTCCGAAAGACTTCGACACCCTCCGCGACTTTCGTCGCGTTGAGGGTTCGACGGAAGCAGAATGGACTCCGGAGCTTCATGCCGAATATCGGCGCGCACTGTCGCAGCGCGAGTGCCTACTAGAATTGCTGGAGTTGGACGAAGCGAAATGCCCGTCAGATTGGCAGCTCAACTTTCTGCCCGAGCGTGACGAAGATCTAGCGACTGTCGCACGCCAAAATATCCTAGACCGATCTCCACTCTCGCTACCTTCGAGTTCCGCCTCACCCTATGAGCATTTGAACACCTGGACTTCCGGCATGGAAGAATCGGGTGTCCTAGTCCTAACTTCCACAGGCGGGAAAATCGAAAAGCGCGAGATGCGCGCATTCTCTCTATACTTTAAAGAAGCGCCCGTCATTATGCTTAACGGCGCGGATAGCCCCCGAGGGCGCATCTTCTCTCTAATGCACGAGTACGCCCACCTGATTCTGCACACCGGCGGCCTCTGTGACACCATCACTGATCTCAAATCCACGTCGCCGAACCGTAGACTTGAAGCTCGCTGCAACGCGATCGCCGCAGCGATTCTGATGCCTGCTGCGCGTGTGCTCAGTCGCCCTGAAGTCACTAGGAGAATCAACGATCAATCTTCCTGGGACTACGAGGCATTGAGTTCTGCTGCTGCTCCGTTCGGAGTGAGCGCTGAGGCTCTCTTGCGCCGCTTGCTGACTCTGGGAAGAGTGGATCGGGATTTCTACACTGAGCGTAGAACAGAGTTCTTAGCGGTCTACGAAGAGGAGGAGTTGCGGGCGCGGTCGGGCGGCGGAAACTGGTACCGGAACACGGCCAGGGACCTGGGTAAGGGGTACGTCCGACAGGTGGCAGACGCTCATCGGCGCCGTGTGATTGACAGCTACACCGCCGCTTCCTACCTTAACGTCAAGACTAGTCAGATCGATCGTTTGGCTAGAACGGCTGCTGTTGGGAATGGAGTGTTGTAGCCCAGTGGGGTTCTATTCCTTTGATACGAGCTCCATCCTCAACGGGCGGCGCGACTTATTACCTCCGAAGATATTCCCTACTCTCTGGGAAAAACTGGAGGACATGATCCGCCTGGGTGACATTCGCTGCGTCGATGTGGTGTTGGAGGAACTGAGCCGTCGCGACGACGACGCTTATCAATGGGCTAGGGCCAACTCTTCCCTGTTCCTCCCACTGGAGACCGGGATACAGATGGCCACGAACCGGGTGCTCACGCGCCATCCCAGATTGCTGGGAGTCGGGGGAGGCCGAAATGGCGCTGATCCATTAGTTATTGGACTCGCCATCCATCGGCGTGGCGTTGTTGTCACCGAAGAGACTGCAAGCGGGAGAGTCGAGAAACCGAGGATTCCTGACGTCTGCGAAGCGATGGGAGTTCAATGCCTGAGCCTTATACAGTTCATCGCTGAACAGAAGTGGGTTTTCTGAAGCGCCGTTCAAGTTCGGAGCGCGTGCTCTAGATAGGCTGTTCCAAGACCAGTAGCACCTGACTCGGGAAAGTACACCTCACCATCAAAAGGTAGCATCCCGACCACCATCACGTCCGAACACCCCTACGCCATAACCCATCACCTTGATGGCTAGAGCTTGCGTCAGGCGCTCGGACCTCCGAGAGTTGAACCGGGTGAGGTCGACGCCTATATTCATATTCTGGCCCAACGCGGCATCGACGTTGCCCGGCTGCCCCGCAGAGGCGGCAGGGAAAACTCCGATAGCTAGAGGTAGCCTATCTTGTGCAATATGACTAGGGCGTCACCGTGACACTGTCGGACCAAACTCGTTCAAAACTCTGCCGATAGGTGCACGTCATCGCACAATCGACTCCACGCCTGAGGTGAAGCACCGGTGAGTGGGTCGCAGGCTGGCCGAGGACATGAGCGTTGACCAGCAGTTCATCATCTCTGCGGAAAATTGAGTTGTAGAGGGTGGTGCTGTGCTTACGGATCTCCACGTGCGGGAGAGAGGCCAAAGGGCGGACAAGAACAAGTGCGTTCCGGATACGGCCAGCCATTGCATCCCCAATGCCTTCTTCACCACCCCGCGTCGCGACATTTACGCTGCCCAGGTCGCCAAGAAGCAGTCTTACCTTGACGCCTGCCGTAGCCCTCTCTGAGAGGACTCGGAGCACGGCTACATCCTCGACCAGGAAGAGGCCGCTGTAGACGAGCACGTCGATCGCGCACTCCGCACCTCGGAAAAAATCTCGCCAGACATCGGCTGGCACCTGCCATCGATGTGGATACACAGCTTGAACTTCCGTCCCGTGCAACTGCCTTCGTCGCATCGGAGAGCTGGCTCCCGGCCACATGTGTGACTCAGGCAGCTTCATAAGTGCGCTAAGCCGCGCTCGGCTGCGTGGGTGGGGGACGCGGCCGGCGAGCCAGCGTTCCACCGTCTTGGGGTCCACTTCGAGCTGCGCGGCTACGTCTACGACGCTGAGGCCCGCGCGTGCCATCGCTTCTTTCAACACGTAGTTCACGGTCACTCCTCCCGCGAGGGGACGTCTTCAATATAGCGAAGACGTCCCAAGACGTCCCAGAAACGCGGTACTTGTCTGGAGAGGCCGACAGAACACTCCTGCACATGCACACCCTGTTGATGACGGCTCGGTCCCAAGGAGGGCCGCCGTGAGTCCTTCGGTCGGTCGGTCGTTGGCCAGAGAATCCGAGCCGGGTACCGCTGAGCTGCTCGGTTCCCTCACGCTCGACTACGCACCTAGATCACCATCCCTCGCACGTCAGTTCGTCAAGATCGCGCTGACCGCACGCGGGATCAACGCTGAGACGGAGGCGCTTGACGTCGTCGTCTCCGAACTGGTGACGAACTCCGTGATGCATGCGCGGCCCGTGACGTCGGCTTCCATCCGGTTGCGTCTTTGGCAAGTGAGACACCTCATCCGTGTTGAGGTGTACGACGCCGATCCGCGGATTCCCATGCCTCGCAAGACGAAGCCTGATGACGAGAGAGGCCGCGGCATATACATCATTCGCGATCTCGCAGCCAATCAGGGGTTCTACCGCAACCGTACCGGCAAGTGCGTGTGGGTTGACGTGAATATTCGGCTGGGGAAGGAGGAATAGGCATGCAGGAGGCTTGTATGCCCCAGCCTGGCTACTGGTGTGAGTGCACCATGTTCACCCCGGTTTCTGAATTCGGTGTACGTCGAGTCGCCACGCTCGAATCACACAACCCGACGCAGGCACTGAGTTGGGTGAGAGTTTCACTGCGCACCCTGATGTCCGTGCTCACAGAGCAGGACGCGGAGGAGGTACTCGAATGGTTGACCTTCGGGCAGTGCAACGCGCTACGGACACTTCGCAGCTGTTCGCCATTCGTCTTCTCGATTTCCTGCCGTGAGACGAAAGTCGAGTGGACGATCCGCAGCGTGAAGTTCCTTCCGCTGGCCAGCCATCACGGGACTGGCGACGCGGCATGCCGACCGGACATGATGGCCCGACGCCCCGCGCAGACCGAGAGGACAGAGTGAGTCCACGTTCGACGGCATGGGGAGCCTACGCCCAGATTGCGAACGTCCTGCGGGAGCGCATCGAGACCGGGGCGTTCCCGTCCGGGGAGCTGCTTCCCTCCGAGGTGAGGCTCTCGGACGAATTCCACGTCGCTCGCAACACCCTGCGCCGCGCCCTGGCGTTGCTGGAGGCTGAGGGGCTCATCGAGTCGCTCCCCGGGCGCGGCAGGGTCGTCCGAGCCGACCAGGAGCGGGGCAAGGGGGCCTCGGGGCCCCGGTTGCCGCAGTTCCGGCGGATTGCCTCGGAGATCCGCGCGGCGATCGAGAGCGGCGAGCTCGCCCCGGGAGAGGCGTTGCCGAGCGAGGCCGGCCTCTCCGCCCGGTACGGGGTCTCACGCGGTACCGCGCGCCAGGCCCTGGCTGATCTGGCTTCTGCTGGACTTGTTGAACCTGTGCACGGCAAGGGTTGGTTCGTCCGTAGGCGTTAGCCTCGGAGCATGGATGTCGCATGGGCTCGTGATCTCGCACGCAGGCTGTTGGCGGACCCGCTCCCTCGTCGTTGGGCTCACTCGCAGGGCGTAGGCGCTCAGGCCGAGCGCCTCGCCCCGATCATGGGTGAGAACGCCGAACTGCTCCAGTGCGCCGCGCTGTTGCACGACATCGGTTATTCACCGCTCATCGCCAGCACGGGGTTTCATCCTCTAGATGGCGCCCGTTATCTGCGGGACGTCGAGCACGCGGACCCTCGAATCTGCAATTTGGTGGCTCACCACACCTGCGCGATCATCGAGGCGGAAGAACGGTCCCTCGATCGGGAGCTATCCGCAGAGTTCCAGCTCGAAGGTCCTGCGCTCGTCGAGGCGTTGACCTACTGCGACACGACGACGACCCCCGACGGTGAGGTGACCACCGTCGAGGAGCGAATCAACGAGATCTTTGGGCGCTACGGCCCCGGCGATATCGTCACCCGCTCGATACAGCGAGCCACGCCTCACCTGATCGCCGCCTCTCAGTCGGTGCTGAAGAAGCTTGAGGATCAACCCAAGTGAGGCTGATCCGGCGAGTTCAGGTAGTCATCGATGCGCGCCCGCATGGACCTGTCCATCTGGAGATCCGCGACATTCGCAGGACGCGTCCAGACGACTTCTCGTGACTCGTCGCTCGGAGTGGGTTTCCCGCCCACCGCGCGTGCCTTGAAGACGACGGAGAACTCCTGCCTGCACTCACCATCGCTGGTGTACAGGATCACATGCCGGGGGTCGGTGTAGATTCCGACAAGCCCTGTGATCTCGCAGTCGATCCCGGTCTCTTCCGCGACCTCTCGCACAGCGCACCGGGGCAGTGATTCCCCGAGATCCAAAGCACCACCGGGAAGTGCCCAGTTCCCGTTGTCGGTGCGCTTGATCATCAGGATCTCGTCGTGCTCGTTCAGTACGACCACGTTGGCAGAGGGGACCAAGCTGTTCGCCGGCGGCGCCTCGGGGTCGTCGTAGTAGTCGATTCGTGTTGCCATCATGGTTCCTTAGGGCAACGGCTTAGCGTGTGCCCAGACTCGTTCAAAGCTTTCCTGGTAGGTGTGCACCATCTCTCCGCCCGGAATCTGCCGGAGATGGAGAACGGGAGCGTGCGAGGCACCGAATCCGTAGACGTGCGTGTTGACGAGAATCTCGTCGTCGGCCAGGTACATCGAGTTGTACAGCACCGTGTCGTGGAGTCTTATCGCGATCCCCTCGACATCGCCGACGGCCCGCCGGTACAGCACGATGACGTTACGGATCTTGGCCGCCATGGCCTCGTCGATCCCCTCGTCAGCGCCCCGGTTGGCGACATGCGCGCTGTCCGGGTCCCCCAGAAGGATCCGCACCCGCACGCCGTTCTTCGCCTTCTCGGCGAACGTGCGCAGCACTCCCGCATCCTCCGCCAGGAAGAGACCGCTGTAGACGAGTACGCCGATCTCCTCCCGCGCCGTCTGGAAGAGCCTCCCCCACGCGTCGCGCGGCACGGCCCACCGATGTGGGAAGACGGTCAGGATCTCGCTCTCCGAGGCGCTGACCACCTGCTGACGCGGCAGCGCGTCAGGCCACAGGTACGCCTCCTCGACGTTGAGGAAGTTCGCCACGGCGTATCGGTGTCTCCGGTACGGCGTGCGGCCGTTGATCCAGCGCTCGACCGACTTCGGGTCGACCTCGACCGCATCTGCCAACTCGGTCGGTTGCACGCCGCGTTGCAGCAGCGTCGCTCGTAATCTCTCGTTCGCCATGTATCCCCATCCGGGACGACCCGGGACGTCCTCCCTTCAGGAGACGTCTTGCACACGTCCAGTCATGTGGTGATCACGTCCCATCCTCTCATCGGATGCTCATTGTCGTGCGGAGTTGTCCGCACACATCCACCGTCAACGGTGAGCTGAGAAACCCCACTTGACGGGCCCTGGCACCACCGCGAGGCTCAGAACTTGAACATGCTGTACATGTTCAAGAGTGGGTCGTACGGCGCCAGGCCGGGTCTCAGCTCCTGTCAGGAGAGGAGGTCCGATGCGACGCAACAGGAGGAACGCCCATCGAGTACAGCCCGAAGTTCTCGGCACGTGCGCCTGCGGAGCGCAGATCAGCGGCCGTGGCGCGCTCTGCCGGAAGTGCCGCCGCCGGCTCCGCTGGATTCAGCGGCTGAGCGGCAGGCGACGCGACCAGGGGCGCCAGTCCAACCGGTCCAACTTCTACCTCCGAGAGGCGGTGCACGCGTCATGACGATGGAGACGACCCACTTGGTACCGACGAAGCACAAGGGCCGCCGCTTCCGGTCGAAGCCACCGGCGGCGATCGAGCTGAGCGCGGTCTCGGTGCGACCGGCGGAGCACTACACCCGCCCCTGGTCCGCCACGTCCGAAGACGTCCCGTTCGCCTTCCGGCTCACGGTCCTGCCCGTGCGGTTGCTCGCGCTGTCGGTGCTCTGGGCCACGTCGTCGCCGCAGCGTCTGTCGCTCGCCGCCGCCGTCTGCGGCGCGGCTGTTCTCGTCGTCCTGGTCTGAACGGAGGTGATCCATGTTCCTCTCGATCTCCGCCGTCGTCCTGGTGGGCGCGGCGATCTACGCCCTGTGGCGCTTCGGTCGCCTCGCCATGTCGCACGCGGCGCTGTGCACACTCTTCGGTTTCCTGCTCGCGTCCAGCTCGCTCGCCCCGTACATCAACGCGACGATCCAGACCGGGGCCGAGTTCATCGCCGGCCTCAACCCGTGATCCGTCTCCACCAGGAAGGAGGGATGCCCTTGAGACCGACCAACCGCAGGTACGGACGGAGGCTCCGCCGACAGTTCGGCGGAGCCGACGCTCCGCCGTTCATGCTCGTGGTGAACGACCAGACGTCTGGGATTCCGGAGGCCGTCGGCCGCTGGCTCTTCCGCTACCGCTCCGAACTCGCCCCGGTCACGGCCGGAGTGGGCACGGCGGCCACAGGTGCCATGCTCCACGCGAACCGACCGGGGCTGTGGTGGGCCATCGCCCTGGCATCGGTGGCTGCGTCCGTGGCCGTGCTGAGGGGATGGTTTCCGCATCGGCTCGACAGGCCAGAGGAACGGCTGTACGCCGCTGTCACTGTCTGGGTGGTGGGAAGTTGGCTCGCCGCCGCTACGGCGCTCGGTGTGGGCCGCTTCCCGCTCCCCTGGCTGCTCGTCGTGGGCACGCTGGCGGCCGGAGTCCCCTGGTGGGCGCACCGCCGCCGCAGGGCGCGCGTCACCGTCGATCGCACGATCCAGGCATGGCCCGACGTGGCGGAGTCGATCGGACTCGTCGGCTCCCGGATTGTCTCCGCCGTCGTCGACGTGTGGGGTTGGCGCGCCCGGGTCAGCCTGCGGCGGGGTCAGACGGTGGCGGACGCCATCAACCGCGTTCCCGCCATCGAGTCGGGTCTCAGCGCCCGCCCCGGGGCCGTGCGCGTCACTCCGGACGCGTCACGGGCCGACCGGTTCACGCTGCGGGTGCTCACGCGGGACCCGCACACCAACCCGATTCGGTGGCGTGGCCCGTCCGCCACGTCGATTCACCAGCCCATCGAGCTCGGCCTCTACGAGGACGCCGCGTCCGTCCGCGTCTCGTTCCTGCGTCGTCACGCGCTGGTCGGCGGGATCGCCGGCTCCGGCAAGAGTGGAGTGCTCAATGTCATCCTCGCGAACCTCGCGGCCTGCCCGGATGTCGTCCTCTGGGGGATCGACCTCAAAGGTGGCATGGAACTGCGGCCGTGGGCCGCCTGCCTCGACCGGTTGGCCACCTCTCCGAAGGAGGCGACCGCGCTGCTGCGGGACGGCGTGCGGGAGTTGGACGGACGAGCGGGTGAGCTGAGCCGCAGGGGCTCGCGCCTCTGGGAGCCCAGTGAGACCGCTCCCGCCCTGGTGATCGTCGTGGACGAGTACGCCGAACTGGCCGAGGAGGCCGGAGAAGCGCTCGGATACGCGGACTCCATCGCGCGGCGGGGGCGAGCGGTGGCGGAGACGCTGCTCGCCGCCACCCAGCGACCGACGCAGCGTGCCATGGGCCGGAAGGCCGTCCGCTCCCAGATGGACATCAGGGTCTGCCTGCGTGTCCGGGAGCGGCGTGATGTCGACCTGGTGTTGGGCCAGGGGATGTTGGCCGCGGGTTGGGCCGCGCACGCGTTGGACGCGCCCGGGAAGTTCCTGCTCTCCGCGCCGGAGGCCGATGTGCCGCAACGTGCCCGCGCCTACCACGTGACGGACGCCGACGTGCGCGCCTCGGTGGGACGACATGGGTCGGCACAGCCCTGCGAGGAGGACGCGGACGTCATCAATGCCGAGATCGTCGAGGCGGCGCCCGAGGACGGGCCGGAAGCCGTGTTGATCGAGGCGCTGCGGGCGGCACCGCCGCCGGGGCTCTCCGCGACCGAGCTCATGCGACGCACCGGCATGGGTCGCACGTGGGTCTACGGCCGCTTGCAGGAGCATGCCGCCGCCGGCCGCGTGGTGCAGGTGTCCCGAGGTCGTTGGCGAGCCCGCCCCGTCGACGACCCGATGGCGGCCATGGCTGCGTGACCGATGTCGTCCGCACGGACGTCCGCGCACCTCTCGCGCCTGCGCGTAGGGGCACGAACGCGGACGCGGACGAACCACGAAGCGCGAACGACCGAGAGGAGGTGATGACCACGACGATCGCCAACCCGACCGAACGACTCGTCTACACCGTCGCGGAAGCGGCACACGCCCTACGGATCGGCAGGAGCAAGCTCTATGAACTTCTCGCCTCGGGTGAGATCGAATCCATCCACATCGGCCGGAGCCGCAAGATCCCCGCCCCGGCACTCCTCGACTACGTCAACCGACTTCGCGAACAGGAGGTATCCGCATGAGCAGACGACAACCCAACGGACACACCAAGATCTTCCTCGGCTATGACGGTGCCTGGCACGGCTTCATCACCATCGGCGTCAAGGACGACGGCTCCCCGGACCGTCGCCATCGGCAGGGTAAGACGGCCACCGAAGTACGCGAGAAGCTCCGGGAGCTGGAACGGAGGCGGGACGCCGGACACGTCCCCGGCAAGGCGCGCGTCCCGACCGTCGCTGAGTGGATCACGACGTACCTCGACACCATCGCCCCGCAGCGGCTCGCGCCCCGCTCGCTCGACGACTAACGGTCCAAGGCGAACAACTGGCTCATCCCCGGCCTGGGACAGCACAAGATCGACCGACTCCAGCCCGAACACCTCGATCGTCTCTACGCGAAGATGCTCGCCGCCGGGAAAGCGCCGAGCCACGTGCTCAAGGTGCACCGGATCCTGTCGCGCATGCTGACGATCGCCGTTCGTCGAGGGTTGGTGGCGCGCAACATCGCGCAGCTCGTCGAGCCACCCACGGTCCGGGAGACGGAGATCGTGCCGTTCACGCGGGACGAGACGCGCCGGATCCTGGCCGCCGCACAGGCCCGTCCGAGCGCCGTCCGATGGGCCGTGGGGCTGGCACTCGGCCTGCGGCAGGGCGAGGCGCTCGGGATGCGCTGGGCGTACCTCGATCTCGACACCGGCCGCCTGCGGGTGTGGTGGCAGATCCAGCGCAACAAGTGGCAGCACGGGTGCGAGGATCCACACGCCTGCGGCGCGAGGCGGCACAAGGCCAAGCCGTGCCCCAAGACGTGCCGCCAACACACCCGGGCGTGCCCGGCGCCGTGCCCGAAGGACTGCACGCGCCACGCGAGTTCCTGCCCGCAGCGCCGGGGCGGCGGGCTCGTCTTCCGGGAGCCCAAGGGGAGGAGCCGGCGTACCGTCTCGCTACCGCCGGAGTTGGTCCCCGTCCTCCGGGCGCACCGGGCTGAGCAGCAGCGGTATCGGGCGCGGGCGGGCGGTGCCTGGGAGGAGCACGATCTCGTGTTCTGCCAGCCCGACGGCCGTCCCGTCGATCCCCGGGAGGACTGGCAGGACTGGCAGGAACTGCTCCAAGCCGCCAGGGTCCGGGACGCCCGGGTGCACGACGGGCCGCAGACCTCGGCGACGCTGCTGCTGGAGTTCGGCGTCGACGTCCGCATCGTGATGGAGATCCTCGGGCACTCCGATCTCCGCGTCACGACCCGCTACACGCATATCGCGACGCCGCTCGCTGAGGAGGCCGCGCGGCGCATGGGACAGGCGCTGTGGGGCGCCACTGCTACGGGCGCTGCTACGGAAAAATCCCAGGCCCACGACAGTAACGTCGTTGACCTGGGATCTTGGCGGAGCCGCCTGAGGGAATCGAACCCTCGACCTACGCATTACGAGTGCGTCGCTCTGGCCGACTGAGCTAAGGCGGCGGGGCGCTGGGGACCCCCGTTGGGGGTACAGCGCTGGTTAGTCTACACAGGTTTGGGGGGTGCGCCCGAACGCCTTCGGCGGAGGAGGTCGTCGGTCGCTTCGCGCAGGGCGCGCAGGTGTTTGGCCCAGCGGCGGCAGTCTAAGCAGCTGGTCAGGTGGGTGTCGAGCTCATGCTCGGTCACCTCCGGGGGCAGGGGGTCCCCCATGGATCTCGCCGATATGGCGGTGCGGAAGCGGATGCACGGCATGCGTACATGATCGCAGTCAGGAACAGGTGGTTCCGTCCTCCGGGCTGGTGTTCTGGAGCAGGTAGGCGTCGACGGCGGAGTCGATGCAGGGGCTGTTGCCGCCGTAGGCGCCGTGGCCGTCGCCGTCGTAGGTGAGGAGGACGCCGGAGGAGAGCTGGTCGGCCAGACCCTCGGCCCAGGCGTAGGGGGTGGCGGGGTCGCGGAGGGTGCCGACGACCAGGATGTCGGCGGAGCCTTCGGCGGCGATGCTGACGGGGTGGCCGGTGGGCTCGACGGGCCAGGCGGCGCAGAGCAGGGTGGCCCAGGCGAAGTCGCGGCCGAAGGTGGGTGAGGCGTCCTCGAAGGAGCCGAGGTTGGACTCGAGCTCGGCGACGTCCGCGTTGCCGGCCGGGCTGTCGAGGCAGCTGATGGCGGGGAAGGCGAAGTTGGAGCTGCCGTAGGTGCCGTCGGGGCCGCGCTCGTTGTAATCGTCGGCGAGGGAGAGCAGTTCGGCGCCCTGTCCGTCGTTCATGGCGGCGGAGAGGGCCGCGCGGAGGTCGGGCCAGAGGAACTCGGCGTACAGGGCGTTGGCCACGCCGGTGGTGGCCAGGGACTCGGTCAGCGGGCGGTCGGTGCCGGTCGGCAGGGGTTCGGCGTCGACCTGCTCGAAGAAGGCGCTGAGGCGGCTCGACGCGTCGTCCGCGCCCTCGGAGCCCAACGGGCAGCTGGGGAAGGACGAGGTGCAGTCCTCGGCGAACGAGCGGAACGCCGTCTCGAAGCCGCCGGACTGCTCGCGGTCGGTGTAGAGGGTGGGCAGCCGCGGGTCCATCGCGGCGTCCAGCACGAGGCGGCCGACGCGCTGCGGGAAGAGGCCGGCGTAGACGGCGCCGAGCTTGGTGCCGTAGGAGAAGCCGAGGTAGTGGAGTTGGTCGTCGCCCAGGACGGAGCGGAACACGTCCATGTCGCGGGCGGTCTCGACGGTGGAGATGTGCGACAGCAGGTCCGCCCCCGAGTTCTCCGCGCAGGCGGTGGCGAACTCGTCGAAGGCGGCGAGGAGTGCGTCCTGCTCGGCGTCGTCGTCCGGGGTGCGGTCGGTCATCGTGTACTCGTCCATCGCCGCGCCGTTCAGGCACTCGACGGGCTGGCTGCCGCCGGTGCCGCGCGGGTCGATGCCGACCATGTCGTAGCGGGCCAGGACCTCGGTCGGGAAGATGTACTCGGCGGAGCTCTGGACGAAGTCGACCGCGGAGGCGCCGGGGCCGCCGGGGTTCATCATGAGGGCGCCGATCCGCTGGCCCTGGTTGGTGGCCTCGGAGCGGGTGACGCGCAGCTCCATGTCGCCGTCGCCCGGGTTCTCGTAGTCGAGCGGGACGGTCAGGGTGGCGCACTGGTAGCCCCCGCCGCAGGTGGACCAGGCCAACTCCTGGTCGTAGTACGACTGGAGCTCGCCCGGGATCTCCTCGGGCAGCGGTTCGAGGGCCGGGGCGTCCGGCGGCGGTTCCGAGGAGCCGCCGGCCTCGGACGAGCCGTCCTCGGAGGGGGAGGGGTCCAGCGAGTCGAGACCCGACCGGGACGAGCAGGCGGCGGCCAGCAGGGTGGTGGCGACGCAGAGCGTCAGAACCGTTGTGCGTGGTGCGCGCATCATTCCCCCGTTGTACGTGGTGCTACTTCCCCAGGAGCGTAGCCGCTCAGCGCAGGGCCATGGTCATCGCCTCGACGGCGAGGAGCGGCGCCACGTTCCGGTCGAGGGCCACGCGGCACTCCAGGATGGCCTCCATCCGGCGCAGCGTCTGCTCGGGGCGGGAGGCGGTGGCGACCCGCTCGACGGCGACGGCGCTCTCGCCGCCGGCGTGGGCGACGACGGAGCCGAACTGGCGGGCGAGCACGTCGCGGTAGAAGGCGGTGAGGTCGGTGAGGGCCAGGTCGAGGGCGTCGCGCTGGGTGCGGGTGGCGCGGCGCTTCTGCCGGTCCTCCAACTCCTTCATGGCGCCGGCGGTGCCCCGCGGCAGCCGCTTGCCCTCGGCGGCGCCCAGGGCGGCGCGCAACTCCTCGGTCTCCTTCTCGTCGAGCTCCTCGGCGAGCTGCTTGGCGTCCTCCGCGGCCGCGTCGACCAGCTCCTGGGCGGCGCGCAGGCAGCCGCCGACGTCCCCGACGCGCTCGGGCAGCCGGAGGACGGCGAGCCGGCGGGTGCGGGCCCGCTCGTCGGTGGCGAGCCGACGGGCCCGGTCGACGTGGCCCTGGGTGGCCTGCGCGGCGGCCCTGGCCACCTCGGGATCGACGCCGTCGCGCCGGATCAGCAGGTCGGCGACGGCGGCGACGGGCGGGGTGCGCAGCGAGAGCTGGCGGCAGCGGGAGCGGATGGTGGGCAGCACGTCCTCGATGGAGGGCGCGCAGAGCAGCCAGACGGTGCGCGGTGCGGGCTCCTCGACGGCCTTGAGCAGCACGTTGCCCGCGCCCTCGGTGAGCCGGTCGGCGTCTTCGAGGACGATCACCTGCCAGCGCCCGGTGGCGGGCGAGAGCTGCGCGCGGCGGACCAGCTCCCTGGTCTCCTTGACGCCGATGGTGAGCAGGTCGGTGCGGATGGCCTCGACGTCGGCGTGGGTGCCGATCAGGGCGGTGTGGCAGCCGTCGCAGAAGCCGCAGCCCGGCTGGCCGCCGAGCGCCCGGTCGGGGCTGACGCACTGGAGCGCGGCGGCGAAGGCGCGGGCGGCCTCGGCCCGGCCGGACCCCGGCGGGCCGGTGAAGAGCCAGGCGTGTGTCATGGCCGAGCCGGCGAGCCGGGGCTCCTCGCCGCGCCCGACGGCGGTGACGAACGCGTCCGCGTCCCGCGCGGCGGCGGCGAGCTGCGCCGCCACCCGCTCCTGGCCGACCAGGTCGTCCCAGACCGGCATCGCGCGCTCCTCTCCACCGGTTCGACGCCGCCGTGCGGCGACGACCACCATTCTGCGGCACGGCACTGACAGCGCCGCCGTTCGGAGGATTTCGCGGCGAGGGCGGCGGTGCCGGGCCACGACGCGGCGTCAGGAGACGGCGGGCCGGATGAGGCCGTGTGATGTTTTACGCATGATGCGAATTTCGCAGGGACGTTCGTGGGGGTATGCGACCGCCGTCTTCGCCGCGCTGCTGCTGGTCGCCGGATCGCCGACGGCGGCGGCCGGGCCGGCCGACGGGATCGCGCCGGGGGCCAGTTCGGCCCTCGGGCTCTCCTCGAGCCTGGCCGGGGTCGACGTCGAGGAGGCGCGGGCCAGCTACCCGGAGGGCCCGCTGCGGGACGCCGTGGAGACGGTCGACGTCGGCGTCACCGGAACCGGCACCGGCACCGGCACCGGCACCGGCACCGGCACCGGGTCCGCGGACGGCGCGTCCACGCCGTCGGGCACCGCGCTCGGCGCGGAGGCCAGCGTCACCGGCAACGACACCACCGGCGCGGCCGCGGCCCGGGCCGGGGTGGCGGAGCTGGCACTGGACCTGGGCGTCGGGACACTCACCACCGGGCCGGTCAGGGCGGACTGCACGGCGGCGCCCGAAGCGGAACCGGCCGGCACCGTGTCCCTCACCGGCGCCAGCCTCAGCCTGCCGGGCCGCGGCACGCTGACGTTCGACGAGGTGCCGACGGCCAACACCACCGTCCGGCTGCCGGACGGCCTCGGCCAGGTGCTGCTCAACGAGCAGCGCTCGGCGGCGGACGGGACGCTGACCGTCCACGCGCTGCGCGTGGAGCTGACGGACGACGGCGACCTCACGCTCGGCAGCGCCAGCTGCCGGGGCGGCGGCCCGATGGACGAGCCGCCGGCCGACGAGGCGGCGGCCGACGAGGCGGCGGACGCCGCCGAGCCGGGCGAACGGGGCTGACGGCTACCGCTTGCGGCGGTCGTCGCCCTCGCCTTCACCCTCGGCCTCGCCCCGGTGCGGGCCGAGCAACTCGTCGGCCAGCGTGGGCAGATCGTCGAGCGGCGTCTCCTCGGCCCACTGCGGCCTCGGGCGCGGCCGGTCGGGGCCGAGCTGGGGCAGCTGGCGCGTCTCGTCCAGGGCGTCGTCACGGTCGCCACGGTCACGGCGCTCACCGCTGTCGCCACCGGCCCGCGGGGCGGACGCCGGCGGCTCCGGCGTCTCGGGGCGCGGGATGACGGCCGGCGCCGCCCGGCAGTGGATGACCAACCTGCGGGCCCGCGCCTCGGACGGCGTGATCA
>NZ_SMKI01000133.1 GCF_004348415.1 Streptomyces hainanensis
GGACGGCCGGCTGGTCGGGTTCGTCAACGTCGCCTGGGACGGCGGGGCCCACGCCTTCCTCCTCGACACCGTGGTCGCCTCCGACCACCGCCGGCTCGGGATCGCCGCCCGGCTGGTCGCCGTGGCCCATCTGAGCTGGCCCCTGAGGCCGAGCCGCACATCTCCCAGAGGAACGCGATGAAGCACTACTCGACCACCCGCAGAACCACCCGCCAGATAGCCCTGGTCGGCGCCGCCACCCTGCTCGCCGCCGCCGCCTGCTCCTCCGGCTTCGACGACGGCGAGACCGAGCAGGAGGAGAGCAGCGGCCCCCAGGAGCTCAACGTCCTCATCGCCTCCTCGGGCGACGCCGAGACCGCCGCCGTCCGCGCGGCCGTCGAGGCGTACCAGGAGGAGTCCGGCAACACCGTCAACCTCGACGTCGCGCAGGACATGAACCAGCAGCTGAGCCAGTCGTTCGCCGGCGGCAACCCGCCGGACGTCTTCTACGTCGACTCCAGCCAGTTCGCCAACTACGCGCAGGGCGGCTCGCTCTACCCCTACGGCGCCGAGATCGAGGACATCGACGACTTCTCGCCCGCGCTGCTCCAGTCCTTCACCACCGAAGGCGAGCTGTACTGCCTGCCCAAGGACACCTCGGCCCTCGGCCTCGCCGTCAACGACACCCTCTGGGAGCAGGCCGGCCTCACCGAGGACGACTACCCCGGGACCTGGGAGGAGCTGGCGGACGTCGCCGGGCAGCTCACCGGCGACGGCGTCACCGGCCTCGTCACCAGCAGCGAGTACCAGCGGATCGGCGCCTTCATGACGGAGGCCGGCGGCTGGATCACCAACGCCGACCAGACCGAGGTCACCGCCGACTCGCCGGAGAACGTCGAGGGCCTCCAGTTCGTCCAGGGCATGCTCGACGACGGTGTGATGGCCTTCACCACCGACGTGGACGCCGGCTGGGGCGGCGAGGCGTTCGGCAAGGGCGACGCGGCGATGACCGTCGAGGGCGGCTGGCTGGCCGGCGCCATGGCGGCCGACTACCCGGACGTCGAGTACACCGTGCTGCCGATGCCCGAGGGCCCGGCCGGCCCCGGCACCCTGGCCTACACCAACTGCTGGGGCGTCGCCCAGGACAGCGCGCACCGCGCCGCCGCCGTCGACCTGGTCCGCTTCCTGACCCAGGGCGACCAGCAGATCGCCATGGGCGAGGCGTTCGGCGCCATCCCGTCCCGGCTGAGCGCCGCCGAGGAGTACCTGGCCGCCCACCCGGAGGAGGCCGCCTGGGGCGTCACCGGTGACTGGGTGCAGGGCCCGGTGACCGCCGCCGGCTTCGACCGCGTCCTCGGCCAGTTCAACACCGACCTCGAGTCGCTGCGGACCGCCGACGTCTCCGAGATCCTCGCCGACCTCCAGACCAACGCCGAGGCGGCGCTCGAGGAAAACCAGTGAGTCAGACGGTCTCCCGACCCGCTCCACCGACCGGCCGGGCCGCCTCGCGGCCCGGCCGGCGCCGGCGGGTGGGCCGACAGGGCCTGGTGGGCTGGCTGTTCGTCAGCCCCGCGGTCGTCCTGCTCGGCCTCTTCATGCTGCTACCGGTTCTGATGGCGGCGTGGGTGAGCCTGCTGGACTGGAACGGCCAGTCCAACCCGTTCACCGGCGGCAAGGCCGAGTTCATCGGCCTGGAGAACTACCGCGACCTGCTCGTCGACGACGGCCTCGACCGGACGCTGTTCACCACCTCGCTGCGGAACAACGCCTACTACGTGCTGCTGTTCGTGCCGTTGGTGACCATCCTGTCGCTGTCGCTGGCCCTGATCGTCAACCAGCGCCTGATCAAGGCCCGTTCGCTCTTCCGGACGGTCTTCTACTTCCCGTCCGTGACCAGCACCATCGCGGTCTCCACGGTGTTCCTCTTCCTCTTCCAGGGCAGCGGCACCGTCAACCGGCTGCTCTCCTGGATCGGGATCACCGGGCCCAACTGGTTCGCCGACTCGCGAGGCGTCCTCTGGGTGCTGCTCGGCGCGCTCGGCATCGTCGACCCGGACCATCCGAGCGGCCTCCTGGCCGACCACGGCTTCCTCGGCCTCTCCTGGTTCGAGTGGCTGTCCGGGCCCTCGGTGGCCATGTGCACCATGATCCTGCTCGCCACCTGGACCACCTCGGGGCAGTTCATGGTGATCTTCCTGGCCGCGCTCCAGGACATCCCGCGCGAGCTGGAGGAGGCCGCGGCCCTCGACGGCGTCAACCGGCGGCAGCTGCTGCGCCACGTCATCCTGCCCGCCCTGCGCCCGGTGCTCTTCCTGGTGCTCACGCTCGCCCTGATCGGCAGCTGGCAGGTGTTCGACATGGTCTACGTGATGGGTCAGGGGGCGCCGGGCAACACCACGCTCACGCCGGCCTTCCTCTCCTACCAGTCCGGCTTCAAGGACGCCGACTTCGGGCAGGGCGCGGCCATCGCCTTCATCCTCTTCGCCATCATCCTGATCTGCACCGGCGTGCAACGCTGGCTGCTGCGCGAGCGCTCCGGGAGGTCCGCGCGATGAGCTCCGCCACCAAGAAGCGGGCGCGCACAACGCCCGAGGCCCCGGTGCTGCCGCGTTTCGGCGTGCCCTGGCGGGTCATCGGCTACGTCGTGGTCATCGGCATGGCCATGCTCTACCTGCTGCCGTTCGCCATCCAACTGGCGACCAGCTTCAAGACCGGGCCCGACGCCGCCGCCAACCCGCTCACCCTGTGGCCCACCACCCCCACCACGGCCGCCTACGAACGGCTCTTCGGGCTCAGCGACTCCGCATCGAGCGTGCCGTTCCTGCGCTGGCTCGGCAACTCGACCGTCGTGACGGTCGTGGTCACCTGCAGCCGGGTGCTGTTCGACTCGATGGCGGGCTACGCCCTGGCCAGGCTCGACTTCGTCGGCCGACGACTGCTGTTCGTGCTGCTGCTCTCGATCATGGCCGTGCCGGGCGTGGTGCTGCTGATCCCCAAGTTCCTGGTGCTCAACACCTTCGGGATGTTCGACACCTACGCGGGCATGATCGTGCCGCTGCTGGTGGACGCGGCCGGCATCTTCATCATGAAGCAGTTCTTCGAGTCCGTACCCCGGGAAGTCGAGGAGGCGGCCAGGATCGACGGCGCGGGCACCTTCCGGATCTTCTGGTCGATCGTGCTGCCGATGGCCAGGCCGGCGCTCATCACCCTGACCGTCCTGTCCTTCCAGGGCTCCTGGAACGAGTTCACCCACTACCTGGTGTCGACCCAGTCGAGCGAGTACGAGACGCTGACCACCGGTCTGGCCAGGCTGGTCTCGGGCGGGCTCGGCAGCGGCACCCTGTACCCGCTGAAGCTGGCCGCCGCGGCGCTGTCCACGATCCCGGTCGCCATCCTCTTCTTCTGCTTCCAGCGCTACTTCGTCCGGGGCACCAACTCCGGCTCGATCAAGGAGTGACGCGCCAACCCGGCACGGGTGGGGGCGGTCCCGGCGGTCCCGGCGGTCCCGGCGGTGTCGGTGGCCGGGGCGGCACCGGGGGACGCCAGCCGGCCAGCGGCCCCCGGAAGCCCACCCCGTGCCGGCGGCGGAGCAGCACCACCTCGACGGCGGCGGTGACGGTCACGCCGACCGGCGCGGCGAACAGCGCCACCCAGTAGGAGGGGTTCGGACTCCCGCCCGGGTAGCCCTCGACGGAGTCGACGAGGACGCGCTGCGCGACCGCGGTGAGCCACACCAGCGGGACGACGGCCAACGGCCGCACCAGCGGGTGGCCGCCGACGCCGAACGCGTTGCGGTTGACCAGGTAGAGCACCGAGCCGAAGAAGACCGTGAGCCACGGCCCGACGACCAGCAGCAGGAGCAGCCCGCCGAGGTCGTCGGTCGCGGAGTCGAAGTGGTTGACCGCCCAGTAGAGGAAGAGCCCGAAGAACCCGGCCGTGATCAGCGCGGTCGTCAGCGGCCTGGCACACAGCCCGACGACCGTCCGCCGGGTGCCCGGCCTGGCCAGGCCGACCAGCAGGCCGCAGGCCAGAACCAGCGCCACCGGCCCGGTACCGAGCATCAACAGGCCGCTGGTGAAACCCTGTTCGACCGGATCGAGCAGGCCGTCGCCGGTGAACAGCCCGACGAAGAACGCGAGCACACCGAGTCCGAGCAGGGTGCGGGGCAGCAGCAGCCGCTCGATCAGCGGGTCGACCGCCTGCTGCGCCACCGTGGCCGCGACCGGCTGCCCGTAGGGGCCGACCAGCCCGACGGCGTCGGCCGCGGAGAACCGGAACATCCCGAAGGGCCCGTAGATCCGCCGGGCGAGCCGCCACGGCAGCAGCACGTCGAGCACCCACGCGCCCGCCCGCCACGCGGGCGGCGCCGGCGGCCGCACGACGCGGTAGGGCGGCCGGTCGTAGGCTTCCGACACATTCACGGCAACTCCCCCCGACGGGAATGATCAAGCTCGCGACGGCGCTCATCCTGGCATGTCCCGCACCACAACGACCAACCGGTCACCGCGGGGGAGCCGAACCGTCGGTGAGGCCGTAGCCTGCGGGCATGCGTTGGGAACAACTCGTCGGAGCGTTCTTCGTCCTCATGCTCGGCGGGCTCTCCGTGGCCGTCCTCGCGGGGGCGAGGGACAAGTACCGCCTCAGGTCGCGAGGACGGTGGATCGAGGCGGAGGTCGTCCGGGTGGACGAGGAGGACGACGCCGACGGCGACCCCCGCTTCTACCTCGTGGTCGCCTTCACGCCGCCCGGCGGACCCCGGGTGGAGGTCAGGTCCACGTCGGGCAGGCTCTATCCGCCCGACGCGGCCTCCGGGGTGGGCAGCGGGATCATGGTCCGGTACGACCCGGTCAGGCCGACGCGGATCGAACTGTCCCCGGGCGAGGGGAACGGCGTCGTCACCGGCGTGCTCGTCGGCCTGCTGCTGGCCGTCGTCGCGGGGTTCGTCGCCGTCGCGTCCCTCATCGTCTGACGACGGGTCCGCCGTTCACACCCGACGCAGTGCCGAGCGGCCCGCGAAGCGTGCCGAGGCACCCAACTCCTCCTCGATCCGAATCAGTTGGTTGTACTTCGCCGTGCGGTCGGAGCGGGAGAGCGAGCCGGTCTTGATCTGACCGCAGCCGGTCGCCACCGCCAGATCCGCGATGGTGGTGTCCTCCGTCTCGCCCGAGCGGTGCGACATGACGACCGTCCAGCCCGCCTGGTGGGCCGTGTCCACCGTGGCCAGCGCCTCGGTCAGGGTCCCGATCTGATTGACCTTGACCAGGACCGAGTTGCCGACGCCGGTGCGGATGCCCTCGCGCAGCAGCGTCTCGTTGGTGCAGAACACGTCGTCGCCGGTGAGCTGGCAGCGGTCGCCGACGCGGGCGGTCAGCTCGCGCCAGCCGTCCAGGTCGTCCTCCGCCATCGGGTCCTCGATGGAGACGACCGGGTAGGCGTCGACGAGCCCGGCCAGGTGGTCGGCGTGTTCGGAGGGGGTGCGGCGCACCCCTTCGCCCGCGTAGTCGTACACCCCGTCGCGGAAGAACTCCGACGACGCCGGGTCCATGACCAGGCCGATGTCCGTGCCGGGGCGGTAGCCGGTGCGCTCGACGGCGGTCATCACGAAGTCGAGCGCCTCCTCGGCGGTACGCAGCGCGGGCGCGAAGCCCCCCTCGTCGCCGACGCCCGTGGAGTGCCCGGCGGCCAGCAGGTCGCGGCGCAGGGTGTGGAAGACCTCGCTGCCCATCCGGACCGCCTCGGCGAAGGTGTCCGCGCCCACGGGCGCGATCATGAACTCCTGGAAGTCCAGCGGATTGTCGGCGTGGGCGCCGCCGTTGATGATGTTCATCATCGGCAGCGGCAGGAGGCGGGCTTCGGCGCCGCCGAGGTGGCGGTAGAGGGGCTGGCGGTGGGCCGCCGCGGCGGCCTTGGCGGCGGCGAGGGAGACGCCGAGGATCGCGTTGGCGCCGAGCCGGGACTTCGTGGCGGTGCCGTCGAGGGTGACCAGCCCGGCGTCGAGACCCGCCTGGTCCGCCGCGTCCCGGCCGCACACCGACGCCGCGATCTCCCCGTTGACGTGGGCCACCGCGCGGTCGACGCCCTTGCCGTGCCAGCGCGTGGCGTCCCCGTCGCGCAGCTCCACGGCCTCCCGTGCACCGGTGGAGGCGCCCGAGGGGACAGCCGCGCGCCCCAGGGATCCGTCGGCCAGGACGACGTCGACCTCGACGGTGGGGTTGCCCCGGCTGTCGATGATCCGGCGGGCGGTGACGGACTCGATGGTGGCGTCGACGGTTCCGACTGCCTTTGCGGACATGCGGGGTCCTTCCCGTTGTCGTGTGCCGTGGCCCCGGCTGCGACAGCGCTGGCGCTGAGCCCGACAGCAGCCAGACTCTACAGCAATGCTGCTCAGTTTGGCTGCGCAGTTTTGCTGTGCAGTTCAGCTGCGCAGCTATGCTGACCAACGGGGTAAAGTGCCCTATGCCCACCCCGGAAGCCGCCGCCATCGCCGCCGAACTGCGCACCGCGATGGGCAAGCTCACCCGACGCGTCAAACACGAGGACCGCATCCCGCTGGGCCAGGTCGCCGTGCTCGGCGCACTCGACCGCAACGGCGCCATGACCACCAGCGACCTCGCCACCGACCAGCGCGTACGTCCCCAGTCGATGGCCCGGGCGGTGGGGCTGCTCATGGAACAGAACCTGGTCACGCGCCGGGCGCACCCCACGGACGGCCGCAAGTCGCTGGTCGAACTGTCGGCCGCGGGCCGGACCGCGCTCGAAGCGGAGCGCGGCCGCAGAGCCGGCTGGCTCGCCCAGGCCATCGAGGCCGAACTCACGGATGAGGAACGGTCGTTGCTGGCCCGGAGCGCCGCCCTGCTGGAGCGGCTCGCTACCCGCTAGCGCCCCAGGACGGCTGCCACGGCTGGAGCTTGTCCGGGTTGCGCACCGCCCAGACGTGCGTGATCCGGTCATCCTCGGCGACCTCGAAAGCGAACACCGTGTCGATCCGGCCCTCCGACTCGATCACCAGGCCAGGCAGCCCGTTGACGGTGCGTTCGAGGATCGTCCGGGGCGGCGCGAGCCGGGCGATCGTGAGATAGAGGTGGGCGATCCGCTCCGCGCCCTCGATCGGCAGCAGGTGGGCGATGGCGCGGCCACCACCGTCGGAGATCGCGGTGGCGCCCGGGTCGAGCAGGTCGAGCAGGGCCTTGATGTCCTGCGCCTCCCAGGCCGCTTTGAACTTCCGGACGACGCTCGCCTGCCGGGCCGCGTCCGGTCTCGTCTCCGCCCGCGCGGCGATGCGGCGGCGGGCCGAGGACGCCAGCTGACGGCACGCCCCCGGGCTGCGGCCGACGATCTCGGCCACCTCGGCGAACGGGTAGCGGAAGATGTCGTGCAGCACGAACGCGACGCGCTCGGCCGGGGTCAACGACTCGAACACGACCAGGAAGGCCATGCTCACCGACTCGTCGAGGGTGATCCGGTCGGCCGGGTCCCCGCCGACGCCGCCCGCCGCCCCGGCGATCCACTCGGCCGGGTCGGGCAGCGGCTCCGGGATCCACTCCCCGACGTAGGTCTCCCGCCGACTGCGCGCCGAGCCGAGCAGGTTCAGACAGATACGGCTGGCCACCGTCGTCAGCCAGGCGCCCGGGGACTCGACGGCCTCCTGCCGCGCGCGCGACATCGCGTACCAGCGGGTGTAGGTCTCCTGGACGGCGTCCTCCGCGTCGGCCAGGGAGCCGAGCAGCCGGTACGCGAGATTGAGCAACTGTCGCCGCTCGCTCATGATCACGCCCAGGCCCGGGTCCTGCCGCTCCGCCGCCTGCCGCTGTGACTGTTCCCACGGGGTGGTCATACGCTCTCCGGCTCCCTGGTTCGCGGTCCCTGTCCATTACGACACATCACGGCGCCGGAATGTGAGGTCGGCGGCCCGCCTCACATTCGGCGCGGCCGCGTTGTCGGACGGGGTGAAGAGGACACAGCAGCCACAGGACGGGACGCCGAACATGAACGACTTCCAGGAGATCGCCGACCGCGTCGAGATCGAGGCGCTGCGCGGCGAGTTCACCGACGCGGCGATGATGCGCGACCGCGCCCGCCTCGCCGCGCTGTTCACCCCCGAAGGCGTGCTGCGCATGCCGAACATCCCGGTCGAGTTCGTCGGCCGCGAGGAGATCCGGACCGGAGGCGAACGCCTCCAGGCCCAGTGGGACTTCTTCGTGCAGAACAGCCACCCGGGCACGATCCGTCTCGACGGCGACACGGCCACCGGCCGCACCTACATGCAGGAGGTCGGGCGGGTGCTCGACGGCCGCTCGGGCCTGAACTTCGCCATCTACCACGACAACTACCAGCGGACGCCGGAGGGTTGGAAGTTCGCCGAGCGGGTCTACGAGGTCAGGTACGTCGACATGACCCCGTTGCGGGGTGCCGCGCCCGGCCCCGACGCCGTGTCGCAGGGTTCCGGTGAGGCCACGGGCGCGGCCGACGACTTCGGCGCACCGGCGTCCGCCGAGCGGCTGGACCGGGCGGTCGCGGCGCTCCGGGGGAACGGCTTCACCGCCGAACTGCTCGACGACGCGGCGGCGGCCCGCGCCCGCGTCAGGGAACTGATACCGGAGGGCGCGGGCGTGTTCACCGGGGCCAGCGAGACGCTCCGGCTCTCCGGCATCGTGCGGGACATCGAGGAGGGCGACCGCTACCAGGCCATCCGGCCGCGCGTGCTGAAGATGGACCGCGCCACCGAGTCCGACCGGATCCGCCTGCTGGTGGCCACCCCGGACGTCTTCGTCGCCAGCGTCGCTGCCGTGACCGAGACCGGCTCGCTCGTCATCGCCTCGGGCAGCGGCAGCCAACTGCCCGCCTCCGCGGGAGGCGCCGCACGGGCGATCTGGATCGTCGGGGCGCAGAAGGTGGTACCCGACCTGAGCACCGCGCTGCGCCGGATCGAGGAGCACGCCCTCGCGCTGGAGACCGCGCGCGCCCAGGCGGTCTACGGGCAGCCGAGCGCGGTCAACCGTCTGCTCGTCCTCAACGCCGAGCCGCACCCCGGGCGCGCCACCGTCCTGCTGCTGCGCGAGGCCATCGGATTCTGACATCCCGCGTTCGGCGGCACGACGAGTGCGCACTGTTTCGGCGGCGAGGACCACGACGCCCGCGGTCACCACGACGGAACGCCTCACCCTGGAAGCGGTGACGCGGCTGACCGACGCGGGCCGCGACAGCGGCGGTCAGGGGTGGCCGGGGGGCGGGGCGCTGTTGGTGATCCTGTCGAGGTCGTGGCTGGCCTTGGCGAGGAGGTCGAGCATGGTCAGCTCCGCGCGGTGCGGGTCCTGGTCGCGGATCGCGTCGAGGACGGCCCGGTGGCTGGGGACGGGGTCGTTGGCCTGGTCGCTGGAGTGGACGACCCGGTCGCGTTCGCGCAGCCCGGGTTCGAGGAGGAGGTCCATCCGTGCGAGCATCTCGTTGCCGGTGGCGGAGAGCAGGGCGCGGTGGAACGCCGCGTCGGCCTCGGCGGCGTCCGCGGAGGGCCGCGAGTGCGCCTCCGCCATCGCGTCGAGTGCGGCCCCGAGGTCGCGCAGGTCGTACTCGGTCCGGTGGAGAGCGGCGCGGTGGGCCGCGGCCGGCTCGACGATGGCGCGTACCTCGGCGAGGTCGCGCATGAGGCGCTGCCCGGCCCCGCTCTCGACCTGCCAGCGGATGATGTCCGCGTCGAGCAGGTTCCAGTGCCTGCGCTCCCTGACGAAGGTTCCGCGCTTCTGGCGGGCGTCCGTCAGCCCCTTGCCGGCGAGGACCTTCATGGACTCGCGCATCACGGTGAGGCTCACGTCGAGTTCCTCGCCGAGCGCGCGCATGTCGAGGGTGGCTCCCTCGGGAACGTCGCCGCCGACGATGCGCACACCGAGGAGGTGGACGACCTGCCCGTGCACTCCTCTGCCGGTGTACGGCGCCATGGCGGGTCTCTCCTCGGGGCGGCGACTGCTCCGGGTGCGGAGCGTCGGGTGGGGCCAGCCTAACAGTAGGCATTAATTATGAATATATGTGGGCGGGGGTGGGGCGTCAGCTCGGCGGCGTCCGCGCCTGTCGGGCGTTCGGGTCCGCGAGCGCGGAGGAACCGTACGTCGCGGGCGGTGCGATGGTGGAGCAGGGGGCGCTGAGCACCGCTCCGTCGTACGGGCCCGGGTCCGCCAGGCCGAGCGCGGCGGTCGTCACGACGAGTGCGTGACCGGTCAGGCAGACGCTGGAGGGCTGTACGGCGGGCACCTCCACGATCCCCAGCAGTCGCCCGTCGGGGGCGTATCTCCTGACCTGTCCGGCTCCCCAGATCGCCGACCAGACGCAGCCGTCCCCGTCGACGGTCATGCCGTCGGGACCGCCCTCGTCGGGGTCGACGCGGAACAGCGGGCGGCGGGCGGACAGTCGGGCGGTGCCGTGGTCGACGGTGAACGCCTCGACCGTGCCGAGGGCGCTGTCCGCCAGGTAGAGGGTGTGCCCGTCCGGGCTGATGACCGGGCCGTTGGGGATCGTCAGGCCGTCCAGCACGGTGGTCACGGTGCCGTCGACGTCCAGCAGGTGCAGGGCGCCCGCCCCCGGGCTGGCGTCGTAGGCCATGGTGCCGGCCCACATGCGCCCGGACGCGTCGCACGTGGCGTCGTTCATGCGCTGTGGGCCGCCCGGCCGGCGCGGCAACGGGATGCTCCTGACGACCCGGCCGTTCGGGTCGAGCACCGCGAAGCCCAGGCCGGTGGCCGCGAGCCATCCCGTCCGGTCGCCGGCGAGTGCCAGGGGAGCGACCGCGCCGAGCGGATCGGGCAGCCGGGCCAGTGGGGTCAGCTCGCCGCCGGGACCGGTCGGCAGCCGCAGCAGTCGGCCGGTGAGGATGTCCACCAGCACCACGGTGCCGTCGGGCAACGTCCGGGCCCCTTCGCCGAGTTGCAGGCGGTCCGTGGTGAGGGGGCGGAACGGCCCGACGTCCGGCGGAGCGTATACGGTCATGAGGAGCCTTTCGCGGTGGTCGGTGGTCGGTGGTCGGTGAAGCGGGCGTGGACCGGTGCGCCGGGGCCGTGGCTCATCGCAGAGCGGCTCCGGGCGCCGAGTCGAGGAACGGGAGCTCGTCCCGGTGCGGCAGCCCTTCCCAGTCGCCCGCGGTGGCCACGGCGAACGCGGCCGTGCGGGTGGCGCGCGGGAGCCGTTCCTCGGGAGCCAGGCCGTCGAGCAGGGCGGAGAGGTAGCCGGCGCTGAACGCGTCACCCGCGCCCACCGTGTCCGTCACGGGCACCGGGTGGGCCGGGACGCGCAGCGGACGCCGGCCCGGGAGATGGAGGTCGGCCCCCTGGGCGCCTCGTTTGACGACCACCTCCCGTACGCCGGCCCGGAGCAGGCGCGCCGCCCGCTCGGCCTCGTCGGTGTCGTCCTCGCCCGCGACCAGCGGCAGTTCGTCGTCCGAGGCGATCACCACGTCGACCCACGGCAGCAGCGGCCGCAGGGCGGCGGTGGCCCGCTCCGGGCTCCACAGGCGGGTGCGGTGGTTGACGTCGAGGGTCACGATCCAGCCGTGCTCCGCGGCGTGTTCGGCCGCCGCGCGCACGGTGGCCAGCGGCCCGGTGCCCAGGGCGCAGGTGATGCCGGTGAGGTGGAGGACCCGCGCGCCCGCGTCGAGCGCCGGCTTGACGTGTTCGGGACGCAGGCGGGACGCGGCCGAGCCGGCGCGCCAGTAGTGCACGCGGTTCAGGTCGGCGACGCGCCGTTCGCGCAGCATGGCTCCGGTGGGCGCGTCGTGGTCCGTGGTGGCGTGTGCCACGTCCACGCCCTCGCCGCGCAGCGTCCGCAGCACCATGCGGCCCGGTTCGTCGGCGCCGACCCGGCCGGCCCAGCGCACGCGGTGCCCGAGGCGGGTGAGCCCCACGGCCACGTTGGACTCGGCCCCGGCCACGGTGGGGTGGACCGGACTGCCCACCGTCAGGGGGCCTTCGAGTCGCAGCGAGAGCATGGTCTCGCCGAAGGTCAGCACCTCGACGGGTTGGGCGCTCACGCCTGCCCTCCCGCCTGGCACAGTGCGCGGAACACCCGGGCGCGGTCCCGCAGCGCGGCCGGGTCCCCGCCGTCGGCGGCGTCGCCGAGCAGGGGGGAGCCCACGCCGATCGCGACGGCGCCGGCCGCGAAGTACGCCGGTGCGAGCTCGGCGTCCACGCCCCCCACCGGCACGAACGGCACGTCGGGCAGTGGATCGCGCAGTGCCCGCAGATAGCCGGGGCCGCCCAGGGAGGCGGGGAACAGTTTGACCGCGTGGGCGCCCGCCCGCATGGCCGTCACCGCCTCGGTCGGCGTCAGCGCCCCCGCCAGTACCGGCACGCCCAGGGCGACGGCCTGTTCGAGGCCCCCGCCCAGCGCGGGCGTCACCATCCAGGACGCCCCCGCGTCCCGCGCGCGCAGCGCGTCCTCCCGGGTGACGACCGTCCCGGCCCCGATGGCCGCGGCCGTGCCCGTCTCGCGTATCGCCCGTGCGATGACGTCGACGGCCCTCGGCGTGGTGAGCGAGACCTCGACGAGCCGCACGCCCTCCTCCGCGAGGGTCACGACGCTGCGCAGCGCCGCCGCCTGGTCGCCGCCGCGCACGATGGCGACCAGGCGGTCGTGGCGCAGGATCCGTGCGAAGTCACTGTGGTCCGGCATGTGCTGTGCTCCGTGGAGTTACTCGTCGGGGGAACCGGGCGGGCGAGGGGCGGAGGGTCACCATTCGGCGAACGAGCCGTCGGGGTGCCGCCACACGGGGTTGTGCCAGTCCGGCGCGCTGCCGTCGGCGCGGCGTACCTCCCGCTCGTCGACCTCGATGCCGAGGCCCGGGCCGAGCGGGCGCCGGAGGTGGCCTTCGTCGAACCGGAACACGTCGGGGTCGACGACGTAGTCCAGGACTTCGGCCCCCCTGTTGTAGTGGATGCCGATGCTCTGTTCCTGGATGAGGAAGTTCGGCGTGCTGAAGGCCACCTGCAGGCTCGCGGCCAACGAGACGGGACCCAGCGGGCAGTGCGGGGCGATCAGCACGTCGAAGGTCTCCGCCAGCGAGGCCAGTCGCCGTACCTCGGAGATGCCTCCGGCGTGCGACAGGTCGGGTTGCAGGACGGCGACGCCCGCTTCCAGCGCGGGCAGCGCGTCGGTGCGTGAGTAGAGCCGCTCACCCGTGGCGATCGGGACCGGTGACGCCGCGACCACCTCGTCCAGCCGGTGCGCGTACTCGGGGAGGACCGGTTCCTCGACGAACAGGGGGTGCAGCGGTGCGAGGTGCGGCAGGACACGGCGCGCGTTCGCGACGCTGAAGCGGCCGTGGAAGTCGAGTGCGAAGTCGCGTTCCGGGCCCAGCGCCTCCCGTGCGGCGGTGGCCCGTTCGACGACGTCGGCGACGTCGGCGGCGGTGGCCATTCTGTTCATCCGCCCGCAGGCGTTCATCTTGACGGCGGTGAAGCCCGCTTCCACCTGCGCCCGGACGGCGTCGGCGATGTCGGCCGGTTCGTCACCGCCGATCCAGCTGTAGGCGCGCACGCGTTCCCGCACGGGGCCGCCGAGCAGCACGTGGATCGGCACTCCAAGCGCCTTGCCCGCGATGTCCCACAGCGCCTGGTCGAGGCCGGCGACGGCACTGGAGAGAACGGGGCCGCCCCGGTAGAACGAGCCCTTCGTCATCACCTGCCAGTGGTCCTCGATCCGCAGGGGGTCCCGGCCGACGAGGAGTTCGGCGAGTTCGTGGACGGCCGTGCGGACCGTCGCGGCCCGCCCCTCCACGACGGGTTCGCCCCAGCCCACGACGCCCTCGTCGGTTTCCACACGGCAGAACAGCCAACGGGGCGGGACGGCGAACGTCTCCACACGAGTGATCTTCACGGGGTGACTCCAGGAGCGGGTGGGGCGGATCGGAGGGCGGCTGTTCGGCCGGGGCTCACGAGGAGTTCTTGAGCACGCTCCAGCCGCCGTCCACCACGAGCGAGGTTCCGGTCACGAACGAGGCGTCGTCACTGAGCAGGAAGGCGATCGCCGCGGCCACCTCCTCGGGGGTGCCGAGGCGGCCCACGGCTGTCTCCCGGGCCGTCGCCCGGCGGTCCTCCTCGTCGACGCCGTCCCAGGCCCGGGTCAGGACCGGGCCCGGCAGCACGCTGTTCACCCTGACGCGGTCGCCGTACTCGACGGCCAACTGGCGTGCCAGTCCGGTCAGTCCGGCCTTCGCCGCGGCGTACGCCGGCCGGCCGGGCAGTCCCACCAGGGCGTGCACCGAGGAGACCAGCACCACACTGCCGCGCGTCGACACCAGGTCGTCGAGGCAGGCGCGTGCGCCCAGGAACGACCCGGTGAGGCTCACGGCGAGTTGCCGGTTCCATTCCTCCGCGCTGGTCCGGTGCGCGGGCGCGACGCGGACGGTGTAGGCGTTGCCGACCAGGGCGTGAACGGGCCCGAAGGCTGACCTGGCGGCGTGCGCGGCGGCGGCCCAGGATGCTTCGTCCGACACGTCGCAGTGCTGGAATCGCGCGTTGCCGCCGGCCGCGCGGATGGCCGTGGCGACCTCCGTGCCCGACTCCTCGTCGATGTCGGCGACGAGGACGCCGGCCCCTTCGGCGGCGAGTCGGCGAGCCGTGGCGGCGCCGATGCCGGAGGCCGCGCCGGTGACGACCGCGCAACGGCCGGCCAGACGAGGCGCGGGGGACGGAGGTGCGGCAGGCACGGGAGGACTCCTGGGGGGCCGGTGGCAACGACGCAGCAGATTAAATATTAATTATTGCGGGGTGCCAAGAGGGGAGGGTGCGGCTCGCTCGGCACCGCACGGGGCTTCACTATTCAGAAATTATGATTTAACTTGCGTCCATCGAGGACGCCGGCCTGCCGGACAGGCCGACCTGGCCCGGCGCCGAGGCAAGGAGGCCGATGGTGTACCAGTTGACTCTCCGCCCGCCCCTGGAGCCGCTCAGCGGCCATCTGAGGATGGGCGAGCCCGAAGGGCGGCCGGATCGGATCGTCGCCACCAGCACCCACCTGGTGCGTGGCGGACGTCCCTGGCTTCCCGTCATGGGCGAGATGCACTTCACCCGCTACCCCCGGGCCGGCTGGCGCGAGCAGCTGCTCACCATGCGGGCCGGGGGGATCGACGTCGTCGCGACCTACCTGTTCTGGCACCACCACGAGGAACACCGCGGTGCGTTCCGGTTCGACGGCAACCGCGACCTCCGTGCGTTCGTCGAGACGGCCGCGGAGTGCGGCCTGGACGCGGTGGTGCGGATCGGCCCCTGGGCTCACGGCGAGGCCCGTTTCGGCGGCTTCCCGGACTGGGTCCAGCACTCGGGCACCCGCACCCGCACCGACGACCCGGCCTACCTCGACCTCGTCCGGCCCTACTACGCGCGGATCGGCGCGGAGCTCGACGGGCTCCACCACGCGCAGGGCGGGCCGATCGTCGCCGTCCAGATCGAGAACGAGCTGTACGACCAGCCCGAACACCTGCGCACGCTCAAGCGGATGGCCCAGGAGGCCGGGATCACCCCGCCGCTCTGGACCGCGACGGCCTGGGGAGGCGCGGACCTGCCCGCCGACGAGTTCCTCCCCCTCTACGCGGGGTATCCCGAGGCGCCCTGGGACGACGCCCATCCGGGATGGGCCCGGCACAACAGGCGGCACTTCTTCTTCACGGCCCTGCGCGACGACCACACCGTCGGCGCCGACCTGCGCCGCCTGCCCAGCACGAACGCGGGGCCGGACCTCGACCGCTACCCGTACGCGACGTGCGAGCTCGGCGGCGGCATCCAGGTGACGTACCACCGCCGGCCCCTCGCCCCGCCGGACGACGTGGCCGCGCTGGCGCTCACCAAGATCGGTTCCGGATCGACCTGGCAGGGCTACTACATGTACCAGGGCGGTTCCCACGTCACCGACGCCGCGACCACCACGCAGGAGTCGATCGCCACCGGCTACCCCAACGACCTGCCGGTCGTCAGCTACGACTTCCAGGCCCCGCTCGGGGAGTACGGGCAGGTCCGCCCCACCTACCGGCTGCTCCGCCAGCAGCACCAGCTGCTCGCGGCCGCGGGCGAGCGACTGGCCCCGATGGGACTCGTCGAACCCGCCGACGGCCCGCGAGGCCTCGACGACCGGGAGACACTGCGCTGGGCCGTGCGCACCGACGGGGTGTCCGGGATGCTGTTCGTCAACACGCACCAGCCCGGCGGGGAGACCCTGGCGGCGCACAGCGGCGTCCGGTTCCGCCTCGACGGGCCGGCCGGCCCCCTCGAACTGCCCGTCGATCCCGTCGACATACCCTCCGGCGCCTACTTCGCCTGGCCCTTCCGCTGGCCGCTGCCCGGCGCGACCACCCCGGAGTCGCCCACCCCGGAGA
>NZ_SMKI01000134.1 GCF_004348415.1 Streptomyces hainanensis
CGCCGCCCCCGTGGCACGGCCCCCGCCCGGCCGACTGGAGCAGCTCCCTGGACCGCGCCGCCTACACCGGGGGCGTGGCCCGGATCCGTGAGCACATCGCGGCCGGCGAGGTCTACCAGGTCAACCTGTGCCGGGTGCTGTCCGCGCCGCTGCCCGGCCCGGCGGCCGACATCGACGCCCTCACCGCCCGGCTGGCCCGCCGCAACCCGGCCCCCTACGCCGGCACGGTCCGGCTGCCGGCCCACGGCCTGGAGATCGCCACCGCCTCGCCCGAGCTCTACCTGCGCCGGCACGACCGCGTCGTCGAGTCCGGGCCGATCAAGGGCACCGCCCGCACCGCCGACGACCTGCTCCCCAAGGACCACCCGGAGAACGTGATGATCGTCGACCTGGTCCGCAACGACCTGGGTCGGGTCTGCGAGCCCGGCAGCGTCACCGTCCCCCGGCTGTGCGCCGTGGAGCGCCACCCCGGCCTCGTCCACCTGGTCTCCACCGTGCGCGGCCGACTGGCGCCCGGTGCCGGCTGGGCCGAGCTGCTGGCCGCCACCTTTCCCCCCGGCTCCGTGACCGGCGCCCCCAAGTCCAGCGCGCTGCGTGTCATCGACGCACTGGAGACGGCCCCGCGCGGCCCCTACTGCGGCGGCGTCGGCTGGGTGGACGCCGATCGGGGGACCGGCGAGCTGGCCGTCGCCATCCGCACCTTCTGGCTCCGCCGCGACGAGGGCCGCCCCGTCCTGCGCTTCGGCAGCGGCGCCGGCATCACCTGGGACTCGGACCCCGAGGGTGAATGGGCGGAGACCGAACTGAAGGCGTCCCGCCTGCTCGGGGTAGCTTCTGAGGGAGTGCCGCACCTCGGCACCGCACGAGAGAGGAGCGCACATGGCGTTGATCTGGCTGGACGGTGAGCTGCGTGACGCCGACAGCGCGCGGGTCTCGGTCTTCGACCACGGACTGACCGTCGGCGACGGCGTGTTCGAGACCCTGAAGACCCAGGACGGCCGGGCGTTCGCGCTCAGCCGCCACCTGGACCGCCTCGCCGCCTCCGCCGCCGGGCTCGGCCTGCCGGCACCCGACGGGGACGAGGTCCGCCGCGCCTGCCGCGCCGTCCTGGACGCCGTGCCGCTGCCCCTCGGCCGGCTCCGCATCACCTACACGGGCGGGTTCTCCCCGCTGGGCTCCGACCGCGGCGACGCCGCCCCCACCCTGGTGGTCGCCCACGCCGAGACCCCGCGCCGCCCCGACACCACCGCCGTGATCACCGTGCCCTGGACCCGCAACGAACGCGGCGCCCTGGCCGGCCTGAAGACCACCTCCTACGCGGAGAACGTGATCGCGCTCGCCCGCGCCCGCCAGGAGGCCGCCTCCGAGGCGCTGTTCGCCAACACCGCCGGGCAGCTGTGCGAGGGCACCGGCACCAACGTCTTCGTGGTGCTCGACGGCGAGCTGCACACCCCGCCGCTCTCCGCCGGCTGCCTCGCCGGCATCACCCGCGCCCTGGTCGTGGAGTGGACCGGCGCCCGCGAGACCGAGCTGCCCATGGACTGCCTGCGGGACGCCGAGGAGATCTTCCTGACCTCCAGCACCCGCGACGTGCAGGCCGTGCGCCGCGTCGACGGCCGCGAACTGCCCGACGCGCCGGGGCCCGTGACGGCCAAGGCGCTGCGCGTCTTCCAGGAGCGCTCGGCCGCGGACATCGACCCGTGACCACCACGCTGCGCCCCACCGGGCCCGAGGAGGACACTCCCGGCGGCGGCCGCGCCCGCGGCTTCGAGCTCCGTGTCAACGGCCGCCGGGTCGGCGAGCTGCGGCTCGCCACCGAGCCGCGCGCCGGCGTCGGCCGCGTCGAGCGGCTGACGGTCGACGCGGCCGACCGGCGGCGCGGCCGGGGCACGGTCGCCGCACTGGCCGCCGAGGAGGTGCTGCGCGACTGGGGCTGCGCCGCCGTCGAGGTCGCCGTGGACGCCGAAGCGCCCGCCGCCGCGGCGCTCGCCGGCACCCTCGGCTACCGCGAGCGCAGCCGCAACATGGTCAAGCCCCTCGTGGAGCGCCCGCCAGCCCTCCCGTCGGGCAGCACCACCCGGGCGATGACCGACGAGGAGTACCCCGCCTGGCGCGCCGGCGACCGCGACGAGGTGGTCCACAGCCTGACGACGCGGGCCGTTCCCGAGGCGGTCGCGGTCGCCGCGGCCGACCGGGCCCACGCCACCCGGCTGCCGGACGGCCCGGCCACCAAGGACGCCTGGCTGCGGGTGCTCGCGCACGACGGCCTCGACGTCGGCACCCTGTGGGTGGCGACCGCCGCCGGCCTCCCGGCCGACCTCGGCGCCGACCACTGGGTGTTCGCCGTCGCCGTCGCCGAGGAGCACCGGGGCCGGGGCCACGGCAGGTCACTGATGGGGGAGGCGGAGCGGCTCGTCGGCGCGGCCGGCGGCCGGGTGCTCGGCCTCAACGTCTACGCCGACAACACCCCCGCGCTGCGGCTCTACGAGTCCCTCGGCTACCGGACGGTCCGCCACCACCTCTACAAGCCGCTGCGCTGAGCCAGCAGCGACTCGGCGATCTCCGCGACGCGGGCGCGCAGCCCCTCCTGGCTCCGCCCGCCGTCGAGCCGCTCGCCGCCGATCACATAGGTCGGGGTGCCGGTCACCCCGATCGCCTGCCCCTCCGCCTGGTCCGCGTCCACCACCAGCAGGTGCCGGCCGTCGATCAGCGCGGTGTCCACCTCCTCGGCGTCGACGCCGACCTGGCCCGCCACCTCGAGCAGCACCGCGGGCCCACGCCTGCCCAGCTCCGCGGTGCGGGCCAGCAGCGCCGTCCAGTACGCCTCGCCGTGGCCCTGCGCGAACGCCTCCTCGGCCGCCTGGGCGGCGGCCAGCGCGTGCTGGTGGCCCTTGAGCGGGAAGTGGCGCCGCCGGATCTCCAGCGTCGCGCCGAACCGCTCCCGCAGCGCGGCCACGTCCGTTTCGGCCCGGTGGCAGTCGGGGCACTGGAGGTCGCACCACACGTCCAGGACGACGGGTTCCGGCCCGCCGTCCCTGCTGGTCTCGTCGTCAGCGTTCATGGCGCCAGTCTCCCACCCGGAAATGACCCTGATCCTGGGGCCGACACCATGGCCGCACGGCCGCGGGCGAGGCAGGATGGAAAGATGCTGATTGGTACTGCCTGCACCCTTCTATCCGCCGCCGGTCTCGGCATATCCCTGCTGATCGCGCGCCGCCGCCGCTACGCCCTCGCGCTCCGCGCCGCGGCCGTGGCGCTGCTGCCGGTCGGCCTCGCCATGACGGGCGTGGTGCGGTTCGTGGTCAACATGACCTTCAACCCGGTCGCCTGGGCCGGCTTCGGCGTGCTGGCCCTGGCCGTGCTCCTCTTCCTCTCCGGCCGGCTCGCCGAGGGGCGGGGTGCCTCCCGTGAGAGCCGCCCCGAGCCCGCCGCCCCCTCGGCGCTGCCCGCCTCCCGGCGGAGCGGCGCGGCGCCCGCCGAGGACTTCTCGGACATCGAGGCCATCCTCAAGAAGCACGGCATCTGACCGGCCGGGGTACGTCGCGGCCCCACCACAGGGCCGCCATATCACAGGGAAGTGGTAGAAGCGGCGAAAATCGCCGAAAGGCCCTGCAAAGAAGACGCGTTGATCGCGAAGGGCCGTCCCGCTGGGTCATGATCGCGGCGCCATGCAACACATCACCAGGGAAAACGTTCCCGACTCAGCGCCAACCGTCAGACCCGGCGCCACCGGCCAGCCCGGCCCGCCCGTCGTCCCCGAGGAGCGCCGCGGCTGTCTCTTCGCCCTCTCCCAGCCGCCGCTGATGCTCTTCCTCACCGTCATCGGCGGGCTGTTACTCCTCGCGGGGGTGCACGACCAGTTCCTCCTGTGATCCCGGCGAGCCCCGCCGCACGCTCTCCTCGGCGTCGCGCCGCCGGGCCCGGTAGGCGGCGGCGTGCAGGCGGTTGCCGCAGGTCCGGTTCGAGCAGTACCGACGGGAGCGGTTCCTGGACAGGTCGACGAAGGCCCGCCCGCAGTCCGGCGCCTCGCAGCGCCGCAGCCGCTCCCGCTCACCCGCGACGACGAAGAAGCCGAGCGCCATCCCGCAGTCGGCGGCCAGGTGGTCGGCGATCGAGGCCCCGGGCGCGAAGTAGTGCACGTGCCAGGCGTGACCGTCGTGGTCCGTCAGCCGGGGCGTGGTGCCCGCCGCGGCCACCAGCGTGTTGATCAGCTCGGCCGCCTCGTGCTCGGTCGACGCCGCGAAGACCTCGGCGAACCGGTCCCGCACCCGCCGCACGTCGGCCGCGTCGGACGCCTCCAGCGTGTCGACGGCGACGTCGCTGATGCGGTGCCGGGCCACGAAGGCCCGCAGTCCGGCGACGTCCGCGAGTTCGTCCGCCAGCCCGTCCGGCGCGGAGTTCAGCAGGTCGACGACGAGGTCGAGCGAGTACCTGACGTCGTGGTCGATCAGCACGGAGGCGGCTCCGGGGTCAGGCCGGACGGCGGTGGCGGGCGATGGTGTCCGCGACTCTAACGGCTGGCCCGCCCCGGGACGCGCGCGAGGGCGTCACCGCGGCGGCACCGCGGCGACGCCCTCGCGTCGCTCGTCGCCGGCTCCGTGCCATCGCCCCGAGTTCAGACGGCACGAGAAGCCGGCGGGTCTCTAGCTCTCCGCCAGAATGTGCGAGAGCTCCGTATCGAGGTCGAAGTGACGGTGTTCCGTGCCTGGCGGAACGGCGGCGTCCGTTCGCTTCAGGAAAGATTCGAGAGCCCGGGCCGGGGCTTCGAGCAACGCCTCGCCCTCCGGTGAACTGAGGGCGATGCACACGACGCCCTGACCGTGGCTCCTGGATGGCCAGACCCGCACATCGCCGGTGCCTGTGGGGCGATGGAGCCCCTCGGCGAGGAGATCGCGGGCGAAAACCCATTCGACGGTTTCTTCGGCTCCGGTGTGAAAGGTCGCGTGTACGGCGTAGGGGTCCGCCGTGTCATACCGCAGCCCCGCGGGTACAGGTAGTGAGGACTCGCTCGATACAACGAGGCGCAGGTGCAGCTCGCAGCTGACCGTGGTGTTCATAAGCGCCAGGGCCTTTCGCTCAGTGTGCGCTCGGGGATTCGCACGTCGGCCAAATCGACATGCCACGTACTCGCCGGTTGTAAACCCCTCTGCCCTAATTGCGCCCTTTAATCTCATTCCAATGGCGGAATGCTAAATGCGATATAGCGGGAGTCGGAGTGATGTCGGATGACGAGGCGGGCGGTGTCGACTCCGCCGCCGAATCCGTGTCGTCGGCCGACGCCGGGCGCCGCCGCCGGTTCCGCTCCGTGTTCCCCGGTGAGCCGTGTGTGACGGTGTCGCGGGTCCGCCATGCCCCCGTGGTCGGGGCCCCGGGGTCGGCCACCGGCGTTCCGCCGGGGCCGTGTCACCGGCCGCGGCGCCGGCTCCCGAGGGGTGTGCGCCGAGGTCCGCGCGCCTGTCGGGGAGTTCGTCCCCGGCCCGGTTCCGGGGGCGGCGGGAAGCTGGTTTGAAACCGAGGTCAACGGCACTGTATTGTTCTCAACGTGCCGCAGGGCACAACACCCCAGGGGGCGATTAGCTCAGCGGGAGAGCGCTTCGTTCACACCGAAGAGGTCACTGGTTCGATCCCAGTATCGCCCACCCCGGGCAAGGCCGGTCCGCCATCGAGGCGGGCCGGCCTTCGTCGCGGTTCCCGTGGCCCGTAGGCCGGGGAGACACAGCCCAGATGAGTCAGGAGAGTCCGGTGTCCGATGTCCGTGTGATCATCCAGCGCGATTCCGAGCGGGAAGAACGCCTGGTGGCCACGGGCACGACGGCCGGGGCCCTCTTCGAGGGCGAGCGTGCCGTCGTCGCCGTCCGCCTCGGTGGGCAACTGCGTGATCTCGCCCACCCCCTGTCCGACGGCGACGAGGTCGAGCCGGTGGGGATCACCTCGCCCGACGGCCTCGACATCCTGCGGCACTCCACCGCGCACGTCATGGCCCAGGCCGTGCAGGAGCTGTTCCCCGAGGCCAGGCTCGGCATCGGCCCGCCCATCAAGGACGGTTTCTACTACGACTTCGACGTGGCCCAGCCCTTCCACCCGGACGACCTGGGCCGCATCGAGAAGCGCATGCAGCAGATCCAGAAGCAGGGCCAGCGCTTCGCCCGCCGCGTCGTCAGCGACGACGAGGCCCGGGCCGAACTCGCCACCGAGCCCTACAAGCTGGAGCTGATCGGTCTCAAGGGCGCCGCCGCCGAGTCGGCCGAGGGCGCGTCCGCCGAGGTCGGCGCCGGCGAACTGACCATCTACGACAACCTCGACCCCAAGACCGGCGACCTGTGCTGGAAGGACCTCTGCCGCGGGCCGCACCTGCCGACCACCCGGCTCATTCCGGCCTTCAAGCTGATGCGCAGCGCCGCCGCCTACTGGCGGGGCAGCGAGCGCAATCCGCAACTCCAGCGGATCTACGGCACCGCGTGGCCGACCAAGGACGAACTGAAGGCCCACCTCGAATTCCTGGCCGAGGCCGAGAAGCGTGATCACCGCCGCCTCGGCGCGGAGCTCGACCTTTTCTCCATTCCCGAGGAACTCGGCTCGGGTCTCGCCGTCTTCCACCCCAGGGGTGGCGTCGTCCGCCGGGTCATGGAGGACTACTCGCGGCGCCGGCACGAGGAATCCGGATACGAATTCGTCAACACGCCGCACATCACCAAGGCCAAGCTCTTCGAGACCTCGGGCCATCTGCCGAACTACGCCGAGTCGATGTTCCCGCCCATGCAGTTCGAGGGGCAGGACTATTACCTCAAGGCGATGAACTGCCCGATGCACAACCTGATTTTCAAGGCGCGCGGGCGGTCCTACCGGGAATTGCCACTCCGACTCTTCGAGTTCGGCACGGTCTACCGTTACGAGAAGTCCGGCGTGGTCCACGGCCTCACCAGGGCGCGCGGCTTCACCCAGGACGACTCGCACATCTACTGCACGAAGGAGCAGATGCCGGCCGAGTTGGACGGGCTGCTCACCTTCGTGCTCAACCTGCTCCGCGACTACGGCCTGAGCGACTTCTATCTGGAGCTGTCCACCAGGGACGACTCCGACAAGTTCATCGGCGAGCCCGAGGAGTGGGCCGAGGCCACCGAGGTGCTGCGGCAGGCCGCCGGCAAGCAGGGTCTCGAGCTGGTGATGGACCCGGGCGGCGCCGCGTACTACGGGCCCAAGATCTCCGTCCAGGCCAAGGACGCGATCGGCCGCACCTGGCAGATGTCCACCATCCAGGTCGACTTCCAGCAGCCCAAGCGGTTCGGCCTCGAGTACACCGCGGCCGACGGCTCCCGGCAGCAGCCCGTGATGATCCACCGAGCGCTGTTCGGATCCATCGAGCGGTTCTTCGCCGTCCTCCTCGAACACTACGCGGGCGCCTTCCCGGCCTGGCTCGCGCCCGTGCAGGCGGTCGGCATCCCGATCGGCGACACCCACGTGCCGTACCTCCAGGAGTTCGCGGCCGAGGCCAGGGCGCGCGGGCTGCGGGTCGACGTCGACTCGTCGGCCGACCGCATGCAGAAGAAGATCCGCAACGCCCAGAAGGCCAAGGTCCCCTTCATGGTGATCGCGGGCGACGACGACATGGCCAACGGCGCGGTCAGCTTCCGCTACCGCGACGGCTCGCAGAAGAACGGCATCCCGCGGGCCGAGGCGCTTCGCGAGATCGCCGACGCGGTCGAACGGCGCGTCCAGGTGTGACGACGGCGGGCCCCCGGAACCGCCCCGGGGGCCCGCCGCCCGCTCGACACGCCATATGCTGACCGGCATGACCAGCGAGCCGGAGCAGCAGATCGGGGTCGGGACGCCGGACGCCTTCCAGCGGCTGTGGACGCCCCACCGGATGGCCTATATCCAGGGCGAGGGCAAGCCCACCGGGCCCGGCGCGGAGGACGGCTGCCCCTTCTGCTCGATCCCCGGCAAGAGCGACGAGGACGGGCTGATCATCAACCGGGGTGACACCGTCTACGCGGTGCTCAACCTCTACCCGTACAACGGCGGCCATCTGCTGGTCGTGCCCTACCGGCACGTCGCCGACTACACCGAGCTCACCGCCGAGGAGACGGCGGAGCTGGCCGAGCTCACCAAGCGGGCCATGGCCGCCGTCCGCGTCGCCTCCGGCGCCCACGGCTTCAACATCGGCATGAACCAGGGCTCGGCCGCCGGCGCCGGCATCGCGCCCCACCTGCACCAGCACGTGGTGCCCCGATGGGGCGGCGACGCCAACTTCATGCCCGTGGTGGGCCACACCAAGGTGCTGCCGCAACTGCTCGCCGACACCCGGCGGATGCTCGCCGCGGCCTGGCCCGCCTGACGCGCCCTCACATGTTGTACTCGTCGGCCTTGCTGGGGGAGGCCGACTGCACCTGACCGCCGAGGGCCTGCGAGCGGCTGTCGAACGCCGAGATGTCCACGCCGTTCTCCGCCAGCACCTTGAACGCGGCGGCGTGCGCCACCCGCAGCACCGGGGTCGCGGTGCGCAGCACGTCGTCCACCATGAAGCGGTGCTTCCACGGCGTCGTCGCCCAGACATGCCGCAGCCCGAACGGCTCGGGGAACGCGATGGTGCCGCCGAGCTTGTCCAGGCGGGCCGGGAACCAGGTCAGCGGCGCCCGCGCGGCGAGCCTGACCACCTCGCGCACCTCGACGAGCGGGGCCGGCCGCTTGACCTTTCGCCAGGGCCGCAGCGGGTCCGTGATCTCCTTGGTCTTGGCGTCCGGGCCCTTGCGGAAGAAGCCGTCCACCGGGCCGAGCGCGTAGCCGGTCACCTCGATCCGCAGCGTGTGGTGCAGCACCGTCACCGAGATCATCATGGTGACGACGAGCTCGCCGCCCCACAGCACGAACTGCACGCCCAGGTAGTGCCGGTCGCCGCTGTCGTACTGCGACTCGTTGCAGATCCGCTGGACCTCGAGGGAGCTGACGCTGTAGCCGTCGGCGTTGGGCCCGTCGGGCCGCGACACCTCGCCCGCGCCCTCGCCGACGTGCCGTACCACCCAGTGCGTTATGGACGGCTGGGTGAAGCCGCCGGTGTGCAGCGGGCCGCGCTCCAGCATCCGCAGCTGGTCGCCGATGGCGCGGGCCACGTCCCAGCTGCGGAACGGGTCGATCTCCCGCGACGGGTCGCGCGGCCGCAACTCCTCGGCCAACTGCCAGCTGCCCCAGCGCACGCCCATGCCGAGTATCCCCTTGGGCCCGGCGTAGTACGTCATGTTGCTGCTCTGCTCGGCCGTGAGCTTGGCCAGGCCGAGCCGGATCCGCTCCGCCTCCGCGTCGTTCGGGTTCTGCGGCACCGCCTCCGGGATCTTGGCGCCGGAACCGCCGCCGATCTGGGCCGACCAGTGGGTGCGCAGGTTCTGCGCGGCGCGCTCGCAGACGCGTTGGGCGACGAACCAGCCGATGATCGGCGCCGGCAGCATGGTCCACACGTAGATCCGCAGCACCCCGTCGAGCGGGGCGCGGATCACCGCCACCGCGATCAGCACCGCGAGCAGCCCGAGCACCAGCATGCCGAAGAAGCCGGCGCGCCGGTCCTGCGAGCCGGCGATGGTGCGCCGCAGTTGGAAGAGGCCCAGCCAGATCGCCACGCCCGGCAGGAAGAGCAGCCCGAACCCGATCATGATCGCGCTCAGCTGCCGGTCCCGCTGCCTCCGGATGCGCTTGGCGTTGAGCGCGTGCTCCACCACGACCCCCGGCTCGACGCCGAAGGACTGGATCAGCGGCTTGCGGCCGTCGGCCAGCATCCGCGTCTCCACGGCGCGGGTGAACGCCTCGCCCAGGTTGGGCTCCAGCAGCGTGAACCGGCCCTTGTTCACCTTGGCCGTGTCGTTGGGCACCTTGATGTCCTCGGGGGCCACGTCGCGGTAGGCCACCGAGGCGATGGCGTGGCTGAGGCCGCTGCCACCGCTCGTGCCGGAGAGCGGCACCTGGGCGCCGGGCGCGAAGTCGAACTCCACTCCCGCCGCTCTCCTGAGGTCGTCCAGCGCCGACATGGGGTACCCCCAGCTCTCGAACCAGTCCTCGAACTCCAGCCGCCGTCAGGGCAGTTCCCGCACGGCGGGCCCGTGACACCTGATGGTGTTCAGCCTAACGGCGGACGGCCGCCCGGGGGTCCCCAACGCGGGTTCCACCACCCGCCCGAGGACGGGCCCGGCGTCGCCGGGGCGGGCGGCGTGGCTACGATGGGGTCCCTCCGGTGGCCGCCTTCCTTCGCGCGGCCCGTGCGACCCCAGGGAAGGACATGCTCAACAAGTACGCGCGTGCATTCTTCACGCGTGTCCTCACGCCGTTCGCCGCCCTGTTGATCAGGTTGGGGGTGACCCCCGACGCGGTGACCCTGATCGGCACCGCGGGAGTGATGACGGGGGCCCTGGTCTTCTACCCCCAGGGCGAGTTCTTCTGGGGCACGGTCGTGATCACCGTGTTCGTCTTCTCCGACATGGTCGACGGCAACATGGCCCGGCAGATCGGCTCGTCCAGCAGGTGGGGCGCCTTCCTCGACTCCACCCTCGACCGGTTGGCCGACGCGGCGATCTTCTCCGGCATCGCCCTCTGGTACGCCGGCGAGGGCGACAACCTGATGCTCTGCTCCGTCACCCTGTTCTGCCTCGCCAGCGGACAGGTCGTCTCCTACACCAAGGCGCGGGGCGAGAGCATCGGCCTGCCGGTGCGGGTCAACGGCCTCGTCGAGCGGGCCGAGCGACTGGTGATCACCCTGGTGCTCGCCGGCTTCGCCGGCTTCGAACGGTCCTTCGGCGTGCCGCACATCGGGGTCCTGCTGCCCATCGCCCTCTGGGTGGTGGCCGGTGGCAGCCTGGTCACGCTCGTCCAGCGGGTGGTCACGGTGCGCCGGGAGTCCGCCGAGGCGGACGCGGCCGCAGCGGCCGAGGCCACGGGGAGCGGCCCGACATGAGGGACCGACTCATCGACGCCGGGTTCGGGCTCGGGTGGACCGCCGTCAAGCGGATGCCCGAGCCCGTCGCCATGGCCCTCGGCCGGCGCGTCGCCGACGTCGCCTGGCGCCGCCGCGGCGCCGGCGTGCGGCAGTTGGAGGCCAACCTCGCCCGGGTGGTGCCGGACGCGGACCCGGAGCGGTTGCGGGAGCTGTCGCGGGCCGGGATGCGCAGCTACCTCCGCTACTGGACGGAGTCCTTCCGGCTGCCCGCCTGGAGCCGGGACCGGATAAAGGCCTCCTTCGCGCTCGCCGACACGTACCGCGCCACCGACACGCTGGCCGAGGGCCGGGGCGTCGTCCTCGCCCTGCCGCACATGGCCAACTGGGACCTGGCCGGCGCCTGGTTGGTCACCGCGCTCGACCTGCCGTTCGCCACCGTCGCGGAGCGCCTCAAACCCGAGCGACTCTTCGACCGGTTCGTGGCCTACCGCGAGAAGCTGGGCATGGAGGTCGTGCCGCACACCGGGGGCGCCTCGTTCGGCACCCTCGCCAGGCGGCTGCGGGGCGGCGGGATAGTGTGCCTGGTGGCCGACCGGGACCTCTCCACCTCGGGGATCGAGGTCTCCTTCTTCGGCGAGACCGCGCGGATGCCGGCCGGGCCCGCGCTGCTGGCCCAGCAGACCGGCGCGCTGCTCCTGCCGGTCAGCCTGTGGTACGACGAGACCACGGTGATAAAGGGGCGGATACACCCCCACGTCCCGGTACCCGAGACGGGCACCAGGGCGCAGAAGACCGCCGCCATGACCCAGGCCCTGGCCGACGCGTTCGCGGGCGGCATCGCCGCGCACCCGCAGGACTGGCACATGCTCCAGCGGCTGTGGCTCAGCGATCTCACCGGGACCCCGGGCACCGCCGGGGCGAAGCCCCCGGCGGCCCGACCCGTCGAGGCACGCGAGGGCCCGGAAGCCAGGGAAGGAACGTAGGGAACGGCATGAGGATCGGCATCGTCTGTCCCTACTCCTGGGACGTCCCGGGTGGGGTGCAGTTCCACGTCAGGGACCTGGCCGAGCACCTGATCAGACAGGGGCACACGGTCTCCGTGCTCGCGCCGGCCGACGAGGAGACCCCGCTGCCCCCCTACGCCGTCTCCGCCGGCCGCGCCGTGCCGGTGCCGTACAACGGGTCCGTGGCCCGGCTCAACTTCGGCTTCCTGTCCGCCGCCCGGGTCCGCCGCTGGGTGCACGACGGCGACTTCGACGTGCTCCACATCCACGAGCCCGCCGCCCCCTCGCTCGCCCTGCTCACCTGCTGGGCGGCCCGGGGCCCGATCGTCGCCACCTTCCACACCTCCAACCCGCGCTCCCGGGCCATGATCGCCGCCTATCCGATCCTCCAGCCCGCGCTGGAGAAGATCAGCGCCCGGATCGCGGTCAGCGAGTACGCCAGGCGCACCCTGGTCGAGCATCTCGGTGGCGACGCGGTGGTCATCCCCAACGGGGTCGACGTCCGGTTCTTCGCGAGCGCCGAACCCAAGGCCGAGTGGCAGGGGCGGACGATCGGCTTCATCGGCCGGATCGACGAGCCGCGCAAGGGGCTCCCGGTGCTGATGCGCGCGCTGCCCGGGATCCTCGCCGAACACCCGGACGCCCGGCTGCTGGTGGCCGGGCGGGGCGACGAGAAGGAGGCGGTGGCCGGCCTGCCGGTCCCGATGCGGGACCGGGTCGAGTTCCTCGGCATGATCAGCGACGAGGACAAGGCGCGACTGCTGCGCAGCGTCGACCTCTACGTGGCGCCCAACACCGGCGGCGAGAGCTTCGGCATCATCCTCGTCGAGGCCATGTCGGCCGCGGCCCCGGTGCTCGCCAGCGACCTCGACGCCTTCGCCCAGGTGCTGGACGGCGGCGCGGCGGGCGAGCTGTTCCCCAACGAGGACGCCGACGCCCTGGCCGCCGCCGCGAACCGGCTGCTCGCCGACCCCGGCCGGCTCGCCGAGCTGCGGGAGCGCGGCAGCAGTCACGTGCTGCGCTTCGACTGGTCCACGGTCGGCTCCGACATCCTGGCGGTCTACGAGACCGTCGCCGACGGCGCGGGCGCCGTCGCCCCCGACGAGCGCGTCGGGCTGCTCGGCCGGCTCGGCTTCGCCCGCGACTGAGCCACGCCCCGACCACGCCTCCGGGCCGTCGAGTGCCGGCCGGCGCTCGAGGCGCCGGGGCGGCCCGGTAGGGTGACCGGGCGTGACCACCGTCATCTGGATCGCCGTGGCGCTGCTGCTGGTCGGCGTCTATCTCAGCTGGACCGCGGGCCGGCTCGACCGGCTGCACGCCCGCATCGACGCCGCCCGCGCCGCGCTCGACGCGCAGTTGCTGCGCCGTGCCTCCATCGCCCAGGAGTTGGCCACCGCGGGCGTCTTCGACCCGGCCGCCTCGATGGTTCTCTACCAGGCGGCGCACGCCGCCCGGCTCGCCGAGGACGAGCAGCGCGAGGTCGCCGAGAGCGAACTCAGTCAGGCGCTGCGGGCGGTGCTGGCCGAGAGCGCCCAGGTGCTGGCCATCCGGGAGGCCCCGGGCGGCCCGCCCATGGTCGAGGAGCTGGTCGCCGGGGTGCGCCGGGTCCCGATGGCCAGGCGCTTCCACAACGACGCGGTGCGCGCGGCCCGGGCCGTGCGTCGGCACCGGACGGTCCGCTGGTTCCGGCTGGCCGGGCACGCGCCGTTCCCGATGGCGTTCGAGATGGACGACGAGCCGCCGACCTCGCTCACCAACCGCTCGGCCGGCTGACCGGCGGGCGGCCCACCAGGCCACCGGCTGCCGATTGGCCCTTTCCGGTCGGGCCACCGCTGGACTTCCATGGGCGGCCGTGGCCCGGCTTCACGCACCGGCCGGCCGGATTCGTGTTCGAACGGGCCTACGATGGTCGTATCGGGTGGTTTCCGCCTGGTTCAGCCAGTCGTCCAGCCGTTCCCGTCGTCCCGAATCACCGCCGAACCCCGAGTGAGGTCGCCACCGTGAGCACGTCCCCCAGCAACGCCCAGACCCCCGAGACCGGCACCGCCCGCGTCAAGCGCGGCATGGCCGAGCAGCTCAAGGGCGGCGTGATCATGGACGTCGTCACCCCCGAGCAGGCCAGGATCGCCGAGGACGCCGGCGCCGTCGCGGTGATGGCCCTGGAGCGGGTGCCGGCCGACATCCGCAAGGACGGCGGCGTGGCCCGGATGTCCGACCCCGACATGATCGACGGCATCATCGAGGCCGTCTCCATCCCGGTGATGGCCAAGTCCCGCATCGGGCACCTCGTGGAGGCCCAGGTGCTCCAGGCCCTCGGCGTCGACTACATCGACGAGTCCGAGGTGCTGACTCCGGCCGACGAGGTCAACCACACCGACAAGTGGTCCTTCACCACCCCCTTCGTCTGCGGCGCCACCAACCTGGGCGAGGCCCTGCGCCGGATCTCCGAGGGCGCGGCCATGATCCGCTCCAAGGGCGAGGCCGGCACCGGCAACGTGGTCGAGGCCGTGCGCCACCTGCGTCAGATCAAGGGCGACATCGCCCGCCTCAGGGGCCTGGACAACCACGAGCTCTACGCGGCGGCCAAGGAGCTGCGCGCCTCCCACGAGCTGGTCAAGGAGGTGGCCGAGCTCGGCAAGCTGCCGGTCGTGCTCTTCTCCGCCGGCGGCGTGGCCACCCCGGCCGACGCCGCGCTGATGCGGCAGCTGGGTGCCGAGGGCGTCTTCGTCGGCTCCGGCATCTTCAAGTCGGGCGACCCGGCCAGGCGCGCGGCCGCCATCGTCAAGGCCACGACCTTCTTCGACGACCCCAAGGTCGTCGCCGACGTCTCGCGCGGGCTCGGCGAGGCCATGGTCGGCATCAACATCGACGTGCTGCCCGAGGGCGAGCGCTACGCGTCCCGCGGCTGGTGAGCGGGGGACCGTGCGCGTGACATCCCCGGTCATCGGCGTCCTGGCGCTCCAGGGCGACGTCCGTGAGCACCTGGCCGCACTCGCCGCCGCCGGCGCCGAGGCGCGGCAGGTGCGCCGTCCCGAGGAACTGGCCGCGGTCGACGGCCTGGTGATCCCCGGCGGCGAGTCCACCACCATCTCGAAGCTGGCCGACGCCTTCGGCCTGTTCGAGCCGTTGCGTGCCCGGGTGCGCGCCGGGATGCCCACCTACGGCTCCTGCGCCGGCATGATCATGCTCGCCGACAAGATCCTCGACCCGCGTTCCGGCCAGGAGACCGTCGGCGGCATCGACATGATCGTGCGGCGTAACGCTTTCGGGCGGCAGAACGAGTCCTTCGAGGCGGCCGTGGAGGTGGCCGGGGTGCCGGGCGGACCGGTCGACGGGGTCTTCATCCGCGCCCCCTGGGTGGAGTCCCTGGGGGCCGGCGCCCGGTCCGTCGCCGCCTTCGAGGGGCGCACGGTCGCCGTCCGCCAGGGCAACCTGCTGGCCACCGCGTTCCACCCCGAGCTGACCGGCGACCACCGGGTGCACGCGATGTTCGCCGACATGGTGCGGGCGGCGGTGTAGGCCACGGCCGGTAGGATCACCACGTCGGGTTGAAGAACAGGTGACATCTCTGAAGGAGCAGCGCTGTGTCCGGCCACTCCAAGTGGGCAACCACCAAGCACAAGAAGGCCGTGATCGATGCCAAGCGTGGCAAGCTGTTCGCCAAGCTGATCAAGAACATCGAGGTCGCGGCTCGGACGGGTGGCGCGGACCCGGACGGTAACCCCACCCTCTTCGACGCCATCCAGAAGGCCAAGAAGAGCTCGGTCCCCAACACCAACATCGATCGCGCCGTCAAGCGCGGCGCCGGCCTGGAAGCGGGCGGCGCCGACTACCAGACGATCATGTACGAGGGCTACGGCCCCAACGGTGTCGCCGTCCTGATCGAGTGTCTGACGGACAACCGCAACCGCGCCGCCTCCGACGTGCGGGTCGCCATGACCCGCAACGGCGGATCGATGGCCGACCCCGGGTCCGTCTCCTACCTGTTCCACCGCAAGGGCGTGGTCCTCGTCCCGAAGAGCGACCTGAGCGAGGACGACGTGCTCGGTGCCGTGCTCGACGCGGGTGCCGAGGAGGTCAACGACCTGGGCGAGTCCTTCGAGGTGGTCAGCGAGGCGGGCGACCTGGTGGGCGTGCGGTCCGCGCTGCAGGACGCCGGGATCGACTACGACTCGGCGGAGGCCGGCTTCCTGCCCACGATGCAGGTCGAGTTGGACGAGGACGGGGCCCGGAAGATCTTCCGGCTGATCGACGCCCTCGAGGACAGTGACGACGTGCAGAACGTCTTCGCCAACTTCGACGTGACCGACGAGATCATGGCCAGGGTCGAGGCGTAGTTCCACCGGGCGGGCCCGTGGCGCCGGGATGCGG
>NZ_SMKI01000135.1 GCF_004348415.1 Streptomyces hainanensis
GTGGGAGGGCGGGGGAGAACCCGGTAGCCGGAGGCCGCCGGCCAGGTAAGGGTCGCCTTACGTGATGTACTGCATTCCGGCAGGTCAGACCCCGGCTTGCTCGCTTCGCGGGAATTACGCAACAATGACGTTGTGAAAAACCGGAGTGAGCAGCGGGAGGCGCCCGCGGTCGCTGAGGCGGCCGGGACGCGGCAGCGCGTTGCCCGCTCCATTCTCGATCACGGTCCTTCCACCGCCGCCGAGCTCGCCGTGCGGCTCGGGCTCACGCAGGCCGCCGTCCGGCGTCATCTCGACGCGCTGGTCGCCGAGGGCCTGGTGGAGTCGCGGGAGAAGCGGGTGCACGGGGCGCGTGGCCGAGGCCGTCCGGCCAAGGCCTTCGCGCTCACCGACGGCGGCCGGGACGCCTTCGACCATGCCTATGACGAGCTCGCCGTCGAGGCGCTGCGCTGGATCGAGCGCGCCGCCGGGGGCGGGGAGCGCGGGGCGGCGGCCGTGCTGGCCTTCGCCAGGGACCGTGCCGCGGCCCAGGCCGAGCAGTACCGTTCCTTCCTGGAGACGGCCGCGCCGGACGGAAGGGCGCGTGCGCTGGCCGAGGCGCTGACGTCCTCCGGGTTCGCCGCCGCCGTCCAGGAGGTGGCGGCGCCGGCCGGCGAGCAGCTGTGCCAGCACCACTGCCCGGTGGCGCACGCGGCGCAGCGCTATCCGCAGCTGTGCGAGGCCGAGGCCGAGGTCTTCTCGGACCTGCTCGGCAGCCATGTGCAGCGGCTCGCCACCATCGCCCTCGGGGACGGCGTCTGCACGACCTTCGTGCCGAAGGCCGGTCACGCCGGTCACACCGGCCACGCCGGTCACGTCCCCGCCGAGACCACCACCGCAACCGACAGCACTGCCGGGAGGAACCCAGCATGACGCTCCCCACGGAGACCGCCCACCCCGAGCTCGACGGCCTGGGCACGTACGAATACGGCTGGGCCGACTCCGACGCGGCCGGCGCCGCGGCCAAGCGTGGCCTGTCCGAGGCCGTCGTCCGCGACATCTCGGGCAAGAAGTCCGAGCCCGAGTGGATGCTGAAGCTGCGCATGAAGGGCCTGAAGCTCTTCGGCAAGAAGCCCATGCCCAACTGGGGCTCCGACCTCAGCGGCATCGACTTCGACAACATCAAGTACTTCGTGCGGTCCACCGAGAAGCAGGCCCAGAGCTGGGACGACCTGCCGGAGGACATCAAGAACACCTACGACAGGCTCGGCATCCCCGAGGCCGAGAAGCAGCGCCTGGTGGCCGGCGTGGCCGCGCAGTACGAGTCGGAGGTCGTCTACCACCAGATCCGCGAGGACCTGGAGAAGCAGGGCGTCATCTTCCTCGACACCGACACGGCGCTCAAGGAGCACCCGGAGCTGTTCCAGGAGCACTTCGGCACCGTGATCCCGGCCGGCGACAACAAGTTCGCCGCGCTCAACACGGCGGTCTGGTCCGGCGGTTCCTTCATCTACGTGCCGCCGGGCGTGCACGTCGACATCCCGCTCCAGGCGTACTTCCGGATCAACACCGAGAACATGGGCCAGTTCGAGCGCACCCTGATCATCGTCGACGAGAACGCCTACGTGCACTACGTCGAGGGCTGCACCGCGCCGATCTACAACTCGGACTCGCTGCACTCCGCGGTCGTCGAGATCATCGTCAAGAAGGGCGGCCGCTGCCGCTACACGACCATCCAGAACTGGTCGAACAACGTCTACAACCTGGTGACCAAGCGCGCCGTCGCCTACGAGGGCGCCACCATGGAGTGGGTCGACGGCAACATCGGCTCCAAGGTCACCATGAAGTACCCGGCCGTCTACCTGATGGGCGAGCACGCCAAGGGCGAGACGCTGTCCGTCGCCTTCGCGGGCGAGGGCCAGCACCAGGACGCCGGCGCCAAGATGGTGCACATGGCTCCGCGCACCTCCTCCAACATCGTCTCCAAGTCGGTGGCCAGGGGCGGCGGCCGCACCTCCTACCGCGGCCTGATCGAGATCGCCGAGGGCGCGGCCGGCTCCAAGTCCAACGTGCTGTGTGACGCGCTGCTGGTGGACAGCATCTCCCGCTCGGACACCTACCCCTACGTCGACGTCCGCGAGGACGACGTGACGATGGGCCACGAGGCGACGGTCTCCAAGGTCAGCGACGACCAGCTCTTCTACCTGATGAGCCGCGGCCTCTCCGAGGACGAGGCGATGGCGATGATCGTGCGCGGCTTCGTCGAGCCCATCGCCAAGGAGCTGCCCATGGAGTACGCCCTGGAGCTCAACCGGCTGATCGAGCTGCAGATGGAGGGCTCGGTCGGCTGACCGGCGCTCCGTCCACGATCCCCCATCACGTCCGATCAAGAGAGTGAGCACGACGACACCCATGGCTGAGGCCCAGAGTATGCCGGCCGGCGCCAGCGCGGGCGGAGCGGTCGCGGTGGCCGCCGAGTCCAGCGTCGCCACCCGGATGAGCGCCCCGCCGTCCTTCGATGTGGCGGACTTCCCCGTCCCGCACGGCCGCGAGGAGGAGTGGCGGTTCACGCCCCTCGACCGGCTGCGGGGGTTGCACGACGGCACGGCCGTGCCCGGGGGCACCATCAAGGTCGAGGTCGAGGCGCCGGACGGGGTGACCGTCACCCCGGTCGGCCGGGACGACCCGCGGGTCGGCAGGGCCGGCGCCCCCGTCGACCGGGTCGCGGCCCAGGCGTTCAGCTCCTTCGAGAAGGCCACCGTGATCTCGGTGCCGAAGGAAGCGGTGCTGAAGGAGCCGGTCCGGGTCGCCCTGCACGGCGAGGGCGGTGTCACCTTCGGGCACACCGTCTTCGAGATCGGGGCCTTTGCCGAGGTCGTCCTCGTGCTCGACCACACCGGCGACACCGTCCGGTCGGCCAACGTCGAGTTCCTCGTCGGTGACGGCGCCAAGCTCACCGTCGTCAGCGTGCAGGACTGGGACGACACCGCCGTGCACTGCTCCCAGCACAGCGCGCTGGTCGGGCGGGACGCCAGCTTCAAGTCCGTGGTCGTCACCTTCGGCGGCGACGTGGTCCGGATACACCCGCGGGTCGCCTACGCGGGCCCGGGCGGCGAGGCCGAGCTGTACGGCGTCTACTTCACGGACAACGGCCAGCACCAGGAGCACCGGCTGCTGGTCGACCACAACGCGCCGAACTGCCGCAGCAACGTGGCCTACAAGGGCGCCCTCCAGGGCGCCGACGCGCACGCGGTGTGGATCGGCGACGTGGTGATCCGGACCTCCGCGACCGGCACCGACACCTACGAGCTCAACCGCAACCTGGTCCTCACCGACGGCGCCCGGGTCGACTCGGTCCCCAATCTGGAGATCGAGACCGGCGAGATCGCCGGCGCCGGCCACGCCTCGGCCACCGGCCGGTTCGAGGACGAGCAGCTGTTCTACCTGATGGCCCGCGGCATCCCCGCCGACGAGGCCCGCCGCCTGGTGGTGCGCGGCTTCTTCGCCGAGCTCGTCCAGCAGATCGGCGTGCCGGACGTCGAGGAGCGGCTGATCGCCAAGCTGGAGGCCGAGCTGGAGGCGTCGATCGCATGACCAGCGGCTTCGTGAAGGTGTGCGCGCTCGGCGACCTCGAGGAGGACGTGCCCAGGCGCGTGGAGCTCGACGACACCCCGGTCTGCGTCGTCCGTACCGAGGGCGAGGTGTTCGCGGTCAACGACATCTGCTCGCACGCGAACGTCTCGCTGTCCGAGGGCGAGGTGGAGGACTGCCAGGTCGAGTGCTGGCTGCACGGATCCAGCTTCGACCTGCGCACCGGCAAGCCCTCCGGGCTGCCGGCCACCCGCCCCATCCCCGTCTACCCCGTCAAGATCGAAGGAGAGGGGCCCGGCGCCGCCGTGCTCGTCTCCCTCTCCCAGGAGTCCTGAGGCATCCCCATGGCAACGCTTGAGATCCACGACCTGCACGTCTCCGTCGAGACCGAGACCGGCTCCACCGAGATCCTGCGCGGTGTCGACCTGACCGTGAAGCAGGGCGAGACCCACGCCATCATGGGCCCCAACGGCTCCGGCAAGTCCACCCTGGCGTACTCGCTGGCCGGTCACCCCAAGTACACCGTCACCGGCGGCACCGTCACGCTGGACGGCGAGGACGTGCTGGAGATGTCCGTCGACGAGCGGGCCCGCGCCGGCGTCTTCCTCGCCATGCAGTACCCGGTCGAGGTGCCCGGCGTCTCGGTCTCCAACTTCCTGCGCACCTCCGCCACCGCCATCCGCGGCGAGGCCCCCAAGCTGCGCACCTGGGTGAAGGAGGTCAAGGAGGCCATGCAGCGCCTCGAGATGGACCCGGCCTTCGCCGAGCGCAACGTCAACGAGGGCTTCTCCGGTGGCGAGAAGAAGCGCCACGAGATCCTCCAGCTGGAGCTGCTGAAGCCCAGGATCGCCATCCTCGACGAGACGGACTCCGGCCTCGACATCGACGCGCTGCGGATCGTCTCCGAGGGCGTCAACCGGCTGCGCGAGGGCGGCGAGGTCGGCACCCTGCTGATCACCCACTACACGCGGATCCTGCGCTACATCAAGCCGGACCACGTGCACGTGTTCGCCGGCGGCCGGATCGTCGAGTCCGCGGGCCCGGAGCTGGCCGACAAGCTCGAGGCCGAGGGCTACGAGCAGTACACCAAGGGGGGCGCCTCATGAGTCATACGCTGCCGGGTCTCCTCGACACCGAGGCGATCCGCAAGGACTTCCCGATCCTGCACCGCACCGTGCACGACGGGAAGCCGCTGGTCTACCTGGACAACGCGGCGAGCTCCCAGAAGCCGCGCCAGGTGCTGGACGCGATGTCCGAGTACTACGAGCGCCACCACGCCAACGTGCACCGCGGCGTCCACGTGCTCGCCGAGGAGGCCACCGCGCTCTACGAGGGCGCCCGCACCAAGGTCGCCTCGTTCGTCAACGCGCCGAGCAGGGACGAGGTGATCTTCACCAAGAACGCCTCGGAGTCGCTCAACCTGGTGGCCAACATGCTCGGCTGGGCCGAGGAGCCGTACCGGGTCGACGACCGCACCGAGATCGTCATCACGGAGATGGAGCACCACTCCAACATCGTGCCGTGGCAGTTCCTGGCGCAGCGCACCGGCGCGAAGCTGAAGTGGTTCGGCCTCACGGACGACGGCCGGCTCGACCTGTCGAACCTCGACGAGCTCATCACCGAGCACACCAAGGTCGTCTCCTTCGTGCTGGTCTCCAACGTGCTGGGCACCCACAACCCGGTCGAGGCGATCGTCAGGCGCGCCCAGCAGGTCGGCGCCCTGGTGGTGATCGACGCCTCGCAGGCCGCCCCGCACATGCCGCTCGACGTCCAGGCGCTGGGCGCGGACTTCGTGGCCTTCACCGGCCACAAGATGTGCGGGCCGACCGGCATCGGCGTGCTCTGGGGCCGGCAGGAGCTCCTGGAGGACCTGCCGCCCTTCCTCGGCGGCGGGGAGATGATCGAGACGGTCACGATGAGCTCGTCGACCTACGCGCCGGCGCCGCACAAGTTCGAGGCCGGCACGCCGCCGATCGCCGAGGCCGTGGGCCTCGGTGCCGCCGTCGACTACCTGACCGGCATCGGCATGGAGCGGATCGCGGCCCACGAGCAGGCCATCACCCGGTACGCGCTCGAGCGGCTGGCCGAGGTGCCGGACCTGCGGATCATCGGCCCGGTCAGCAGCGAGGACCGGGGCGCCACGGTGTCCTTCACCCTCGGTGACATCCACCCGCACGACGTGGGCCAGGTGCTCGACGAGCAGGGCATCGCCGTCCGCGTCGGCCACCACTGCGCGCGGCCGGTCTGCCTGCGGTACGGAATTCCGGCGACCACGCGAGCGTCGTTCTACCTGTACTCGACGCCGGCCGAGGTGGACGCCCTGGTCCGGGGCCTCGAGTACGTGCGTGGCTTCTTCGGATGAGGGTTCGGATGGGGATGGTGTGATCGCATGCGTCTGGAAGCGATGGAGTCGATGTACCAGGACGTGATCCTGGACCACTACAAGAACCCGCACGGGCGGGGTCTGCGGGACGGCGACGCCGAGGTCCACCACGTCAATCCCACGTGCGGTGACGAGATCACGCTGCGGGTCCGGTACGACGGCGAGACCGTCGCCGACGTCTCGTACGAGGGCCAGGGCTGTTCGATCAGCCAGGCCAGCGCGTCCGTGCTCAACGAGCTGCTGGTCGGCAAGGACCTCGCCGAGGCCCTGGCCGTCCAGGACACGTTCCTGCGCCTGATGCAGTCCAAGGGACAGATCACCCCGGACGACGCGATGGAGGAGGTGCTGGAGGACGCGGTGGCGTTCGCCGGCGTCTCCAAGTACCCGGCGCGGGTGAAGTGCGCGCTGCTGAGCTGGATGGCCTGGAAGGACGCCACCGCCCAGGCACTGGGCGACGGCCTGGTGAACGAGAGGACGACGTCATGAGCGACACCGAGACCGTCACGGCCAAGCCGGCCGGCGAGGAGGAGGTCCGGGAGGCGATGATGGACGTCGTCGACCCGGAGCTGGGGATCGACGTGGTCAACCTCGGTCTGATCTACGGCATCCACGTGGACGAGGACAACGTCGCCACCGTCGACATGACGCTCACCTCCGCGGCCTGCCCGCTGACGGACGTCATCGAGGACCAGGCCAGGTCGGCGACCGAGGGTCTGGTCACCGAGCTGAAGATCAACTGGGTCTGGATGCCGCCGTGGGGCCCGGACAAGATCACCGACGACGGCCGCGAGCAGCTGCGGGCCCTGGGCTTCAACGTCTGAGCCCCGATCTCCGCGCCGCCGGCCGGCGTCCCCCTCTCGGTGCCTCCCGCCGCCCCGCCCCGGGCACGGGAGGCACCGTCGTGTCCGGGCGCGCCCGGCTCAGGCGTGGTCGACCAGCTGGGCCTGGCCCTTGGCCCTGGCGCAGTGGCCGCAGCAGTAGAAGTGGCCGTCCGCCGTCTCCAGGCCGTGGCCCATGATCCGGGTCTGGCAGTTCTCGCAGATCGGGGCCATCCGCTGGACGGCGCACTCGAAGCTGTCGAAGACGTGGACCTCGCCCGCCGCGCGGACCTCGAAGGACATCCGGTAGTCGTTGCCGCAGACCTCGCACTCGGCCATCGGTTCTTCACTCCCTGTGATGATGTGATCGTGCCGCTGTTCGCCGCAAGGATGACCGGAAGGCCGGCGGCGGTCCCGGTCGGCGCGCGGGGCGGTCACTCCACCGGCGTGCGCCCGGCCGGCGATGTGTACGGCTGTACGTATCGTTGTGTACAGTAGTACGTATGGTCTATCTGACGCTTGCCGCCGCGATCGCCTCGGAGATCGTGGCCACCACCCTGATGAAGTACAGCGACGGCTTCAACCGGCTCTGGCCCAGTGTCGGCACCGTCGCCGGCTACCTCGTCGCCTTCGCGCTGCTGGCCCAGGTCCTGAAGTCCATGGACGTCGGCTCGGCCTACGCCATCTGGTCCGGCGCCGGCACCGCCGTCGTCGCCCTCATCGGGATCCTCTTCCTCGGCGAGGCCGCCACTGCCGCCAGGCTCCTCGGCGTCGCCCTGGTGGTCGCGGGCGTCGTCGCCCTCAACCTCGGCGGAGCCCACTGATGGCCCGCCGCTACGACCCGGACCGCCGTGAACGCATCGTCGAGGCCGCCGTCCGGGTCGTCACCGAGCACGGCATCGCCGGCCTCAGCCACCGCAACGTCGCCGCCGAGGCCGATGTGCCGCTGGGCTCCACCACCTACCACTTCGCCGACCGCGACGAACTGCTGGCCGCCGCCCTGAAGCGGATGAACGACGAGTGGCTCGCCGGCCTGGCCGACCGCCTCGCCGAGCATTCCGAACTACCGCTCGCCGAGCGGCTGGCCCGCTTCGTGGGCCACTGCCTCGGCTCGGACCGCGCCGAGACCGAGCTCTCCTACGAGCTCTACTTCGTCGGGCTCCGCAACCCGGCGCTCCGCCCGCTCTCCGCCGAACTCCTGGAGAGCGTCGCCGACCTGCTGCGCCCCGTCGTGCCCGACCCGGTCACCGCCAGACTGCTCACCGCCACGGTGGACGGGCTGCTGATCCAACTCCTGCTGAGCGGCCGCGACTACGACGAGCGGGAGGCCGCCGTCCTCTTCGAGCGGGTGCTCGCACCCCGGGCGCCCGCTGACCGGACCGGTTCGCCCCCGGCCGACGCCACCGGTTAGCGTCTGTGCCATGACCGACGAAACAACCCCCGCCACCGGCGCAGTCGCCACCGGCCTCGCCACCCTGACCCACGACGGGACCGTCCTCGACACCTGGTTCCCGGCGCCCGAGCTCACCTCGGAGCCGGGCATCGCCGGCACCGAGCGGCTGACCGCCGAGCGCGCCGCCGAACTGCTGGGCGAGGCCGCCACCCGGGCGGTGGGCCCCGACCCCCGCCGCGGCGTCGAGGTCGTGGCGGTCCGCACGGTCATCGCCTCCCTGGAGGACAAGCCGCTCGACGCGCACGACGTCTACCTCCGGCTGCACCTGCTCAGCCACCGCCTGGTCCGGCCCCACGGCCTCAACCTGGACGGCCAGTTCGGGCTGCTCGCCAACGTCGCCTGGACCAACCTCGGCCCGGTCCCCGTCGACCGGATCGAGGAGACCCGGCTCGCCGCCCGCGCCGAGGGGCTCGCGCTCACCGTCACCAGCGTCGACAAGTTCCCGCGGATGACGGACTACGTGGTGCCCGCCGGTGTCCGCGTCGGCGACGCCGACCGGGTCAGGCTCGGCGCCCACCTCGCCTCCGGCACCACCGTCATGCACGAGGGCTTCGTCAACTTCAACGCCGGCACCCTCGGCATCTCCATGGTCGAGGGCCGGATCAGCGCCGGAGTGCTCGTCGACGACGGCTCCGACATCGGCGGCGGCGCCTCGATCATGGGCACGCTCTCCGGCGGCGGCAAGCAGACCATCTCCATCGGCAGGCGCTGCCTGCTGGGCGCCCAGGCCGGCCTCGGCATCTCCCTCGGCGACGACTGCGTCGTGGAGGCCGGCCTCTACGTCACCGCGGGCACCCGGGTCACGCTGCCGGACGGCGCGGTCGTCAAGGCACTGGAGCTCTCCGGCGCCGACAACCTGCTGTTCCGCCGCAACTCCACCACCGGCGTCGTCGAGGCACTGCCCCGCACCGGCACCTGGGGCGGCCTCAACGAGGTCCTGCACAGCCACAACTGAGCCCGACGGGCTGTCAGCGGCGGGCGATAGGGTGACCGGCGTGAACGGATTCGCGGTGGGCCTGCGCTGTCTGGCCCAGGGACAACGGTGGGTGTTCGGTCGCCCGCGCTGGTTGCTGTTCGGGTTGGTGCCCGCGTTGATCGCCCTGGTGATCTACGTGGGCGCGCTGGTGGTGCTCGCCCTCCACGCCGGCGACGTCGCCGTCTGGGCCACCCCGTTCGCCGACGACTGGGAGGACCCCTGGCAGCCCCTGGTGCGGGTGGGGTTCGCGCTGCTGCTGGTCGCCGCCGGCCTGATGCTCGCGGTCATCACCTTCACCGCCGTCACCCTGATCATCGGCGACCCGTTCTACCAGTCGCTCGGCGAGAAAGTCGAGGAGACCGAGGGCGGCGCTCCGGCCGGCCAGGGGCGCTCGTTCTGGCAGGACATCCGGGTCTCGATCAGCGACAGCCTCCAGGTGCTGCTGCGGGTGCTGCTCCTCACCATCCCGCTGTTCGCGCTCGGCTTCGTCCCGGTCATCGGCCAGACCGTCATACCCGCCCTCGGCTTCGCCGTCTCCGGGTTCTTCCTCACCGTCGAACTCACCTCGGCCGCCCTCGACCGCCGTGGCCTGCCGCTCAAGGAGCGGATCCGGCTGCTGCGCCGCCGCCTGCCGGCCGCGCTCGGCTTCGGCGTGCCGCTGGTCCTGCTCTTCCTGATACCGCTCGGCGCGGTCCTGCTGATGCCCGGCGCGGTGGCCGGCGCCACGCTGCTGTCCCGCGCCCTCGCCGCCGAGCCCTCGGTGGCGCCGGGTCACGGGGCCACGGTGGCGGCCGGCACCAGCTGATCCGCCCCGGCGGGCGGGCGCCCAGGGCCGGTCAGGCCGGCGCCGGTTCCGTGAGGGCCGCGCGGAGCGCCGTCGTGAGGCGTTCGGTCAGGGCCTCGTCCGCCGGGAGCAGGGGCGGGCGGACCGGGCCGCCCGGCAGGCCCGCGGCCTGGAACAGCGCCTTCACGCTCACCGTGCCCGGCACCTCGTGCATCATCGCCTCCACCAGCGGCAGCAGCGCCCGGTGGCGGCGGGCCGCCAGCCCGGTGTCTCCCGCCGCGAACGCGTCGAGCACGCCGCGCACCTGCCGCCCCGCCACGTTCGCCACCGTGCTGACACAGCCGGCGGCCCCGAGCGCCAGCAGCGGCAGGTTGAACTCCTCGCTGCCCGAGTAGTAGGCGAGCCCGGTGTCGCCCATCACCAGGCCGGACTTGAGCAGGTCGCCGGCACAGTCCTTGATCCCCGCGATCCGCTCGTGCTCGGCGAGCCGCCGCAGCGAGTCCGCCGTCAGCGCGGTGCCGACCCCGGTGCGCGCGGGGATGTCGTACAGCATCACCGGCAGCCCGGTCGCGTCGGCCACCGCCCGCAGATGGGCGACGACGGCCTCCTGCGTGGGCCGCGAGTAGTAGGGCGTCACCACGAGCAGCCCGTGGGCGCCGGCCGCCTCGGCGGCCCTGGCCAGGCCGGCCGAGTGGCGGGTGTCCGCCGTGCCCACCCCGGCGACCACCGTCGCCCGGTCACCGACCGCCTCCACCACGGCCCGCACCAGCGCCGTCTTCTCGGCGTCCGTCGTGGTCGGCGACTCGCCCGTGGTGCCGCTCAGCACCAGGGCGTCGCAGCCCGCCCGGTCCACGAGGTGGGTGGCCAGCCGCTGGGCGCCCGCCAGGTCGAGGCCGCCGTCGGCGGAGAACGGAGTGATCATCGCGGCGGCACAGCGGCCGAAGGGAGGTGCGGACATGCCGGCAGTCTCCACCCCTTCGGCCGCCGTGGCCAACGGGAATCCCCGGTCAGGGCTGGAAGCGCAGCACCTGCGGGTCGTGGTCGCTCGCCTGGTCGGCGAACTCCGCGTTGATGTGCACGATGTCGTAGTCGAAGCGGCGGATCGACGAGGACACCAGCGTCTGGTCGAGCACCTGCGAGTTCCCCTGGAACACGTAGGTGTACCGCTCGTCACGCGGCAGCGAGTCCACCGCGCTGCGCAGCGCGCCGTCCGCCGTCAGGGCCCTGGTGGTCGGCGAGAACTCGAAGTCGTTGATGTCGCCGAGCACCACCACCCGCGCCTGCCGCTGCGCGGAACGGATGTCCCGCACGAAGGAGTTGACCACCCGGGCCTGGGCGATCCGCTGCGCCTCGGACGACCGCGCCGGCGGCTGGAAGCGGCCGTACAGCGACTGGTCGCCGCCCTTGGAGGCGAAGTGGTTGGCGACGACGATCACCGTCTCGCCACGGAAGGAGAACTCGGCGGCCAGCGGCTTGCGGCTGTCCTCCCAGGCCCAGTTGCCCGGGTCGACACGGCCAGGGGACGCGGTGAGCTCGGCCCGCCCGCGCCGCTTGACGACCTCGGTGCCGGTGGTCGAGTCCCCGCCGGCCCGGTCGACGAAGTCGACCCGCTCCGGGTTGAACAGGAAGACGGTGCGGATGTTGCCGCCCGGCTGCCCGCCGTCCTCGCCGTCCACCGGGTCGATGCCACGCCACTCGTACCGCGGACCGCCGGCCGCCACGATCGCGTCGACGAACCGCTGGAGCGTCTGGTCCGCGGCCACCGTGCCGTCGTCGGTCGCCCCGCTGTTGTCCTGCACCTCCTCGATCGCCAGGATGTCGGGGGCGGCCAGGTTCGAGACGACGGCCTCGGCCAGCCGGTCGAACTTGGCCTGGTCGTTGCCCGGGTTGAGGTTCTCCACGTTGTAGGTGGCGATGGCCAGCTCGTCCCGGCGCTGCGGCCTGGTGCTCTCCGGCTCCAGACCACCGGACTCCACGGTGCCCATCTCGCGGGCCGCCACCAGGTAGCCGCCGAACTCGTCGAAGTCCAGCGGGCCCTCGGTGGTGCCGGTCAGCACGTCGCCGACGTCGGCCGTCGGGAACGGCTCCTGGGCGACCGGAACCAGCGACTCCACCTTCAGCCGCCCGGCGTTCTGGTCGTCGTAGGAGGCATACCTGGTGCCGCCGTTGGCCGTCCGGTTGGCCTCCGCGTCGAGCGTCACCCACAGCTCGTAGTAGGGGGTGCTCGGGCCGACCACGGCGGCGTCCTCGACGGCCACGTTCATGCCCTCGAGCGACTCGAACAGGTCGAGCGCGTAGCGGTCGGGCCGCAGGGTGAGGGCCTCGATGTTCCCGCCCTCGGCCGGGTCGCCCGTCGGCGCGTAGCGGCGCGGCAGGTCGTCGGCGTCCAGGGTGACCGGCGCCGGCAGCTCGTTGCCCGAGGACACCACGGTCACCGTGGGCCGCGCTATCTGGGTCAGCGACTGGACGCCGGTGTCCACGCCACCCGGGTAGTACTCGCCGACGGTGCCGGACACCCGCACGTCGTCGCCCACCGCGACGCGCGGCGTGGAGCTGGTGAAGACGAAGACGCCCTCGCTGGTGGCCGGGTCGGCGTCCGGCGTCGGGTCCTGGATCCAGAACCCGCGCGAGCCGTAGGTGCGCACGCCGGTGACGATGCCCGCCACGTCGGTGACCTGCTGGCCGGCGTAGGGCGAGACCCGGGTGTCGCCCTGGATGTCGTGGATGCGGGGCGCCGCGAGCGTGCCGGGGGCGGCGGGCTCCTCGGCGTGCGAGGGGTCGACCAGCAGCACGGAGCAGAGACCGGCGACGACGAGCGCCCCGACGGCGACCGATCTGCGGCGCGGACGGACTGAGGCGGACAAGGGACCCTCCAGGGCGATAGCGGCAGGCCCTTCCAATCCGGGCCCTCTACGCGCGTCAACTTCCCGCAGTCCCACCTACCTTGTCAACGCCCTCCAGGGAGCCGGTGGGAAACGTTCCGGTTAATCGCCGTCCACCGCGCCGCCGCCCACCCGGCGCCTCCGCGGGCCAATGGTGATGAGCCGTCACGGGAGGGCCCTCGCCTCATCTAGGCTGGGGGCGGCCTTTGCAAGGTTTCGATGAGGAGCGATGGTGAACCCCGCTGACGAGCGTCCGGTCATGCCCCCCGTGCGGCTGCCCTCCGAGGCCGAGCTGGCCCGTGCTGCCCTGGCCGCCCCGCTCCTGTCCCGGGCGGCCAGGCTCGCGCACTGGTCCGCGCCGGAGGTCCGGGTGGGCGCGGGCGGGGAGCTGCCGGCCGACCGGCTGAAGCACGCCGTCACCGAGCTGGGCCTCGACGCCGACGAGGACGGCGAGGCGCTGGCGGCCGAGGCGTGGAACTTCGCGGTCGACAGCGGCCTCGTCGCCGTCCTGGAGGACGACGAGACGGACGGGGACACGGACGACGGCTCGGACGCCTACCCGGAGGGCGAGGAGGCGGGCGACGGCGAGTCGGTCGCCGGCACCGCCTCGCCCGGGCCCGAGCTGGCCCAGCTCACCGACGGGCGCCCGGCCGACGTGCTGGAGATCTGGTCCGAGGGCCTGGACGCCGTGCTGGCCGAGGTCGCCACCCCCACCTTCGAGGAACTGCTCGGCGAACTGCCCGAGCAGCCGGGGGAGGGCGAGGTGTTCGACCCCGCCACCGTCGACCTCGACGCCCTCGGCTGGGACCCGGAGGAGGAGGCCGACTTCCTGGACTCGGCGCTCGGCAGCCTCTACCTCTTCGCCCTCACCGACGACTCGGGCCAGGCCGCCAGCATGGTGCCGCTGCCGATGGTCGCCGCGGCCTCCGTGATCCCCGAGGACATGGACGAGCTGTCCGAGGCCGTGATGGACGAGCTGTCGGCCGCCGTGCTCAAACTGGACGAGCAGTTCCGCGCCCTGGTCGACACCGGCATCCTGGAGTACGAGCCGGTGGACGAGTCGGTGCTCGCCGAGGTCGGGGCCGACGACGAGGAGGCGCCGCCCCCGGCGGCCGACGCCGGCGAGGACGACCTGGCCCGCTACGGCCAGGCCCGGCTGACGCCCCTCGGGCTGCACGCGGTGCGCCGCCGGATGATCGAGGCCGGCCTCGCCGCGCCGCTGCTCGGCGAGTTGGCCGACCAGGGCGCCGACGCCCTGCTGGCCGCCCTGCCGCACCGCCCCGAGACCGCCGCCCACGACGAGGCCGCGCTGTGGCTGGCGGCCCGCGAACCGCTGGCCGCCACCCGCGAGCTGCTGGTCGCCGCCCGGGGCGACGACCCCGCGGCGCCCGGCCGCCGGCTCGGCTGCCAGCTGGTGCTCGCCATGATGGACGGCCGCGCCGAACCCGCGCTCCGCGAGGTGCTCGACGACCCCGAGCTGGGCGGCCTGGCCCGCGTCTGGCTGGCCGAGCACGGCGTGGTCGACGTGCCGCCGCCCGGCGAGGACATGGTCTTCTGGCTCACCATCGACACCCTGGCCGCCCAGCTCGGCGGCGCCGAGATCGAGGAGAACGTGCCCGAGCTGCGCGACCTGGTGACCGATCTGGCCGACCAGCACAGCGGCTTCTTCGACCGCGCCTGGCGCACCGACCACCCCGCCACCGCCGACGTCCTGGAGGCCGTGGGCCGGCTCCACCCCGACAAGCAGCTGGCCAAGCAGGCCCGTAAGGCCGCCTTCAAGTCCCGCTCCCGGGACTGACCCCGTGCCGCCGCGGGCCGCGCCCGTTCCGCCGCGCAACCCGCTGGCCGAACTGGTCGCGGTCCGCCACGCGGAGAGCACGGCCAACGTCCGCTTCGCCGCCGCGCGGCGGGGCGGCGGGCCGGTCGAGATCCCGTCCGAGCCCCGCGACGCCGACGTGCCGCTCTCCGACACGGGCCTGGCCCAGGCCGCGGCGCTCGGCCGCTGGCTCGCCGGCCTCGGCGCGGACCGCGGGCCCGAACTCGTCGTCTGCTCGCCCTATCTGCGCGCCGGGCACACCTGGGAGCTGATGGCGGAGGCCGCGGCCCCCGGCCCCTGGCCGGCGCCGCTGGTCGACGAGCGGCTTCGGGACCGGGAGATGGGCGTCTTCGAGCTGCTGCCGGGACGCGTGATCCGGGAGCGCGTGCCCGACGAGGCCGACCGCCGCGAGCGCCTCGGCGACTGGTACTACCGCCCGCCGGGCGGCGAGTCGCCGGCGGACGTCGCGCTGCGCGTCCGGGACCTGCTGACGGAGCTGGCCGGGGCGGTGCCAGGCCGGCGGGTGCTGCTGGTGGCCCACGACGCGGTCGTGGCGGCGGTCCGCCACGTGCTCGCCGGCCTCGGCGCGCCGCCGCCGGTCGGCGAGGAGCCGGTGGCCAACGCCTCGGTCTCCCGTTGGGTCGGCGACGGCGACCGGCTGCGGCTCGTCACGTACGGTGCCGTCGACCACCTGCCGGGCTAGAAGGAGTTCGCGGTCGACGCCCGGTCACGGTTGGGCCAAGGATCGGGCGGGGCGGCAACCTTCCGGCCGGTGTCAGGCGTCTGACCCGGGTCATAGTGATGTCCTGTACGTACGCAACCGGAGTTCTCGCGTGCTGATTTTCGGCTCCTCCACCAAGGTTCTCCAGCTGGCGATGCTGAACCTGCTGTGCAACTTCTGCGGCAACCCGTCGGCGCAGGCGCTGCGCAAGCGGGTCACCAAGTTCACCCTGTTCTTCATCCCGCTCTTCCCGATCGCGCCCGCCAAGCACACGCTGCAGTGCACGTTCTGCGGCGGGACCCAGGAGGTGTCCAAGGAGAACGTCGAGCACCTGCTGGCCGCCGCGGGCGCGGGCGCCCCGAACGACGGCAACCAGCCGCCGGCCCAGGGCGGCAACCCCTTCGCCGGCAACCCCTTCGCCGGCCAGCCGCAGCCGGGCCAGCCGCCGGCCGGGCAGCCGTACCCGCCGCAGGGCCAGCCGCGCGCCTGACGCGGGCGCCTTCGGCCCCGCGCAGCGCCGGAGCCGCCGGCACGCCCCCCTCATCGGGGGCGTGCCGGCGGCTCCGACGTGTCCTCGGACGTGCCATGTGACAAGGAGTTCCTCTTGCCCACCCTGACCACCGTCTCGGAACCCGACGCCGGCCCCTACGGCATCACCTTCGGCCCGGACGGCGCGCTCTGGTTCACCCTGGTGCACGCCGGCGAGATCGGCCGCCTCGCGCCCGACGGCCGCGTCGACCGATTCCCCGTGGACCCGGCCGGCGGCCCCACCGCCATCACCACGGGGCCGGACGGCGCCCTGTGGTTCACCCTCCACCGCGCCAACGCCATCGGCCGGATCACCGTCCGGGGAGAGACCACCACCTACCCCGTCCCC
>NZ_SMKI01000136.1 GCF_004348415.1 Streptomyces hainanensis
CAGTTCCACCTCGGCCAGGTAGGTGCCGGGCGCCGCGGCCCGCCCCGGGCCCTCGTCGCAGGCGTCGGCGGACGAGTGTCGCCGGTCCCAGGTGACGGCGTGGCTCGCGGTGCCACCCGCGCCAGTATCTCCGTGAACCGCGCCTCCGCCCCGTGCGTCGTCGGCCGGTAGTACCGCTTGCCCTGGAGCGCGTCCGGCGCGTACTGCTGGGCGGCGATGCCGCCGGGGACGTCGTGGGGGTACTGGTAGCCCTCGCCGTGGCCCAGCTTGCCGGCGCCGCCGTAGTGGCTGTCCCGCAGGTGGGCCGGCACCGGGCCGGCGAGGCCGGCCCGGACGTCGGCCTGGGCCTCGCCGATCGCGACGACGGCCGCGTTGGACTTGGGCGCCAGGGCCAGGGCGATCGTGGCGTGGCCGAGGGTGATCGCGGCCTCGGGGAAGCCGATCATGGCCACCGCCTGGGCCGCCGCCACGGCCGTCGGCAGGGCGGTCGGGTCCGCCATGCCGATGTCCTCGCTGGCGGAGATCATCAGCCGCCTGGCGATGAAGCGCGGGTCCTCGCCGGCCTCGATCATCCTGGCGAGGTAGTGCAGCGCCGCGTCCACGTCGGAGCCGCGGATGGACTTGATCAGCGCGCTGGCCACGTCGTAGTGCTGGTCGCCGTCCCGGTCGTACGTGACGGCCGCCCGGTCGACGGCGGTCTCCAGCGTGGCGAGGGCGATCTCCGACTCGCCCTTGGCCAGCGCCGCGCCCGCGCCGGCCTCCAGCGCGGTGAGCGCGCGGCGCGCGTCGCCGCCGGCGATCCGAAGCAGCATCTCCTCGGTGTCGGTCGGCAGCACGACGGAGCCCGCCAGGCCGCGCTCGTCGGCCACGGCGCGGCGCAGCAGGCCGCGCAGGTCGTCCTCCGTGAGCGGTTCGAGCGTCAGCAGCAGGGAGCGGGAGAGCAGCGGCGAGATCACCGAGAAGTACGGGTTCTCCGTGGTGGCGGCGATCAGCGTGACCCAGCGGTTCTCGACGGCGGGGAGCAGCGAGTCCTGCTGGGCCTTGCTGAAGCGGTGGATCTCGTCGAGGAAGAGGACGGTGTCCTTGCCGTAGCCGCCGGAGGCGCGCCGCGCGCCGTCGATCACCGTGCGTACTTCCTTGACGCCGGCGGTGATGGCCGACAGCTCGGTGAACCGCTTGTCGGTGGCCCGGCTGACCACATGGGCCAGCGTGGTCTTTCCGGTGCCGGGGGGACCCCAGAGGATCACCGAGGAGGGCCCGGCCGGGCCGCCGGCGCCCTCGCCGACCAGCCGCCGCAGCGGTGAGCCCGGCCGCAGCAGATGCTGCTGGCCGACGACTTCGTCGAGCGTGCGGGGACGCATCCGGACGGCCAGCGGACGGCCCGTGGGGTTCCGCTCGGCGCGCTCCTCGGCGGCCGCGGTGAACAGGTCGGCTTCCACGCCCCCGACCCTAAGCCACCCCACTGACAGTGGCCGCCGGCCGGCCGCGGCCGGTCAGCTGGTCCAGAAGTCCCACCAGCGGGTCAGGATCAGCATGCCGATGATCCCGACGTGCACCGCGGGCAGCAGCCAGTGGAACTCGTCCAGCGCGCTCCGGACGCCGCTCGGCGCCCGCAGGACGCCCTGCCGGACGTTGTGCACCGTCGTGTACCAGAACATGACGATGGTGGCGACCCAGGCCAGGCAGCACCACAGGCACAGCGCGTTGATCTCGTACAGCGACTGGTACTGGAGCCAGGTGCAGAAGCCGACGCCGAAGAGCGTGCCACCCTGCAGCCCGAGCCAGAACCAGCGCCGGTAGCGGGCGCCGGACAGCAGGCCGGCCCCGATGGTGATCACCGAGCCGTAGGCGACGAGCCCCAGCATCGGGTTGGGGAAGCCGAAGGCCGACGCCTGGTCGCTCTCCATGATGCTGCCGCACGAGATCACGGGGTTGAGGCTGCACGCCGGCGTGAAGTTCGGGTCCTCGAGGAGGTGGAACTTGTCCAGGGTGATCACCCAGGACGCCAGCAGCCCCGCGAACCCGGTGACGACGAGCAGCAGCGCGAAGCCGCGCCCCGCGCCGACGCCCTGCCGCTCACCGCTCGGCGCGGCCGGTCGCTCGGTCCGCACCTCATCTACTGCCGAAGCCATATCGCCCATCCGCTCGGTCACGGGTACCGGTCCATTCTGCACCAGTGACGCACCGTGCACCCTCCGCCGTCAACGGACGAAGGACCCCGGGCGATGGTCCCGGCCGGGGCTCAGCCGAGCCGGCGGACCAGCTCGGCGGCGATCCCGTCCCGGGTCACCGGCTCCTGGTCCCCGCTCTCCAGGTCCTTGAGCTGGACGACGCCCTCGGCCAGGTCCCGCTCGCCGGCCACCACGGCGAACCGGGCGCCGCTGCGGTTGGCGGCCTTCATGGCGGCCTTCACGCCCCGCCCGCCGTAGGCGAAGTCCGCCGCGAGCCCGGACCGGCGCAACTCGGTGACGAGGGCGAAGAGTTCGCTCCTCGCCTCCTCGCCGAGCGGCACCGCGAAGACCTGGGTGTTCGCCGGCAGCGGCAGCTCCACGCCCTCGGCGCGGAGCGCGAGCACGATCCGGTCCACGCCGAGCGCCCAGCCGACCGAGGGCAGCGGCGGGCCGCCGATCATCTCGGAGAGGCCGTCGTAGCGGCCGCCGCCGCCGACCGCGGACTGCGCGCCCAGGCCGTCGTGGACGAACTCGAAGGTGGTGCGCGTGTAGTAGTCGAGGCCGCGGACCAGTCGCTCGTCGTCGGTGAAGGCGACGCCCGCGGCGGTCAGCAGCTCGCGCACCCGTTCGTGGTACTCCTTGCACGCCTCGCACAGGTGATCACGCATCATCGGGGCGCCGACGAGTTGACGCTGGACGTCCTGGCGCTTGTCGTCGAGCACCCGCAGCGGGTTGATCTCGATCCTGGCCCTGGTCTCCTCGTCCAGGTCGAGGCCGCGCAGGAACTCCTGGAGGCTGGCCCGGTAGGCGGGGCGGCACTCGCGGTCGCCGAGCGAGTTGAGCAGCAGCCGCACGCCGCCGAGCCCGAGCGAGCGGTAGGCGTCGGCGGCGAGGATGATCAGCTCGGCGTCGAGCGCGGGGTCCTCGGTGCCCAGCGCCTCGGCGCCGACCTGCGAGAAGTGCCGGTAGCGCCCGGCCTGCGGCCGCTCGTAGCGGTAGTAGGAGCCGGAGTACCAGAGCTTGACGGGCAGCCCGCCGGCCCGGTGCAGGTTGGCCTGGAGCGCGGCGCGCAGCACGGACGCGGTGCCCTCGGGGCGCAGCGCGAGCTGGGAGCCGCCCTTGGTGGTGAGGGTGTACATCTCCTTGGTCACGATGTCGGTGGACTCGCCGACGCCGCGGGAGAACAGCTCCACGTGCTCGAAGCCCGGCGTCTCGACGTAGCCGTAGCCGGCGCGGCGCAGCGGCGCGGCGAGTGCCTCGCGGACGGCGAGGACGGTCGCCGAGTCGGGCGGGAGCAGGTCGTAGGTGCCCTTGGGGGCGGAGAAGGTGCTCACGGTACTCACTGCGTGGTTTCTTCACATTCCTTGTCGCGGGGGCGCCTGCTCGGCGGCCCCGTGGCCGGCGGCCAGCTCCCGCAGGAACGGGTTGCTGGCGCGCTCGCGGCCGATGGTGGTCTGCGGGCCGTGCCCGGACAGCACCACGGTCGAGTCGTCGAGCGGGAGGCAGACACGGGTCAGCGACCGCAGGATCTCGGCGTGGTCACCGCCGGGGAGGTCGGTGCGTCCGATGGAGCCGGCGAACAGCAGGTCGCCCGAGAAGAGCACCGACGGGACGTCGGCGAGCTCGGGCAGCCGGAAGGTCACCGACCCCCTGGTATGGCCGGGGGCGTGCGCGACGGTGAACGAGAGGCCGGCCAGTTCGAGGTGGGCGCCGTCGGTCAGCTCCCGCAGGTCGTCCGGCTCGCCGATGGTGAGGTCGCCGAGCAGCGGTTGTCCGATCCGCATGCCGAGCGCCCTGCCGGGGTCGGTCAGCATGTAGCGGTCCTCGGGGTGCAGCCAGGCGGGCACGTCGTGCGCGCCGCAGACCGGGACGACCGAGGCCACGTGGTCGAGGTGGCCGTGGGTGAGGACGACGGCGACGGGCTTGAGGCGGTGCTTGGCGATGGTCTCCTCGACCCCGGGGGCCGCCTGGTGGCCCGGGTCGACGATGACGCACTCCTCGCCCGCCCCCGGGGCGACCAGATAGCAGTTCGTCCCCCAGGCTCCGGCGGGGAAGCCAGCGATGAGCACGGTCGTCCTTAGGTCGTCGTTACGCGGCTTCGGCTACACGTTGAACCCGATCGCGCGTCGTCGGTGCGCGGGATCGGGTTCGGGTCGGATCCGGGCCGTCCCGGGCCAAGAGCCTACCGGCGACGGTACGACGCGGGCGAACCCGTATACGGTACGCCCACAGGTCAGTCGAAGCAGGCCGGTTGGTGGGAGGAGTGCGCGGTGGTCAGCAGGGATCAGCGGCGGAAGCAGCTGGCACGGGCCAAGTTCGAGCGGCAGGCGGAGCGCAGGAACGACCGGGTGCGGCGGGGGCGCCGGCGCCGGGTCCTGTTGAGCGCGCTGCTGGTGCTCGTGGTGGCCGGCGGTGGCACGGCGCTCGTGATGCTCAACCGCGACGACGACGGCACGGAGGAGGTGGCGGACGACCAGCCGACCACCGATCCGGCCGAGGAGCCGAGCGACCCGCCGGCGGACCCGTGCGAGGCGCCGGCCGAGGGCGAGCCGTCGACCGGCCAGTGGGACGCCGAGCCCGAGATGGCGGTGGACGAGGGAGCGGGCTACGTGATGCGGCTCGCCACCACCTGCGGCGACATCGAGATCACGATGGACGCCGGGGCGGCCCCGCGGACCGTGAACTCGTTCGCCTTCCTGGCGGGCGAGGGCTACCTCGACCACTCGCCGTGCCACCGGCTGGTGACCGAGGGCATCTACGTGCTGCAGTGCGGGGACCCGACCGGCTCGGGGCAGGGCGGTCCCGGGTACACCATCCCGGACGAGAACCTGGACGCCCCCGAGCTCGCGGACGGCGTCTACCCGGCCGGCACGGTGGCCATGGCCAACACCTACGACGCCTCGACCGACAGCGGGCGTGACTCGGGCGGCAGCCAGTTCTTCCTCGTCTACCAGGACAGCCAGCTGCCGCCCGACTACACCCCCTTCGGCCAGGTGACGGCCGGCATGGACGTGCTGGAGACCATCGCCACCACCGGTGCCGCGCCGCCGGACCCGACGACCGGCAACACCGCGCCCTATGCGACCGTGGTGGTCGACGAGGCCACGGTGGAACCGGCCACCGGGGGCTGAGCCAAACGGCGTCGGGTGCCCGGGGGCCAATTTCCACGCGGCAAGGTGCGGACAGCCGGGCGGGGCGTCGCCTATGTTGGCGTTGTGGAGGGTCCCTTCGCCGGTCAGGCGGGCCCGACAGCCGGTTGCACCGGACGAGAACTGTGGACGATGCCGGGGGCGTCACATTCCCCCGCGGGCATCAAACGAGGAGGCGCTGTGAGCAGCGAGCCGTGGGGCCGCGTTGACGAGACGGGGACCGTTTACGTGCGGACGGCCGATGGCGAGAAGGTCGTCGGCTCCTGGCAGGCCGGTTCCCCGGACGAGGCGCTGGCCTATTTCGAGCGCAAGTTCGAGGGCCTCGTGGTGGAGATCGAGCTGCTGGAGCGTCGGGTCAAGACGACCGACCTCTCCGCCAAGGACGCGACGACGGCCATCGGCCACCTGCGGGAGCAGGTCGACGCGGGGCACGCGGTCGGCGACCTCGCGTCGCTCTCCGGGCGTCTCGACGAGCTGACGGGCGTGGTCGACGCCCGCCGCGAGGAGCGCAAGGCGGCCAGGGCCAGGCAGTCGGAGGAGGCCAGGGGCGCCAAGGAGGCGCTGGTCGCCGAGGCCGAGGAGCTGGCGGCGAGCGACCAGTGGCGGACGGCGGGCGAGCGGCTGCGGGGTCTCGTCGACACCTGGAAGGGCCTGCCCCGGCTCGACCGCAAGACGGACGACGAGCTGTGGCACCGCTTCTCGCAGGCGCGGTCCGCCTTCTCGAAGCGGCGGAAGGCGCACTTCGCGGCGCTCGACACGCAGCGCGAGGACACCAGGCGGCGCAAGGAGAAGCTGATCGCCGAGGCTGAGGCGCTCTCCGACTCCACGGACTGGGGCACGACCGCGGCCCGCTACCGCGACCTGATGCGGGAGTGGAAGGCCGCCGGCCGGGCGCAGCGGGACGCGGAGGAGGACCTGTGGGCCCGCTTCCGGGCCGCGCAGGACGTGTTCTTCCAGGCCAGGGGCTCGACGTTCGCCGAGCGTGACGCCGAGCAGCGGGACAACCTGGCCCGCAAGGAGGAACTGGCGGCGGAGGCCGAGAAGCTGCTTCCGATCACGGACCTGCGGGCCGCCAGGGCCGCGTTGCGGTCGATCGGCGAGCGCTGGGAGGCCATCGGCCACGTGCCGCGCGACGCGAGGCCCGCGATCGAGGGCCGGATGGGCGCGGTGGACCGGGCCGTCTCGGAGGCCGAGGAGACCGAGTGGCGGCGCACCAACCCGGAGGCGCGGGCGCGGGCCGCCGGTCTCACGGGGCAGCTCCAGGACGCGGTGGACCGGCTGCGGCAGCAGGCGGAGAAGGCCAGGGCCGCGGGCAACACGGCCAAGGCCGACAAGCTGGAGCAGGAGCTCGCCGGGCGGCAGGCCCTGCTCGACCAGGCGCTCAAGGGGCTCGCCGAGTTCGGCGGCTGACCGACACCCGACCGACGGCGGCCGCTCAGGAGCGGCGGGACGAGGTGACCCGGTAGACGTCGTAGACGCCCTCCACGCCCCGCACGGCCTTCAGCACGTGCCCGAGGTGCTTCGGGTCGCCCATCTCGAAGGTGAACCGGGAGGTGGCCACCCGGTCCCGCGACGTCTGCACGGCGGCCGACAGGATGTTGACGTGCTGGTCGGAGAGCACCCGTGTCACGTCGGACAGCAGCCGGGACCGGTCGAGCGCCTCGACCTGGATGGCCACCAGGAACACCGAGGACTGGGTGGGCGCCCACTCGACGTCCAGGATCCGCTCGGGCTCCCGGGACAGCGAGTCGACGTTGACGCAGTCGGCACGGTGCACCGAGACGCCGTTGCCCCGGGTGACGAAGCCGATGATCGGGTCGCCCGGCACGGGGGTGCAGCAGCGGGCGAGCTTGACCCAGAGGTCGTCCACGCCCTTGACCACCACACCGGGGTCGGCGTTGCTGCGCCGCTTGCTGCGGACGGGCACCGGCGGCGCCGACTCGGCGATGTCCTCGTTGGCGGCCTCCTCGCCGCCGACCGCCTGGACCAGCTTCTGCACCACGCTGTGCGCCGAGACGTGGCCCTCGCCGATGGCGGCGTAGAGCGAGGAGATGTCGGGGTAGCGCATCTCGTGGGCCAGGGTGACCAGGGCGTCACCGCTGAGCACGTGCTGGATGGGCAGGTTCTGCTTGCGCACGGCGCGGGCGATGGAGTCCTTGCCCTGCTCGATGGCCTCGTCCCGGCGCTCCCTGGAGAACCAGCCCCGGATCTTGTTCCGCGCCCGCGGCGACTTGACGAAGCCGAGCCAGTCGCGGGAGGGCCCGGCGCCGTCGGCCTTGGAGGTGAAGATCTCCACCGTGTCGCCGTTGTCCAGCGTGGACTCCAACGGCACCAGGCGACCGTTGACCTTGGCCCCTATGGTGCGATGGCCCACCTCGGTGTGCACCGCGTAGCCGAAGTCCACCGGGGTGGCGCCGGCGGGGAGCGCGATCACGTCGCCCTTGGGCGTGAAGACGAAGACCTCGTTGCGCGACAGGTCGAAGCGCAGCGACTCCAGGAACTCCCCCGGGTCCTCGGTCTCCTTCTGCCAGTCGAGCAGCTGGCGCAGCCAGGCCATGTCGTCGACGGTGCTGCGGCCGCCGCGCCGCTCGCCCTTCCTGGGCGCGTCGGTGCGCACCTTGGAGGCGCCGGCGACGGCCTGCTGCTTGTACTTCCAGTGGGCCGCGATGCCGAACTCGGCGCGGCGGTGCATGTCGAAGGTGCGGATCTGCAGCTCGACCGGCTTGCCCCCGGGTCCTATGACCGTCGTGTGCAGCGACTGGTACATGTTGAACTTGGGCATCGCGATGTAGTCCTTGAACCGGCCGGGCACCGGGTTCCACCGGGCGTGCACCGTGCCGAGCGCCGCGTAGCAGTCACGGACCGTGTCCACCAGGACCCGGATGCCCACCAGGTCGTAGATCTCGGCGAAGTCCCGGCCGCGCACGATCATCTTCTGGTAGACGCTGTAGTAGTGCTTGGGCCGACCGGTGACGGTGGCCTTGATCCGGGCCCCCCGCAGGTCGGCCTGCACCTCGTCGATCACGGTGGCCAGGTACTCGTCGCGCTTGGGCGCGCGCTCGGCGACCAGCCGCACGATCTCGTCGTACATCTTGGGGTAGAGGATGGCGAAGGCCAGGTCCTCCAGCTCCCACTTGATGGTGTTCATGCCGAGCCGGTGGGCCAGCGGAGCGTAGATCTCCAGCGTCTCGCGGGCCTTCTGCTCCTGCTTCTCGCGCTTGAGGAAGCGCATGGTGCGCATGTTGTGCAGCCGGTCCGCGAGCTTGATCACCAGGACCCTGGGGTCCTTCGCCATGGCCACGACCATCTTGCGGACGGTCTCGGCCTGCGCCGCCTCGCCGAACTTGACCTTGTCGAGCTTGGTGACGCCGTCGACGAGCAGCGCGACCTGGTCGCCGAAGTCGCGCCGCAGGGTGTCGAGGCCGTACTCGGTGTCCTCGACGGTGTCGTGCAGCAGGCCGGCCATCAGCGTCGCCGCGTCCATGCCGAGCTCGGCCAGGATGGTGGTGACGGCCAGCGGGTGGGTGATGTACGGGTCGCCGCTCTTGCGCTTCTGGCCGCGGTGCCAGCGCTCGGCCACCTGGTAGGCGCGCTCGATCTGACGCAGGGCCGCCGTGTCGGCCTTGGGGTCGTTGGCACGGACGACGCGGAGCAGCGGTTCGAGCACCGGGTTGTACGGGGTGGAGCGCTGGACGCCCAGCCGGGCGAGCCTGGCCCGCACGCGGTTGGAGGAGCCGGAGCGACCGGAGACGCCGGAGACCGCGGCCGTGGGCTGCGGGGCCGGCGGCTGGGCGCGGGTGTCCGCGCCCTCCCGCCAGCCGAGGGTCGACGGCTTCGAGTTCTTCCGCTGAGCCGAGGTGAGCGGCTGGGCGTCGTCTGGCAAGGGCACTCCTCTGCGGGCCCTTCCCCGCCATGGGCGGCCGGGAAAGGGAACGGTCCTCCTGGGTCACACGGGCCCAAGGCGGAGTCCGGCCGGGTAACGATCGGACTGCCATCGTAACGAGGTCTGGCCGACCGCTCGCGCCGGACAGGCGTACGCGCCCGGGCTCCGCCTTCTCGGCGGGGCCCGGGCGCGTAGCGGTGGGGACTCACACGGTGAGCAGGGCCTGGTAGGGGGCCTCGCCCAGCGCCCCGGTCACCCGGTCGCGGCCGGACAGGAACGTCAGCTCCATCAGCACGGCCAAACCGGCCAGCTGGGCTCCGGTGCGCCGGATCAGGTGGATGGCCGCCTCCGCGGTGCCGCCGGTGGCCAGCACGTCGTCGATGATCAGCACCCGGTCGTCCGGGGTCAGGTCCTCGGCGTGGATCTCCATCTCCGCGGTGCCGTACTCCAGCTCGTAGGACTGGGCCAGCGTGGCGCCGGGCAGCTTGCCGGCCTTGCGGACCGGCACGAAGCCCATGCCGGCGCGGACGGCGACCGGTGCGGCCAGGATGAAGCCGCGCGCCTCCAGACCGACCACCTTGGTGGCGCCCTGGGCCAGGGAGAACGCCGCGAGCTCGTCGGTGAGGGCGGTCAGCGCCTCCGGGTCGGCGAGCAGCGGGGTGATGTCCTTGAAGAGGACCCCGGGCTGCGGGTAGTCCGGCACGTCCCTGATGCGGCTCAGCAGCAGGTCGGCGAGAGCCGGGCGGGACGAGGCAGGCGAGGCCTCGGCCTGCGGGCTCACCGCCGCTTCCCCGAGGGCCGGCCGCGGCCGCGGGAGCGGGCCGCCGGCTGGCGGCGCGGTCCGCGCGGGGCGCCGACTCCGGCCGGCGCCGCCGACTCGTCGTCGGCGGGCTCGACCGGCTCGTCGTCCGCCTCGGCACCGGACGCCACGGCCTCGTCCTCCGGGTGCTCCTCGCCCTCGGCGCCGTCGGCGCGCTTCGCCCGCTTGGCGAGGACGCGCTTGTCCTGGGCCCTGACCTCCGGCTCCCGCGACTTGAGGTCGGAGACCAGCGGGGTGGCGATCACGATCGAGGAGTAGGCGCCGGCGGTCAGGCCGACGAAGAGCGAGAGGGCGATGTCGTTGAGCATGCCGCCGCCCAGCAGGCCACCGCCGATGAAGAGCAGGGCCCCCACCGGGAGCAGCGCGACCACCGAGGTGTTGATGGAGCGCACCAGGGTGCCGTTCAGGCTGCGGTTGGCCAGCTCCGCGTAGGTGTAGCGGGTCTGCCGGGTGAAGTGCCTGGTCTGCTCCTTGAGGCCGTCGAAGACGACGACGGTGTCGTAGAGCGAGTAACCGAGGATGGTGAGCAGGCCGATCACGGTGCCCGGGGTGACCTCGAAGCCGACCAGCGCGTAGACGCCGACCGTGATCGTGAGGTCGTGGATCAGGGCGATGAGCGCGGCCAGGGCCATCCGCCACTCGAAGGCGATGGCGAGGTAGATCACCACCAGCACGAGGAAGATACCCAGGCCCTGCCACGCCTTGTTGGCGATCTGGTCACCCCAGCTGGGGCCGATCACCTCGGCGTTGAGGCTGTCGGTCGGGATGCCGAGCTCCTCGGCGAGCGCCTCCCTGGTGGCGTTCGACTGATCGGTGTCCAGGCCGCTGACCTGGATCCGCATCGAGCCGTCGTCGCCCAGGGTCTGCACCAACGCCTGGCTGCCCGACGCCTCCTCCGCGACCTCGCGGGCCTCCTCGACGGAGACCTCGGTGGCCGAGGTGGTGAACACCGCGCCGCCCTCGAACTCCACGCCCATGTGCAGCCCGCGGATCAACACCCCGGCGAACGCCAGGACGGTGATCAGGACCGAGACGCCGTACCAGATCTTCCGCCTGCCGACGAAGTCGACGCCGATTTCGCCGCGGTACAGCCGGGCTCCAAGATCGCCGAGCCGTGACATGCTCACGCCTCCTTCACGTCGGGCTGGACGGGGGCCGGACCGCGGCGCGCGCCGCGGAACGGCGTGCGGGCGCCGAGCCGCTTGGGATCGAGGCCGGACCAGCTGTGCCCGCTGGAGAAGAACTTGCGCCGGGCCAGCAGCGTCATCAGCGGCTTGGTGAAGAGGAAGACCACCACCACGTCGAGCAGGGTGGTCAGGCCGAGGGTGAAGGCGAAGCCCTGCACCTTGCCCACGGTGACCACGAAGAGCACGGCCGCGGCGAGGAAGGAGACGAAGTCCGAGACCAGGATGGTGCGCCGGGCCCGCGGCCAGGCACGCTCCACCGCGGGCCGCAGGCTGCGGCCCTCCCTGACCTCGTCCCTTATCCGTTCGAAGTACACGATGAACGAGTCGGCCGTGATGCCGATGGCCACGATGGCGCCGCAGACGGCCGGCAGGTTCAGCGCGAAGCCGATGGCCGGGCCGAGGAGCGACATGAGCGTGTAGGTGAGGACGGTGGAGACCAGCAGGCTGGCGACCGCGATCAGCGAGAGACCCCGGTAGTAGACCAGCATGTAGATCACCACGAGGGCGAGGCCGATGCCGCCGGCGATCAGACCGGCCTCCAGCTGCTCGCCACCCAGCGTCGGGGAGACGGTGGAGACGCTGGCCTCCTCGAAGCTGAGGGGCAGCGCGCCGTACTTCAGGATGTTGGCCAGGTCCTCGGAGGTCTCCTGGGTGAAGCTGCCGGAGATCTCGGCCCGACCGCCGCCGAGGCGCTCGGAGACGCTGGGCGCGGAGACGACCTCGCCGTCCAGCACGATCGCGAACTGGTTCATCGGCTGGACCTGGGTGGCCAGGTCGGCGGTGACGTCGGCGAACCTGCCGGCGCCCGCGGTGCTGAACTCCATCTGGACGATCCAGCCCTGACCGCGCTGGGTGTCGTAGACGGCGCTGGCGTCGGTGACGTCGGTGCCGGGAACGGCCACCGGGCCCAGGGCGTACTTGGCGTCCTGGTCCGGGTAGCAGGCGACGATGGGCTCCTCGGGGTCGGCCTGGCCGGCCGCCCGGCTGGACGCCAGCCGCGCCTCGTCGGTGCTGCAGTCCAGCGCGTCGAGCTGCGCCTGGAGCTCGGCGGCCTCCTGCTGCGCGGGGTCGGTCGCGGCGTCGCCCGCGTCGCCACCGGTGTCACCCGTGTCGCCGCCGGTGTCGCCCTCGTCCGCCTGGTCGGTGGTGAAGGAGGCGTTGCTCGCGGTGGTGGCGGACCCGCCCTGGCCGAGCGGGGCGAGGCCCTGGTCGGTGGTGTCGGACTCGGCGCCCGTGTCACCCTCGGTAGCCGTGTCGCCCTCGGTGCCGGCCGAGTCCTGGGAGTCCGCCGAGTCGCCGGAGTCCGCGGTCTCCTCGGAGCCGCCCGTGTCGGCCGAGCCCTCGGTGTCACCGGTCTCCCCGGTGTCGCCCGTGTCGCCGGTTCCCTCCCCGGTGTCCTCCGGGAGCGGCTGCGCGGAGGTGGCGCTCAGCACGGGCCGGAACCCGAGCTCGGCGGTGGTGCCCACCTGCTCCCTGGCCTGCTGCTCGTCGGAGCCCTTGGGGATGTTGACGATGATGTTCCGGTCGCCCTGGGTCTGGACCTCGGCCTCCGACACACCCAGACCGTTGACCCGCCGCTCGATGATGTTGACGGCGGTGTTCAGGTTGGTCGTGTTGATCGCGTCCTGGTTGTCGCCGTCCGGCACGGCGGAGAGCGTGATGCTCGTGCCGCCGGCGAGGTCGATTCCCAGGCGGGGACTGGTGTGCCCGGAGGCGAACATCCCTCCGATGAGGCCGCCCATGATCAACACGATCAGGAACAGGGCACGCCCGGGCTTGCCCTGGGCTGCCCGGGACCCGAGATCCCTCTTCCGTGAGGACCCGAGGTCCTTCTTCGGTGTCGCCACCTTCTCGTCTTCTCTCTGTCCAACGACCGGCGCGCGGTGATCGTCGCGCGGTTCAGCGGATGACTACGGACGGCCCGGTGCCGTCGCCCTCAGCTGTCGGACCTGGAGCCGCGCTCGCCGTCGTCCTTCTTGGGCTCCTCCGCCGCGGCCTCGGCCGTGGCGCCCTCCTTGCCCAGCTCCACCCGGTCCTCGGCAGTGTCGTCCGAGGTCTCGGTCAGCGAGGAGGCGTCGTCGGGGACGACCGGGGCCTCCTCGTCGTCGACCTCCTCGGCGCCGGTGATGATGCGCTCGTACTCGTCGGCGTCCAGGACCGCACCGATGGCGTTCTTCGCGAACAGGGCGTGCACACCGGGGGTGAGCTCGAGCAGCACGGTGTCCTCACGGACTTCCTTGACCTGGGCGTACATGCCGCCGATGGTCCGCACACCGGTGCCCGGTTCCATCGCGTCCCGCATCTCCATGGCCTGACGCTGCCGGTTCTTGGCCGAGCGCGTCATCAGGAACATGACGCCGATGAGCAGAATGAATGGGAAGAGAAACGCGATATCCACGATGGAGGAATTTCCTTTGTATGACCGCTGCCGCGGCCTCTATTCGGGGGTGGGCACGCCGCCCTCGAATAGGGACGGCATCGGCGGAGTCTAGGCGAGCTGCACCGGGGGAACAACGCCTCGGATGCTATCGGAGTTCCCCATCGGGAAAATCCACGCCCTCACGTCCCGAACAGTCCCTCTTGTCCGCCGGGAGCCGGCTGCTGGGGCGGTTCCATGCCGAGATGGCGCCAGGCCGCCGGGGTCGCCACCCGCCCCCTCGGGGTCCGCGCGAGCAGGCCCTCCCTGACCAGAAACGGTTCGGCGACCTCCTCCACCGTCTCCCGCTCCTCCCCCACCGCCACGGCCAGCGTGGCCAGGCCGACCGGACCGCCGCCGAACAGCTTCAGCAGCGCCAGCAGCACCGCCCGGTCCAGGCGGTCGAGACCCCGCTCGTCCACCTCGTAGACGGCGAGCGCCCGGGCGGCGGACTCCTGGTTCACCACGCCGTCCGCCCGGACCTGCGCGTAGTCCCTGACCCGGCGCAGCAGCCGGTTGGCGATGCGGGGGGTGCCGCGGGAGCGGCCGGCGATCTCGGCGGCGCCCTCGTCCGTGGTGTGGACGCCCAACAGCCCGGCCGAGCGGTGCAGCACCCGCTCGAGCTCGGCCGGGGCGTAGAACTCCATGTGGCCGGTGAAGCCGAACCGGTCGCGGAGCGGCGGCGGCAGCAGGCCGGCCCTGGTGGTGGCGCCGACCAGGGTGAACGGCGGCAGCTCGAGCGGGATGGCGGTGGCCCCCGGGCCCTTGCCGACGATCACGTCGACCCGGAAGTCCTCCATGGCCATGTAGAGCATCTCCTCGGCCGGCCTCGACATCCGGTGGATCTCGTCGAGGAAGAGCACCTCGCCCTCGGTGAGCGAGGAGAGAATGGCGGCGAGGTCGCCGGCGTGCTGGATGGCGGGGCCGGAGGTGATCCGGATCGGGGCGCCCATCTCGGCGGCGATGATCATGGAGAGCGTGGTCTTGCCGAGCCCGGGGGCGCCGGAGAGCAGCACGTGGTCGGCGGTGGCGCCGCGGGCCCTGGCGGCGCGCAGCACCAGGTCGAGCTGTTCACGTACCCGGGTCTGGCCGACGAACTCGCCGAGGTCCTTGGGGCGGAGCGCGGCCTCGACGGCCAGGTCGTCGCGGTCGGCGGCGGCGTCGACCAGCCGGTCCTCCCCCGCGACCTCGCCGCCGACCGCTCCGGCCCCGCCGTGGCTCGTCTCCTCGTCCCAGCTCGGCTGCTGCGGCATGCCGCCCTTCCCTCTCGATGCGGTGGTGCTCGTGCGTTGCGTTATCGGGCGCGGTTGAGGCTCTGCAGGGCGGCCCGCAGCAACCGGCCCACCGACGGCTGGACGCCCGCCCCGGCTTCGGCCTCGGCGGCCGGCGCCACCGCCTCGATCGCCTGGTCCGCCTCGCGGGGCGCGTAGCCGAGGCCGACGAGGGCCTGGTGCAGTTGCTCGCGCCAGCCGGCCGCGGCCGGGGCCGTGGCGCCCCGCTGGGCGACGACGGTGCCGACGGGCTCGCCGAGCCGGTCCTTCAGGTCGAGCAGCAACTTCTGGGCGCCCTTCTTGCCGATGCCCGGCACGGCGGTCAGCGCCTTCTCGTCGCCGGCGGCGACCGCCCGGCGCAGCGCGTCGGGCGAGTGGACGGCGAGCATGGCCTGGGCGAGCCGGGGGCCGACGCCGCTGGCGGTCTGCAGCAGCTCGAAGACGGTGCGCTCGTCCTCGTCGGCGAAGCCGTAGAGGGTGAGCGAGTCCTCCCTGACGACCAGCGAGGTGGCGAGCCTGGCGGGCTCGCCGACCCGCAGCCCGGCCAGGGTGCCGGGGGTGCAGTGGACGGCGATGCCGACGCCGCCGACCTCGACCACGGCGGTGTCCGGGGCGAGGGCGGCGACCGGCCCTGCGACGGAGGCGATCAAGACGGGGTGCCGCCCTTCGGGCTCGACGGGGAGGGGGGTCGGCGGGCCGCGGTGTAGGCCCGCTGGAGGCGCTGCTGGGCCGGGGCGCGCCAGATGTGGCAGATGGCGAGCGCGAGGGCGTCGGCGGCGTCGGCCGGCTTGGGCATGGCGTCGAGCCTGAGCAGCCGCACCACCATCGAGCCGACCTGGGCCTTGTCCGCGCGGCCGTTGCCGGTGACGGCGGCCTTGACCTCGCTCGGGGTGTGCAGCGCGACGGGCAGGCCGCGCCGGGCTGCGCAGAGCATCGCGACCGCGCTCGCCTGCGCGGTGCCCATCACGGTGCGGACGTTGTGTTGGCTGAACACCCGCTCGACGGCGACGACTTCGGGCTGGTGCTCGTCCAACCACGCCTCTATGCCCCGCTCGACGAGGACCAGCCGGCGGGCCGTGTCCTCCTCGGCCGGGGTGCGGACCACGCCCACCGCGGCCATGCGCAGGGGGCGGCCGGCTGTGCCGTCCACCACGCCCACCCCACAGCGCGTCAGCCCGGGGTCGACCCCAAGTACCCGCACCGGCCCCTCCTCTCGCGATCGCACACGACGTGACCCGCCGTGGCCGATCAGCCGTTCAGGAGGCTACCGGGCACCACCGACAATCGGTGGGAGCGGGCGGGCCCGTGGCGCCGCATCCC
>NZ_SMKI01000137.1 GCF_004348415.1 Streptomyces hainanensis
CCGCCCCGCCCCGCCCCCGCGTCGCCGTCACCCTCGGCGACCCGGCCGGCATCGGCCCCGAACTCGTCGCCCGGCTGCTCGCCCAGCCGGAGACCACGGCCACCGCCGACCTGCTGCTCATCTCCGACCCGGCCGAACTCGCCCTCGCCGAGGCCGACTCGGGCCTCGCCATCGACTACGCCACCACGCCCACCGAGGGCCGGCCGCTGCTGGTCGACAACTCCACCAGGCGGCCCGCCGGGGAGTTCGAGCGCCGGAAGGCGACCGAGGCCGGCGGGCGCTGGGCGATGGACAACCTGCGGGTCGCCCTCGACCTGGCCGCCAAGGGCGAGGTGGACGCCATCCTCTTCGCCCCGCTCAACAAGTCCTCGCTCCACCTGGCCGGCCTCGCCGAGAGCGACGAACTGCGCTGGTTCGAGACGGTACTCGGCGTCGAGGGCTTCACCTCCGAGCTCAACGTGCTGCCCGGGCTCTGGACCTCCCGCGTCACCTCGCACGTCTCCATCGCCGAGGTGGACGCCGGCGTCACCCGCGACCGGGTGGCCGCGGCCGGCCGGCTGCTCGACTCGGTGCTGCGCGGCGGCGCCGGCATCGCCGCGCCCCGGATCGGAGTCTGCGCGCTCAACCCGCACGCGGGCGAGAGCGGCCGCTTCGGCCGGCACGAGATCGACATCATCGCCCCGGCCGTCGACGACCTGCGCGCCGCCGGGGTCGACGCCACCGGACCCTTCCCGTCCGACACGATCTTCCTGCGGGCGCGCGCCGGCGACTTCGACGGGGTCCTGACCATGTACCACGACCAGGGCCAGATCGCGATGAAGCTGATGGGCTTCGACGGCGGCGTCACCATCGCCGGCGGCCTGCCGGTGCCGATCTGCACCCCGGCCCACGGCACCGCCTTCGACCTGGTCGGCCGGCGCGCCGCCACCATGGGCTCGATGGACAACGCCTTCGCGCTGGCCACCCGCCTCGGCCTGGCGGCCAGGTTGGGTTAGGCGGGGAGCTCGTCCGCGAGCTCCGCCAGCAGCCGCCGCTTGGGGCGGGCGCCGACCAGCGACTTCACCGGCTCGCCGCCCCGGAACAGCATCAGCGTCGGCATGGACATCACCCCGTAGGCGGCCGTGGTGGCCGGGTTGTGGTCCACGTCGATCGAGACCACCCGCAACCGGCCGGCCTCCTCCCGCGCCACCTCGTCGAGCACCGGCGCGATCATCCGGCACGGCGGGCACCAGTCGGCGGTGAAGTCCACCAGCACCGGCAGGTCGGCCGACGCCACGAGCACCTCGGCGTCGAACGTCTCGTCCGTGATGGCCGGCACGGCCTGGGTGTGGGTCATGACAGGTGCTCCTCGTCGTGGTCGTGGTCGTGGTGGGTCAGTTCGCAGCGCGGCGCCGGGCCGCCCGGCACCCGGGCCCCGGCCGCCAGCTCGGCGGCGGCCAGCTGGGTGCCGAGCGTCGCCCGCAGCGCCGTCAGCTGCCCCAGGTAGTCGTCGAGCTCAGCCAGCTTGCGTCGGTAGACCGCGAGCGAGGCCGGGCAGACGTCCCCGGCCGGCTCGCCGGACCGCAGGCAGTCCACGAACGGCCGGGTCTCCTCCAGCTCGAAGCCGAAGTCCCGCAGCGTCTGGATCTGCCGCAGCTGCCGCAGGTCGTCCTCGTCGTAGCTGCGGTAGCCGTTCGCGGCGCGCCGGGCCCGCAGCAGCCCGCGCGACTCGTAGTAGCGCAGGGTCCGCGTCGTGGTCCCCGCGCGCTTCGCCAGCTCACCGATCCGCATACCTCCCGACGGTAAACCTTCACGTCGACGTTCAGGCAAGCCGCGATGCCTGCGGCGTCACGGTGACGCCTCGGTGTCGGGCCCAGGCTTCGGCCGCCTCGGCCAGCGCCCGCAGCCACGACTCCTCGGGCCGGCGAAGAGCAAACCGCCAGGACATCCGCACGTCGGCGGCGGCGAAGGCGTCGATCGCCAGCGGATCGGCCTTCGCCCAAGCCCCCGCAGCGCGCCGCCCAGGACTCTGCGGACGCGGATAGCGCGTCCCCCTACCGAATGGGCTCCACCGTGACGCCTCTGTGTCGGGCCCAGGTCTCAGCGGCCTCGGCGACCGCCCGCCGGCCTTGCCTGTCCGGTCTGCGGTCTGCCATCTCCTGCCACATCCGCATCGTGGCGGCGGCGAAGACATCGATCCCCTCCGGGTTCGCGTCCCGCCAGGCCGCGCAGCCGGCTCCCCACGATTCCGCGGCCGCGGGGCTGTGTCCGGCCGCCACCAGTTGGACGACGATCTGTGCCGGATCGATGAACCCGGCCCCTCGGGTGGGCCACCCCCAGTCCACCACCCAGGCCCGGTCCGCGCCCACGATCAGGTTCTCCTGATGGAGGTCCGCGTGCAGGAGGGCATCCCCGCGGAGGAGTTCGGCCTCCGACGGGGCGGAGAGAAAGCGGTCCCACCGGGTCTCGGTCCAGTCGCGCGCGGCTTGCGGGGGCCTCACTGTTCCGATCTCGTCCACGAGTTCGCGGACCACGGGCAGATCCGCCGAGCCGGGCGCGAAGTCCGCCGGCCGCCCGTGCAGCACATCGAAGCCGAGGGCGATCCATTCCCCGTCCTCCGCGTCCCAGAGCAGTCGGGCGGACAACGGTCCCGCGAGTGGCGTGACCAGCTTCTCGCGCAGGATGGATTCCCGCCGCCAGCCGTGGTTCGGCTCCGCCTTGACGAAGACTGGCCCCTTCGCGCATTCCAGGACCGCCGTGAGGCCCGGCTCCTTTCCATCCCCGATGGGCCGGAACTCGTTCACGCGTCCGGTGTGCGGGTGAATCAACGATTCGACCCCGGGGGGCATGCCGTCTGTCATGAGATCTCTCACCGGAATGGGCCGCACGGATCACTGGGATAACCGGGCCTGCATTCCCCCTGATCAGGCGGGCAGGGAACGGGGAAATCCCCCTTCGGGGCGCAGGGCGTCTGGGCAGGGTAGCAGGGCGTTTGATCGGGATAGCAGCGCTGATCCGGGGCGCACTTCTCGGGCCGAACCGCCCTGCGGATGGTGGCGGTGGCATCGGTCATGAGTGCGCCGTCGAGGATGGCCGCCAGCGGGGCGGCCTTGACGTTTCCCACCGTCAGCCAGTCGGAGAAGACGCAGGGTGAGACCTCGCCGTCCGGGCCGATGGCGGCTCTGCCGTCCCCGCACCGACCGCAGAGCCCGCTTGGGTCCGGCGCCCGTTCCCCGGCTCCGCGCCCGAAGGGGCGCACGTGATCCACCCCGATCGTCGTCACCCCGATGTTCTGTAGCTCCGACCGCGCCTCGCCTACTCGCTGGTCCTCGTCGGTCGCGATGATGCCGACCCTCAATGGGATGCCCAGATGGACCGCCTTCTCGATGTTCGCCCGGGTTCGTGCGTGGCTCGGTCGGCGGGTCATCGCGTTGTGTTCGGCGGCTTGGTCGGAGTAGTACGAGGTCGCGAGCGAGACGCCGGGGCGCTGGAGCAGCCGCCACCACGCGTCGGTGATGTGCACCAGGTTGCTGTACACCTCCACGGCCAGTCCGGCGGCCAGGGCGTGGTTCACCAGCTCTGCCGCGTGTGGGTGCAGGGTGGGCTCCCCGCCGATGAGTTGGACGTGTCGTACGTCGCAGTCGGCGGCCTGGTCCAGCACGTCGATCCAGTCCGAGCGGCCCATGACGCCGTGGGTGCCGTCCGGTCCCGAGGCGTTGTAGCAGTGCACGCAGCTGAGCTGGCACTTCCGCGTGAGGTCCAGCCAGAGAAAGCGCGTCATCGCGACGCCTCCCGCAGCCGGCAGGCGAACCAGACGATCTTGCCGACGCGCGGATGGGTGGCCTCCCACCCGAACCGATCGGCCATCTCGCGCAGCAGCCACAGCCCTCGGCCGGAGTCGGCGTCCGCCTGCGGCCTGCCGACGACCGGAAATTCCGATGACCGGTCGAAGACCTGAACCACGGCCTCTCCGCCGACGCGGACGATCCGCAGATAGCACTGTGGGCACTCCACATGGCGGATGATGTTCGACAGCAGCTCCGAGACCCCGAGCCGCGCCACCTCGATGGCCGCCGGCGAGGCGTCCCACCCACGGAACACGTCGGCCACCGCCCGTCGCCACAGCTCTATCTCCTGGGCACGGGCCACCAACGACCATCCGTACACGTGCTGTTCCCTGGCGACTCCCGCGGCGGCCTGCATGGCACCTCCGAGGCTCTGGTGTGACGACGGGTTCCTGTGCCAGTGAACGACCGGCCGCTACGGAATGTCAGGAACAATCGACGCTGCGCGCAGGACCTCGAACCGGAAATTTCCGCCGCGCACGTTCGGCCCTCAGGGGCTCTGCGACTACCTTGAGTGCGTGGCCGGTAACAGCACCCTCAAAGCGCGTATGGCGGAAGCTGGCTTCACGCAGACAGAACTGGCCGAGGCGGTGAACGCCATCCTGCAGGCGGACGGGCATCTGGGGACGGTCGGTGACCGCACCGTGCGCAATTGGTTGACGGGTAGGACACGTTGGCCGCATCGAAGGCAACGGGTCGCGTTGGAGGCAGTATTCAATTGCCCAGTTACCGAGTTGGGCTTCGCTCCCAGACGCGAAGTCTCGCGCCCGGCACCACCGGAGGCATCAGTGCTTCGCCGCCGCTTCATCAGCACATCCGCTCACATGGCCATGGCTCATGCCGCAGGTGCAACCCATTCCGCCCGCCCACGCGTGGGCTCGGGTGACGTGCAGCGGCTGTTGTCCAAGTTCGCTGCCATCGTCGCCAGCGATCATCGTTATGGCGGCAAGCTGACCATCGAAGCCCAGGCTGCGGCTCTGGCGGGAGAAGCCCTCACGCTTCAGGAACGCGGCAACGCGAGCCAGCGCGTTCGCGCGGCCCTGTACGCCTGCGCGGCCTCCTTCACGTCGAGTGCCATGTGGGCCGCGATCGACGGGCGGCGTTTCGACGCGGCGCAACGGCACTTCGCTCGTGCCGCGAGTCTCGCGGCCCTGTCGGGCGAGCCGACGATCCAGTTCCGGATCTGGTCTCACGCCGGAAGTCTGTACCGTCATCTTGGGCGCCCCGCAGACGCGTTGGCGGCGAACGACGTGGCCCGTCGCGCCACTCTCACGCGGCGAGATCCCATGTTCGCCTCTCTGGGACATGCCCGGCACGCGGCCATTCATGGGCTCAGGGGCGACTCCCGAGCCGTGCGGCAACTCCTGGGCAACGCCCAGGACGCGCTGCAACGGGCCGATTCCGGCGAGTCCCGGCCGGTCTGGATGAACGCCTTCTACGACCAAGCCGAGTTGGAAAGCCTCGCGGTGGCAGCGCATCTGGCGTTGGGAAGCTACGAAGACGCCGAAGCACACGCGCATCGCAGCCTGGCCCTCTTGAAGCCGGCGATGCAGCGCTCGCGGGCTATCACCACAACACGTCTCGCGCAGGCGCAACTCGGACAAGGCGAGGTTGAGAGGGCCGTAGCAACCGCCATGTCCATCCCCAACGAGCCATCGGGCCAGCATCCCCGAATCACCAGCATGCTGGACGAGTTCGACACGGGCCTGCGCGTCGCCGCTCCCTCAAGCCAGGCAGCCCGCATCTGGAATCAGTACTTCCGAGAGACGTGAAGGGAATCATCGTGGCCACCACTGTCGAACTTCGCTGCACTTCCGACATCGACGCTGTCTGGACCGTCCTCATCGAGGTGTATGCCGAGGTGCGAGCTGACAAACTCCATCTGCCGCACTACTCCGTGGAGAGATTCGGCGAACGGCTCGCGCGACACGCGTCCGAACCAGGGTGGGAGGCGCTGATCGCGTTCGACGGCGACGAACCAGTCGGATACGCCTACGGCAATGCCATCGAGCCAGACGATCGCTGGTGGCGTCGGATGGCGACTCCGGTGCCGAGTGGCTGCGCTGACAAGTCCACGATGGCGTTCAAGGAGATCATGCTGCGGGCTCCCTGGCGTGGCCTGGGCATTGCTCGGCGCATTCATGACGCGCTCCTCGAAGGCAGGCCGGAGGAACAGGTCACGCTCCTGGTCAATCCCCTGGCTGGGAACGGCAAGGTCAAGGCCCTCTACGAGTCGTGGGGGTACACCGAGATCAGTTCCCAGCAGCCCTCACCGGACGGGCCCGTCCTCACGGCCATGGTGCGGCCGACGCGGGCCGCGGCCCCGCGCTGAACAGACGAGGGCATGCGGGCCGAGGAGACCGCCGACGTGGTCGCCGAGGCCCGTGCGGCCGGCATCCCGGTGGACGTGGTGTGGCCGGTAGGCGCCGCGCGGCGCGGCTGACCGGCAGCGCCTGCCGCGTGGCGGCCCCGCGCCGGCCGGGAAACTTTACGTCGACATAGCGGCAAACCGCCGGCACCCGTGGCGCAGACTGGGGTCATGGACCTGCAGATCACCGCCACCGACCCCGAGCACCCGATCACGCTTCTCGACCTGCCCTGGGACGTGCCGCTGACCGACTGGCCGGAGAAGCACCTCGTCTCGCTGCCGCGCGGCATCTCCCGGCACGTGGTGCGGTTCGCGCGGGCCGGTGGCGAGGTGGTCGCGGTCAAGGAGGTCGGCGAGTGGGCGGCGGTCCGCGAGTACGGGCTGCTGCGCGACCTCGACCGGCTGGCCATCCCGGCCGTCGACCCGGTGGCCGTCGTCACCGGCCGGTACGACGCCGACGGCGAGCCGCTCGAACCCGTGCTGATCACCCGGCAGCTCAAGGGGTCGCTGCCCTACCGGTCCATGTTCGAGACGACCATGCGTCCCACCACCATCAAGCGGCTGCTGGACGCGCTGGCCGTGCTGCTGGTCCGGCTGCACCTCAACGGCTTCGCCTGGGGCGACTGCTCGCTCTCCAACACCCTCTTCCGCCGCGACGCCGGCGCCTACGCCGCCTACCTGGTCGACGCCGAGACCGGCCAGATCCAGCCCCAGCTCTCCCGGGGCCAGCGCGAGTACGACCTGGAGGTGGCCCGGGTCAACATCGCCGGCGAGCTGATGGACCTGGAGGCCGGCGGCTCCCTGCACCCCTCCGTCGACCCGGTGCCGTTCGGCGACGAGATCTGCGAGCGCTACGGCGAGCTGTGGCACGAGCTGACCCGCACCTCCGTCTACCCCAGGGACAAGCGCCACCACATCGACCGGCGGATAAGGCGGCTCAACGACCTGGGCTTCGACGTCGCCGAGATGCAGATCAAGCGCTCCCCGGACGGCGACGCGGTCACCTTCCTGCCCAAGGTCGTCGACGCCGGCCACCACCAGCGCCAGCTGATCCGGCTCACCGGCCTCGACGCCGAGGAGAACCAGGCCCGCAGCCTGCTGCGGGACCTGGAGACCTGGATGGCCACCCAGGACGACTACGCGCCCGGCGACCCGCTCGGCGCCCGCCCCGAGGTGCTGGCCCACCGCTGGGTGCGCGACGTGTTCCGGCCCGCGGTCCGCGCCATGCCGCGCGAGCTCCGGGACGGCGTCGACATCGCGCAGATCTACCACGAGCTGCTCGAACACCGGCTGCTGCTCTCCGAGCGGCGTCGCGAGGACGTCACCATGGAGGAGGCGGCCCGTGACTTCGCGGCGGGCCGCGGTGACCGGGGGCCGGGCGATCCGGACGGCGAGGAGGCAGTGGTATTCCCGGTCTGACCCCCCGCCCGAGCGGGGCGTGGTGTGCTCCCGACGTCTCCCCGTCATCGCCCGGATCACCCCGCGACACGTCGCGCCGCCATGCTCGTCGCGTGCTGCGCCGGATCCTCATGCTGCTGCCGATCGCCGCCGTGGCCGTCTGGCTGGTGTACCACCACGCGCACCTGACCTCGGGCGTCAGGCAGGCGCTCGACGGGAACGGCTACTGGATGCTGGCCGCGGTGGTCAGCACCCTGCTCGGCTGGGTCGCCGTCTCCTTCGCCCGCCAGGGCACGGTGCTCGAACGCCTGCCCGCCGGGCGGCTGTTGGTCACCCAGTTCGCCGCCGGGGCGGCCAACCACCTGCTGCCCTCCGGCATCGGCGCCGGTGCCGTCAACATCCGCTTCATGGCCCGCTGCGGCCTGCCGCCGGCCCGCTACTCGGCCGCGCTGGCCCTCTACTACCTGGCCGAGGGCGTCGCCCGGGTCGTCCTGCTGCTCGGGCTGCTGCTGGCCTTCCCGCGGGCGCTCCGCCTGGAGACCCTGCTGCCGGAACGGATCGGCCTGTCGCTGGTCGCCACCGTCTCGGTCACCGTGCTCGTCGTGATCGCCGCCGCGCTCGCCTGCGTGGGGCGGGTGCGGCGCGCCACGCTCACCTTCGTGCGGACCGCGCTCACCGACGTCCGCTCGCTGCACACCAGGCCGTCCCGGGTGCTCGCGCTGTGGGGCGGCTCCTTCGCCTTCCCGCTGCTCCAGGCGGCCGGCCTGGTGACGGTCGCCCTCGCGCTCGGGATGACGGTGCCGGTCGGCCACGTGGTGCTCGCCTACATGGCCGGCTCGGTGGTGGCGGCCATGGTGCCCTCGCCTGGCGGCATCGGCTCGGTCGACGCGGCCCTGGTGGTGGCGCTGGTGGCCACGGGCGCCACCGTGGGCGCCGCCACCGCCGCGGTGCTGGTCTACCGGGTGATCACGGTCTGGCTGCCGCTGCTGCCCGGCGCGCTGGTGCTCGGCGCCCTGGTCCGCTGGAAGGTGGTGTGAGTGGGGGCGCCGTGACCGGCGCCCCCACCCGCCCCGACTACTGGCCGACGCGGCCCGGCTGGAGCACCTTGGTGTAGAGCACGGCGCCGCCCAGCTCACGCAGCCGCACCGTGAGCTCGCCGCTCCCGCCGTCGATGTCCACCTCGCCGTAGAACTGGTAGCCCTCGGCCGGGGACACGTTGGCGCGCTCCGGCGCCTTGACGAAGACCCGCTCGGGGCCGAACGTCCCGTCCAGCGCGCTGGCGGGGAAGGCGCCGGCGTTGATCGGGCCCGTGACGAACTCCCAGAAGGGCTCGAAGTCGCCGAACGCCGCCCGGGACGGCTGGTAGTGCTGGGCCGAGGTGTGGTGCACGTCGGCGGTCAGCCACACCGTGCCGGTGATCCGGCGGTGCTTGACGAAGCGCAGCAGCTCGGCGATCTGGAGCTCCCGGCCGAGCGGCGCGCCCGGGTCGGCGTTGGCGATGGCCTCGAAGTCGGTGGCGCCGTCCGGTACGACGAGCCCGATCGGCATGTCGGCCGCGATCACCTTCCACACCGCCCGGGAGCGGGACAGCTCGGTCCTGAGCCAGCGCAGCTGCTCGGCGCCGAGGATGCCCTGCTCGTCGCGGGTCTGGTCGTTGGTGGAGTTGCGGTTCCGGTGGGTGCGCATGTCGAGCACGAACACGTCGAGCAGCGGCCCGTAGCGCACCACCCGGTGCACCCGGCCGTCGCGGGCGGGGCTGAGCGTGGGGATCGGGTAGTACTCGGCGAACGCCCGCCGGGCCCGGGACGCCAGCACGTCGACGGACTTCTCGGTGTAGCGGTCGTCGACCAGCAGTTCGCCCGGGTACCAGTTGTTGGTGACCTCGTGGTCGTCCCACTGGACGATCGCCGGAACCTGGGCGTTGAAGCGCCGCAGGTTGGCGTCCTCCAGGTTGTAGCGGAAGTTGCCCCGGTACTCGGCGAGGGTCTCGGCGACCTTGGCCTTCTCGGGGCGGGTGACGTTCCGCCACACCCGGCCGTCGGGCAGCGTCACGCTCTCGGTGAGCGGCCCGTCGGCGTAGATGGTGTCGCCGCTGAAGAGGAAGAAGTCCGGGTCGAGGCGGCGCATCTCCTCGAAGAGCCGGTAGCCGCCGAGCTCCTGGTTGATGCCCCAGCCCTGGCCGGCCAGGTCGCCCGACCAGACGAAGCCGACCCCGTCCCGGCGGTGGGCCGGCGCGGTGCGGAAGGTGCCGGTGACCGGCTCGCCGGCGCGGCGCGGGTCGTCCGGGTCCTCGAGCAGCACCCGGTAGTGCACCTGCTGGCCGTCCGGCAGGCCGCGCAGCGGGGTGGTGCCGGTGAAGTCGGTGCCGGGGCCGAGCAGCGGGCCGCGCCAGCGCTCGACGCGGCGGAACGACTCGGTCGCCGAGGTCTCCACGATCATCCGGGCCGGCCGGTCGGACCGCACCCAGACGAGACCCGAGGAGCTGGTGACGTCGCCGACCTGCACGCCCCAGCCGGCGGTCGGGCGGCCGGAGCGCGCCAGCGCCGGGGCGGTGCCGGCCAGGCCCGTGAGGGCGAGGCCGGCCGAGGCGGCGACGCCGCCGCGCAACATCGTTCTCCTGGACGGTCGCATCGAGGGCACCGACATGTGTGTTCTCCTGTCGTTCTGCTGTCTCACCAGACCGCAGCATGGTCCGGGGGCGTCCACGGCGGAGACACGCGGGCGGAACTCTCGGCGAACAGCGACCAACAGGACCGTGGGGACCGCGGGTCGTCAGTAGAGGACGGGCCAGCCGCTGCTCCAGTTGATGAGGTTCACGCCCAGCTTGGGCGCGCCGTTGTCCTGGCCGTCGTAGTAGTGGTAGACGAGCAGGTCGCCGTCGACGTCGTTCAGCACCGACTGGCCGCCGGGGCCGACGTACCGGCCCTGCGTCTCGCGGACCAGGGTGCCGCCGCCGTTCATCAGGTTGACGCCGTTGCGGTCCACGAACGGGCCGTTGGGGCTGGTGGAGCGGCCCACCTTGATGTGGTAGGTGCTGCTGGTGCCGGCGCAGCAGGTGCCGTAGGAGTTGAAGAGGTAGTAGTAGCCGTTGCGCTTCACCAGCGACGGACCCTCGATGCCGCCGCCCTGGGAGGCCAGGTTGTACACGGTGCGGTTGGTGGCGTGCCGCAGGCCGGTGGCCGGGTTGAGCTGGATCTGCTTGATCCCCGTCCACCAGGAGCCGAACGTCAGCCACCAGGTGCCGTTGTCGTCGACCAGCAGGTTGGGGTCGATGGCGTTGTGGTTGGAGCCGCTGGTGGTCGAGTAGACGATGCCGCGGTCGGTGAAGCTGCCGGGGCGGCCGGTGCTGGAGGTGGCCAGGCCGATCGCGGAGTGGCTGGAGCCGAAGCTGGAGACCGCGTAGTACAGCCAGTAGGTTCCGTTGTGGTACGAGATGTCGGGTGCCCAGGGGCTCTGCTCCGGCGAGTAGGTCGACCACCAGGACAGCGGGGAGTTGAAGGCCGAGCCCGCGTTGGCGAACGCGATCCGGTCCGACGAACTGCGGGCGTCCAGCCGGTTGTTGGAGCCGTAGAGCACATAGCCCGAGCTGGTTCTGATCATCGACGGGTCGTGGATGCCGACCGCGCCCGTCACCAGCCCGGGGTTGGGGTAGGCGACGGCGCTGCCGGGCGTCAGCAGCAGCATGGCGGCGGCCACCAGGGCCGCCGCCAGGACGCGGGACGGTAAACGGCGCACAGGGCTCACGGTGGCACTCCTCACCGGTGGGGAAGCTGTCACCGCTGAAGTGGTCGCGGGCCCGCCGAAGGTTGCCGCCCGGCCGCGCTACGCCGGCTCGACGCCGGGCCGCCCGTTCTCGACCCGGAGCCGGGCCAGCGTGCCGGCCGTGGCCCGCGGCTGCCGGACGGTGTCCACGGTCCGCACCTGGGCGTCGATCCCGTTCCGGTGGATGTCGAACAGGTGGTAGCCGCGGTGCGCGTCGAGCAGCTTCCAGTGCGGGTTGTCGGGCCGCCGAGGATCCCACTCGGCGCGGAACGCCTCCTGGTCCTGGTCGCCGTTGGCGCTGATCGACGTGCCGACGAACTCGGCGCCGACCACCTGGGACGACGGGTCACCGAAGTCCCGCCGCAGGTCGCTGACCATCGTCAGGTGGCGGTCCCCGGAGAGCACCACCGGGTTGCGGACGGCGGCGAACTCGCCGAGCAGCTCGTCGCGTTCCACCTGGTAGCCGTCCCAGGCGTCGTAGAACCACTGCTTGCCCTCGCCGACCAGCAGGTCGGTCTCGGCCATCATGATCTGCGAGCCGATCAGGTTCCAGCGGGCGGGGGAGCGGCGCAGCCCTTCGAGCATCCAGCGCTTCTGCTCGGCGCCCAGCATGGTCAGCAACGGGCTCCTGGCGCCTTCCTGGCTGGTGGCCTGGTCGCTGCGGTACTGCCGGGTGTCGAGCACCTGGAGCCTGGCGAGCCGCCCGAAGTCGAGGCGGCGGTGCGCCCTGATGTGCGGCCCCGAGGGCACGGCGGTGGCGCGCACCGGCATGTGCTCGTAGAACGCCTGGTAGGCGGCGGTGAGCCGGGCGACGAACGCGTCGCGCGGCTGCCGGTCCGGGTCCTGCGGGATCTCGCCCGCGAAGTCGTTGTCCACCTCGTGGTCGTCGAAGGTGACGATCCAGGGCGCCTCGGCGTGCATCCGCAGCAGGTCGGGGTCGCTGCGGTACTGGGCGTACCGGTTGCGGTACTGGACCAGCGAGTACGGCTCGCCCGCGCCCTCGTGGCGACGCACGGCGGTGGCCGACGGGGCGCTCTCGTAGATGTAGTCGCCGACGAACAGCACCGCGTCCACGTCCTGGTCGGCCATGTCGGCGTACGGGGTGAACCAGCCGTGCTGCCAGTTCTGGCAGGAGGCGAGCGCCAGCCGCAGCCGTCCCTCGGCGTGGGCCGGTGGCGCGGTGCGGGTGCGGCCGACGGGGGAGAGCTGGCGGCCCACCCGGAACCGGTACCAGTGGTCGCGGTGCGGGCGCAGGCCCCGGACGTCGACGTGCACGCTGTGCCCGAGCGCCGGCTCGGCCAGGACGGTGCCCCACCCGACGACCCGGCGGAACCTGGCGTCCTCGGCGATCTGCCAGTGCACGGTGAACGCCGTGTCGGGCATGCCGCCGCCGTTCAGCAGGTCGGGCGCGAGCCTGGTCCACAGCACCACGCCGTCCGGGAGGGGGTCGCCGGAGGCCACCCCGAGCGAGAACGCCCCGTCGGGCACCGGGGGCTCGGCGGGCGCGGCCGCCGTCCGGTCCGGCGCCGGAGCGGTTCTGGCGGTCTCCTCGACGGCGCCGGCGGGCCCGGCACCCGCCAGTTGCCCGAGCGCCGTGCTGCCGAGGGCCGTGGCGGCGGCGGTGAGAAAGCGGCGACGACCGGTGCCTGGTCCGGGGATGGTGGGCATGGCGGACATGGCGTCCCTTCCGGAGTGGGGAGAGTCACGCTTCCGGGTGAGACGGTGACAGCCGAGCGATACCGGTCCCTTAACGCGGGTGAACCGCGACCTTACGGCGCCATGTGGCGTGCCCCCCGCGGCAGTTGGCCACCCGGCCGAGCGGTGACCGAATCGGGGCGGAATGTTCCGTTCGCCCGGGCGACGCGCAAAGGCGTCGACTGTTCACCCACCGATCTCCGGCGCGACGGAACCGGCTGCTTGCATCGCGAGCCGGTGGAAGCGTTCCGGCGCCCGTCGTCGGAGACCGATATTGGAGTCACCTTGTCCCGCCCCCCACTGGATCGCCGCCGCCTGCTCGCCATGGCGGGCGGCACGGCCCTGGCCGCCGCCCTGCCGCTCTCCGGCGCCACGGCCGCGACCGTCAGGGAGTCCCCACGACTCACCGGGTACCCCTTCCCGCTCGGCGTCGCCTCCGGCGACCCGCTGCCCGACGGCGTGGTGCTGTGGACCAGGCTGGCCCCCGACCCGCTGGCGCCCGACGGGCGCGGCGGCATGCCCGAGGTGGCCGTGCCGGTGGACTGGCAGGTCGCCGCCGACCCCGGCTTCCGCCACGTCGTGCGCTCCGGCGTCGCCCGGGCCACGCCCGAGTTGGGGCACTCCGTGCACGTGGACGTGCGCGGCCTGCGCCCCGACCGCGAGTACTGGTACCGCTTCCGGGCCGCCCGGCAGCTGAGCGGGACCGGCCGCACCAGGACGGCGCCGGCCGCCGACACCGCCCTGAACTCGCTCACCTTCGGCTACCTCAGCTGCCAGAACTACTTCGAGGGCCACTTCACGGCGCTGCGGCACCTGGCCGACGAGGACCTGGACGTGGTGCTGCACCTCGGCGACTACCTCTACGAGATCAGCGAGCCGAGCGGGATCGGCCGCGACCACCTGCCCGTCGGCGAGCCCTACTCGCTCGCCGACTACCGGGTCCGCCACGGCCAGTACAAGACCGACCCCGACCTGCGGGCCGCGCACGCCGCCGCGCCCTGGATCGTCACCCTGGACGACCACGAGGTCGACAACGACTGGGCCGGCGACGTCGGCGGCGAGGGCGAGACCGGCGACGACTTCCTCGCGCAGCGGGCCGCGGCCTTCCAGGCGTACTACGAGCACCTGCCGCTGCGGCGGAGCGCGCTGCCCTCGGGCCCGCGCATGTCGCTGTACCGCCGCTTCGACTACGGCGACCTGGCCCGTTTCAACGTGCTCGACGGCCGGCAGTACCGGGACGACCAGGTCTGCTACGGCCCCGGCCGGGACCACGACTGCGCCGAGCGCCGCGCCACGGACCGGACCATGCTCGGCACGGAGCAGGAGCACTGGCTGGCCGAGGGGCTGCGCGACTCGGGCGCGGTCTGGGACGTGCTGGCCAACCAGGTGCTGATGATGCAGGCGGACGCCGCGGCCGGCCCGGAACGCGACTTCGGCATGGACACCTGGGACGGCTATGTGGCGGCCAGGGACCGGCTGTTCGGCGACGTGCTGCGGAACGGCGTCGACAACTTCGTGGTGTTGACGGGCGACGCGCACCGCAACCTGGCCGGCGACCTCAGGGCCGACTTCGACGACCCGGACTCCGCCACCGTGGGCGCCGAGTTCATGGCCACCTCCGTCACGTCCAGCGGCGACGGCGCCGACCACGACGAGTGGGGCCGCCGCTGGCTCGCCGAGAACCCGCACATGCGCTTCCACAACGGGCAGCGCGGCTACGGCCGTTGCCACGTGACCCGGGACGAGTGGCGGACCGACTACCGGGTGGTGCCGTACGTCAGCCGGCCCGGCGCCCCGGTCGTCAGCGGTCGTGCTCGGTGCTCAGACGTTGACGCCGTAGTCGGAGGCGATCCCGGCCAGGCCCGAGGCGTACCCCTGGCCCACGGCGCGGAACTTCCACTCGGTGCCGTGCCGGTAGAGCTCGCCGAAGATCATCGCCGTCTCGGTGGCCGCGTCCTCGCTGAGGTCGTAGCGGGCGATCTCCGCGTTGTCGGCCTGGTTGACCACGCGGATGAAGGCGTTGCGGATCTGGCCGAAGCTCTGCCCGCGCGCCACCGCGTCGTGGATGGAGACGGGGAAGACCACCGAGGTGATGTCGGCCGGCACGGTGGCCAGGTTCACCTTGATCGCCTCGTCGTCGCCCTCGCCCTCACCGGTGAGGTTGTCGCCGGTGTGCTCCACGGAGCCGTCGGGGCTGGTCAGGTTGTTGTAGAAGACGAAGTGCTGGTCGGAGACGACCTTGCCGGCCGCGGTGCACAGCAGCGCGCTGGCGTCCAGGTCGTAGTCGGCGCCCGTCGTCGTACGAACGTCCCAACCGAGCCCGACCACCACCGCGGTCAGACCCGGTGCCTCCTTGGTCAGCGAGACATTGCCGCCCTTGGAAAGGGATACTCCCACGCTCTCCTCCTCGATGCGTATGGGGTCGTAACACAGGTGCCCGCTCGGGCTCTCGTTATGAAATCTACAGCAGTGTCGAAATTGTCCTCGAGCGGGTCGCTCAGAGGTCGAACTCCGCGGGCGGCAACCCGAGCGCGAAGCAGGCCTCACGGACCACGCCACGCTCCTGCTCGTCGAAGTTCCCGTCCGCGCCGCCGATCACGATGCCGATCTGGATGACGGCCCGTGCCTCCGCCGGCTTCTTCTTGGCCTTGGCGACCTCCTGCAGGAGGCTGACCTTACCGAAGTCGAAGTCCGCGGTGAGCTTGTCGACGCAACTCTCGAAGCGCTGTTGCAGATCCGCCGCGTCGAAGTTCTGCAGCACCTCGTTGCTCGCGATCAACTGGGCCACGCGGCGGCGCTCGGCCGGGTCGATCGAGCCGTCCGCCGCGGCCACCAGGGCGCAGATCGCCATGCTCGCGTCGCGGAACGCCCCGCTCTTGAGGTCGTTCTTCTTGGCGTTGAGCTGAGTCTGCATCGTCGACGCGGACTCCTTGATGCGGTCCCACAGGGCCATGGAGGAACTCCGTTGATCGGCTGGAGAGTCACTTTCTACGGAAGTGTAGAACCAATGGTGGGGCCTGTGTGACGAGGGGCGCACGGGTGGGTGACGGGTGACGCGCGTAGTTTCGCGGGCCGCGTGGCAGGTACATATCAGTATCGAACGGCCGCCCGCCCGGGGGCCGTTCGCGCCGCGCGGCCGCGCCGCGCGGTGACCCCCACCACCCCGAAAG
>NZ_SMKI01000138.1 GCF_004348415.1 Streptomyces hainanensis
GGTGATCAGGGTGGGTTCCGGCCGTTGGACGCGGGTGGGTGCGTCGCCGGCGGCCACGTCGACGGGCACCGCGGTGCGGAGGGTCACCGGGCGGCGGTGTCGGGCGCGGAGGGTGGCGCGGTGGAGCTCGCCGTCCCGCCAGTCGAGATCGATGGTGTGGCCGCCGCGGGCGACCAGGCCGGTGGCCCGGCCGTCGGGCAGTTCGGGGGGCAGGGCGGGCAGCAGCTGGACCTCGTCGGTGTGGGACTGCACCAGCCATTCCGTGACGCCGGCGGTGGCGCCGAAGTTGCCGTCGATCTGGAAGGGCGGGTGGAGGCAGAAGAGGTTGGGGGCGGTGCGCTCGGGGGTGAGCTGGTCGCGCAGCAGCTTGTAGGAGCGGGCGCCGTCGGCCAGCCGGGCCCAGAAGTTGATCTTCCAGGCCAGGGACCAGCCGGTGCCGTCGTCGCCGCGCTGCTCCAGCGTGACCCGGGCGGCCCTGGCCAGGTCGGGCGTGCCGTGGACGGTGATCTGGTTGCCGGGGTGCAGGCCGTAGAGGTGCGACACGTGCCGGTGGTGCTGCTCGGGCGCGATGGCGTCCCAGTCCTCCTGCCACTCCTGGATCTGGCCCTGGGCGCCGATCCTGGTCGGCGCCAGCCGGTCGCGCAGCCGCAGCACCTGCTCGCGGAGGTCGGCGTCGGTCCCCAGGAGGGCGGCGGCCTCGGCCACCGCCCCGAACAGGTCGCGCAGGATCTGCATGTCCATGGTGGGGCCGGCGCAGACCGAGGCGTCGGGATGGTGGGCGTTCTCCGGCGAGTTGGCGGGGCAGGTGACCAGGTGGCCGGTGTTCGGGTCCTCGACGAGGGAGTCGACGAAGAACCGCGCCGCGCCCTTCAGCACGGGGAAACGGCGGCGGAGCGCGGCGAGGTCGCCGGTGAAGCGGTAGTGCTCCCAGACGTGCAGGGCCATCCAGGCGCCGCCCGTCTGCCACATCCCCCAGAACGGGCCGTCGACCGGCGCGGTGCCGCGCCAGGCGTCGGTGTTGTGGTGGCACACCCAGCCGCCGGCGCCGTACTGGAGGCGGGCGGTGCGCTGGCCGGTGACGGCCAGGTCCTCCAGCAGGTCCAGGACCGGTTCCATGGTCTCGATGAGGTTGGCGGGTCCGGCGGGCCAGTAGTTCATCTCGGTGTTGATGTTGATGGTGTACTTCGCGTCCCACGGCGGCCTGAGCTGGTCGTTCCACAACCCCTGGAGGTTGGCCGGCTGGGTGCCGGGGCGGGAGCTGGAGATCAGCAGGTAGCGGCCGAACTGGAAGAAGAGCGCGACGAGTTGCGGGTCGGAGCCGGCCGCGAAGGCGGTCACCCGCTGGTCGGTGGGCAGCCGGGCCGCCGGTGTCTCCCCCAGGTCGAGGGTGGTCCGGTCGAAGTAGCGCCGGTAGTCCGCGACATGACGGGCGCGCAGCTCGTCGTAGGGGCGGTCGGCGGCGGCGAGCAGCGGCTCGCGCGCCCGGCGCTCGGGGTCGCCCGTCAGGTCCTGGTAGGTGGTGCGGTTGGTGCCGACGGCGATCAGCAGCGTGACGGCCTCGGCGTCGGTGACCGTCAGGGTGCCGTGCTGGCTGGTCACGGTGCCGCCGGTGGCGCGCACCGTCGCCAGGGCACGGAACCGCACCTCGCCGGTGAGGCCGTCGACGGTCTCGCCCGAGCCGTCGAGACCGATGGTGAGCGGGTCGGGCGAGTGGGGGGTACTGGTCTGCGGGCTGTCGAAGGCGGCGGAGAAGGAGATCCGCCCGCCCTCGGCGGTCAGCCGGACCACGATCGCCTGGTCGGCGCCGCTGGCGAAGACCTCCCTGGTGTGGGTGGCGCCGTCGCGGGTGTAGCGGGTGCGGGCGACGGCGGTGGTGAGGTCGAGTTCGCGGGCGTAGTCACCGGCCGGGCCGCCGGCGGGGAAGGTCAGCCGGAGGTTCCCGACCGGCTGGTACGGCAGTTGGCCGAGCGGGGTGCCCATGAAGGTGCTGCCGATCAGCTCCTGGGCCCCCGACCAGTCGCCGGCGAAGACCCGGCGCCTGATCTCCGGCAGGTTCGCCAGGCCGTCGGGGGCCGCCGGGTCGTAGGGTCCGCCGGCCCAGACGGTGTCCTCGTTCAGCTGGAGCCGTTCGGTCTCGACGCCGCCGAAGACCATGGCGCCGAGCCGGCCGTTGCCGATGGGCAGCGCCTGGAGCCAGTCGGCGGCCGGGGCGGTGTACCAGAGGCGCAGCGGATGGTCGGCGCGTGGCGCGTCGGACGCGGCCCCGGCCGGGGCGGTTCGGGCGTCGCGGGGGGACGCGGCGGCCGGGGTGCCGGTCGCGGCCATCGCGGCGGCGCCGGCGGTGCCCGCGGCGGAGACGGCCAGGAAGTGTCTGCGGTTGGTGTGGGGAGGCAACGACGACTCCTGTGGTGTGGGGGGCGACCGGTGGTCGGCGCGGGGCTCCGCGGGGCTCGGGCGGTGGCGCCCCGGACAGGCACGGCCGCGTCGAGTTCTCGGTCGAGGTTCGCTGGCGACTGGCGGGATCCACGTTCGGGTGTGGGGCGGCGCGAGCGACCCTCGTGCGCTCGGCGAGGGTCGCGGGGGCGGAACGCCCTGGGGCCCAACCCAGGGTTCAGCACCACAGACGGTAGAGATCCGATGTATTCAGCGTCAACCCCCGTGCATGCCGCCACTCTCCGGCGGCGCCGCGACTACTCGGCGGCGATACATCCGATGAGTGGGCGCCTCACTCGGCCGTCTCGACCTCGTCGGGGCGCTTCTGGCGAGGAGGGCGCGAGACCATCCTGGTGGCGCCGTAGCCGCGGAGCAGCGCGGTCAGGATGCCGGTCAACCGGGGGGCGACGTCGACGACGGCGTGGGCGAGGGCGGGGTCCGACTCGTAGAAGCGGCGCAGTTCGGTTCCCGGGGCGGCCATCTGCCACAGCGCGCCGGCCATCGCGGTGGCCGTGGCGACGACGTCACCGGCCTGCGGCGGGCTCAGCGGAACCACCCGGCGCAGCGCCGCGCCCACGGCCCCCGCCTCGGCGACGGCGGTCAGCTTGAAGGAGCGGACGGCCTTCGTCGAGACGTTGCGTTCCAGGTTCATCGGGGTGTGGGCGAGCAGGTCGCAGAAGAGGGGGCGGGCGACCAGCGACTCGGCCAGCAGGGCGGCGGTCTCGACCGCCGGGTCCTCGCCGGCCGCCCCTGGCACCGCGTGGGCGAGGCGCCGGCGCACCTCCCGTGACCACTCGGCCCAGCCGGCGCCGGCCAGCCGGAGGAAGATCTCCTCCCGGGTCTCGAAGTAGCGGAGCATCGCGGACTTGTGCATGCCGACCGCGGTGGCGATGTCGGTCAGGGTCACCGCGCGGATGCCGTCGGCCGTGGCCAGCCGGGCCGCGGCGTCGAGGATCGCGGCCTCGCGGACCCGCTTGGCCTGGGGGCTCCTGGCCCTGGTGGGCTGACTCCTGGCGACCATGCGGCCATGTTAGCGCAACTGGGTTGCGTTATTACCGCAACCGCGTTTTGCTATCTGCATGGCAGTCCAGACATGGTTCATCACGGGTTCCTCCCGCGGCTTCGGCCGCTCCCTCGCGACCGCGGCCCTGGAGGCCGGCGACCAGGTCGTCGCCACCGCCCGCCGGCCGGAACAACTCGCCGCCCTGGCGGAGCGGTTCGGCGACCGGGTCCTTCCGGTCGCGCTCGACGTGACGGACGCCGCCGCAGCCGTCGCCGCGCTCGACACCGCCCGCGACCGCTTCGGCCGCGTCGACGTGATCGTCAACAACGCCGGCTACGCGAACGTCGCCCCGGTCGAGACGGCCCGGGTGGACGACTTCCGCCGCCAGTTCGAGACGAACTTCTGGGGCGTGTACAACGTCTCCAGGGCGGCACTGCCCCTGCTCAGGGCGCAGGGCGGCGGCACCGTCGTCCAGTTCTCGTCCGTCGGCGGTCGGGTGGGGGGCACCGCCGGTCTCGGCTCCTACCAGGCGGCCAAGTTCGGCATCGACGGCCTCACCCGCGTGCTCGCCGCCGAGACCGCCCCGCTCGGCATCCGCTACCTGGTCGTCGAGCCCGGCGGCTTCGCCACCGACTGGGCCGGAGCCTCCATGGACGTCCAGGCCGTCCCGGAGGAGTACCGGGAGACCGTCGGCGCCTTCGCCGACCTCGTACGCGGCGGCGGCTCCGCCGGCGACCCGGACCGCGCCGCCGATATCCTCGTCCGCGTGGTCAAGCGCGAGCACCTCCCCGGCCACCTGCTGCTCGGTGGGGGCGCGGCCCGGATGGCGGTCGACCACTCGCGGCGGCAGATCGCCGAGGCCGAGGCCTGGCGGACCGTCTCCGGCTCCGCCGACTCCGGCGCCGAGTACCCGGTCGAACTCCCCGCGGACGTCGCGTAGTCGGGCGACCGGTCGGCCCGGAGGCCGATGGCGACGGCCACGGCGACGGCGACGGCGACGGCCGGCATCCGACGCCGCCGGCCGCCGCCCGATGCCGCTCGCGCGAACTCGTGACGGGTGTCACTGGCCGGGCGGCGGGGCCGGGACAAGACTGGAGTCGACCCGGCCGGTCGTTTCGTGGGACCGGCCGGCGAACGCCACGAGAAACGGGGAAGGGGGCGACATGCAGGACGAACCGCTGCTCGTCGAGGAGGTGCTGCTGCTGTTGCTGGACGACGAGACCGGGGTCCCGGCCGGCGCCGGCACCCTCCACTACACCCTGGGCGGCGCCGTGCTCGTCGACCTCGCGCTCCGCGGCGAGATCGATGTCGACGAGAGCCGATCCGGGCTGAGCGGGCCGAGGGTCGTCGCGGTCGGCGCGGGCGACCTCGCGGACCCCCTGCTTCGGTCCGCCTACGAGAAGGTCGCGGAGCGGCCCCGTGGCGTCTAGACGGTCCTGCTGGAGATCGGCGGCGGTCTCCGGAAACCGGTGATCGACCGGCTGGTCGAACGCGGGCTCATCCGCCGGGAGTCCAGGAAGGTGCTGGGCATCTTCCCCTCGACCAGGTTGCCGGTCGACGACGCGCGGCACGAGGCGGCGCTGCGCCGGCGCGTGTGTGCCGCGCTGGAGGACGGGGAGACCCCCGACACGCGCACCGCCGCGGTGATCGCGCTGCTTTCGGCCAGCGGCACCCTGCCGTCGCTGCACCCCGCGCCGAAGTGGTCGGCCACGGTCCACCAGCGGGCGAAGGCGTTCGAGAACGGCAGTTGGGGAGCCGTGGCCGTGAGCACCGCGGTGGCCCGCACCGCCGCGGCGATCACGGCGGCGAGCGTCGTCACCACCGTGACCGTGATCACCAGCCAGTGAGGCGGTGAGTCGGCGCCCGGCACACGAGGCGGCGGGCGGCCACGGAGACCTTGTTCGGAAACCACCGGCGCCGCTTCGTCGGCCAGGCCCTCCGGGCCGACGTCGTCGGCGCGTGACGCCCGGCCCCGCCGGGTCAGACGGTGCGGGCCACCAGCATGGCGCCCATCGCCAGCATGGTGGCCGCGACGAGGGTGTCGAGCACCCGCCAGGCGGCCGGACGGGCCAGGACGCCGCCCAGCAGTCGGGCGCCGTAGCCGAGTCCGGCGAACCATGTCAGGCTCGCCAGCACGGCGCCGAGGCCGAAGACCCAGCGCAGCGAGCCCCGGTCGGCCGCGACCGAGCCGAGCAGCAGCACGGTGTCGAGGTAGACGTGCGGGTTGAGCCAGGTCATGGCCAGGCAGGTGAGCACGGCGGCGCGGGCGGAGCCCGCCGCGGCGCCCCGCGCCGTCAGGGCCTGTCCGGCGGCGGGGCGCAGGGCGCGGCGGGCGGCCAGCAGCCCGTAGCAGATCAGGAAGCCGCCGCCGGCCAGGCCGACCACGGTCAGCGCGGGCGGCCAGGCGGTGACCAGGGTGCCGAGGCCCGCCACGCCGAGGGCGATGAGGAGCGCGTCGGACACGGCGCAGATGACGACCACCGGGAGGACGGCCTCCCCGCGCACCCCCTGACGCAGCACGAACGCGTTCTGGGCGCCGATGGCGACGATGAGGGAGAGGCCCGTGCCGTATCCGGCGAGCGCCGCCGGGAGGATGCCGCTGTTCACGTCGTCCGACGCTATGCACCACGGCGACATCAGTACAGCTCATGTTTCTTACGTACCATTAGCCCTCGTGATGACTGAGCTGCCCTTCGACCAGGTGCGGACGCTGCTGGCCGTCGTCGACGAGGGCACCTTCGACGCCGCCGCCGCTGCCCTGCACGTGACGCCCTCCGCGGTCAGCCAGCGGGTCAAGGCCCTGGAGCAGCGCACGGGGCGGGTGCTGCTGATGCGCACGAAGCCGGTGCGGCCGACGGAGTCCGGGCAGGTGGTGGTGCGGTTCGCGCGCCAGCTGGCCGCCCTGGAGCGGGACGCGTGGGGGGAGTTGGGGACCGCGGCCGGGGCGGAGGGGACCCGGGTGCCGATCGCGGTGAACGCGGACTCCCTGGCCACCTGGTTCCTGCCGGCCCTGACCCGGGTGCCGCAGAACCCGCCGGTCGGCTTCGACCTGCGCCGCGAGGACGAGGGGCACACGGCGGCGCTGCTGCGTGAGGGGCAGGTGATGGCGGCGGTGACGTCGGCGGCCGAGCCGGTGGCGGGCTGCCTGGTGCGGCCGCTGGGCCTGGCGCGGTATCTGCCCGTCGCGAGCGCGGGGTTCGCGGCGCGCCACCTGTCGGCCGAGCCGGTGGAGCGCTGCCTGCCGGCGGCGCCGGTGATCGTCTTCGACCGGCGTGACCAGCTGCAGGACCGGTTCGTCCGCTCCCTCACGTCCGGGCGGTCGGGCGCCGGCCGGCTGCGGCACCATGTGCCCACGTCGGAGGGGTTCTGCGACGCGGTGGCCGCGGGGCTCGGCTGGGGGCTGGTCCCCGAGCCGCAGGCGGAACCGCTCCTGCGGTCGGGGGCCCTGGTCGAGTTGGCGCCCGGGAAGGGGGCGCGGGTGGACGTACCGCTGTACTGGCAGCAGTGGAAGCTGGACGTGCCGGCGCTCGCCCTGGTGGCGGAGACGGTCGCCGCCGCGGCGGCCGAGTCCCTGTACGGCGGGGAGTGACCCGCCTCAGTCCTTCACGGCGAGGAGTCCGAACTGGCCGACGCCCGGACCCGGGGCCGGGGCCGGGGTGTCGGGGCGCCAGTGGTCGACCGGGACCACTCCGGGGTCCAGGATCGTCAGGCCGGCGGCGGTGTCCGCCAGTTCGTCGAGCGAGGCGAAGAGGTGGTAGGGCATGGCGCCGGTGGCGTTGTAGGCGTCGGACGCCTCCGTCACGCCGGGGGCGCCCGCCCAGCTGTCGCACACCGCGAGGTGGCTGCCGGGGGCCAGCGCGGCGGTGTAGCGCCGGACGACGCCGGGGGCCGTGCCGGGCGGCAGGTGGCCCAACATGCTCATGGCGAGGACGGCGACCGGCCGCGCCAGGTCCAGGGTGGCGGCGGCCCGGTCGAGCACGGCGTCGACGTCCCTGATGTCGGCGGCGACGTAGTCGGCGGCGCCCTCGGAGCTGCTGGGCATCAGGGCGCTGACGTGTCGGATCAGCCGGGGGTCGATGTCCACGGAGACGATCCGGGCGTCGGGGGCCAGGTCCTGGGCGAGGCGGTGGGTGTTGCCGGCGCTCGGCAGACCGGTCCCGAGGTCGATGAACTGCCGGACGCCCGCCTCGACGAGGTGTCTGACCACCCGGGCCTGGAAGGGGCGGGTGGCGCGGGCGCCGGCGACCAGTTCGGGGAAGAGTCGCTCGACCTCCGCGGCGGCCCGAAGGTCCGCCGGCCGGTGGTCCGTTCCGCCGGCGAGGGCGTCCCAGAAGCGGTGGCTCGCGGGGACGTCGTCCCCCACGGCGGCGGGCTGTCGGCGGTCCTGCTGGTCGGACATGGGTCTCCCATCATCGGGCCGGCCCTCGACGGGCCGGCGGCGAGCGTGAGTCGGTCCTCGACCAGCATGGCCCGCGGCACCGCCGGGGCGCACCGGTGCGTCGGGGCACGGGGCACGCCGCTGGCCGAAAGTGCGCCTTGCCACCGGGTTATGGAATGAGAGTATTCAGTGCGGCACTTGTTGGGGAAATGTGCGATCTTCGCCCATCACGTGCCGGTTCTCATGCTTCACGCACCTCACAGCCGTCTCATCCATCGGATCAACGCATCCCACTGGAGGAATGCACGTGAGATCGAAGCGCACCACCTCGCGCCGGCGTCTGGCCCGCGGCTTACGGGCCCTGGCGGTCGCCACCGGCCTGGTCGCCGCGTCGGCGCTGTTCCTGCCGGCCACCGCACAGGCCGACGACGGCGCCTTCAGCGCCACCGAGTTGTCCGCCGCCAGCGAGGCCGTCGAGGCCGCGGGCATCGGCGGCCTCGCCTGGGCGGTCGACCAGACGACGGACACGGTCACGGTCCTGGCCGACGACACCGTCTCGGCGGCCGACCTCGCCGAGCTCAGGGACACCGCCGGCGACCTGGCCGGCGCCCTGGACGTCCAGCGCACCGAGGGCACCTTCGAGAAGTACCTGCAGGGCGGCGACGCGATCTACGCCGACGTCGGCTGGCGCTGCTCGCTCGGCTTCAACGTCCGCTCCGGCAGCAGCTACTACTTCCTGACGGCCGGTCACTGTACCGCCGACCCGTACGGTGGCCCGACGCCGCCGTACCCGCTGTGGCACAACGGCTCCGCCTGGATCGGCTACACCGCCGGATCGTCGTTCCCCGTCAACGACTTCGGCATCGTGGCCTACGACCCGCAGCCGTCCTCGGTGCCCGGCACCGTGGCGGGCGGCGGCACCATCACCGGGTTCGCCAACCCGGTCGTGGGCCAGTCGGCCTGCCGCAGCGGCTCCACCACGGGCGTGCGCTGCGGGTCCGTCACCGGCCTGGGGTGGACGGTCGACTACGGCAACGGCGAGGTCGTGTACGACATGATCCAGACCAACATCTGCGCCGAGCCCGGCGACAGCGGCGGTCCGCTCTGGTCCGGCGCCACCGGTCTCGGCCTGACCTCCGGGGGCAGCGGCAACTGCACCTCGGGCGGCGTCACGTTCTTCCAGCCGGTGGTCGAGGCGGCCAACGCCTACGGCGTGACCGTGCCCTGACCGACGGCCCCCCGCCTCGTTCCGCGTCCCCGCCCGGCCTCGGCCGGGCGGGGACGTCCGTCGTTCGGAGCACGGAGGCCGGGCCCTAGCCGGCGGTGGGAAGCCGCCAGATCTGGTCGGTGCCGCTGGTGCAGGCCGACAACTGGATCCGGGTGCCGTTGTGCGCGGAGCGTCCCACGGCGTCGACGCACCGGTCGGACGCGGGGTTGAGGAGCGTGCCGTCGTCCCGGGCCAGCCACTGCTGGTCGGCGCCGCCGTCACAGGCGTGGAGCCGGACGGGCGCCCCGTTCCGCGTCCCGGCGGCCGTCATGCACCCGTCCAGCGCCCGGAGCGTCCCGTCCTCGGCCACCGTCCAGTCCTGCGCGGCCGTGCCGTTGCACCTCCACAGCTGGATCCGGGTGCCGTCGGCCGGGTGGGCGCCCCGCACGTCGAGGCACTTCCCGCCGTGGCCCACGATCGGGCCGGTCACCGGGGCGACGTCCAGTTCCTGGATCCGGACGTTCCGGAAGGACGCGGTGTCGGCCGCTCCGTGGTTCTGGAGCCCGATGTAGCCGTCCAGGAGGCTGCGCGCGGGGTCGGTGTTGGTGAAGTCGTTGACGAGCACGCCGTTGAGGAAGACACGGAGACGCTCGCCCTCGACGCGGATCTCGTAGGTGTTCCACTCGCCCGGCGGGTTGAGGGCGGCGTCGCGGGCGGCGATGTCGGCGGACTGGAAGCCGTAGACGGCACCGGTGGTGCGGTCGGGCGCGTCCGTCGCGTCGATCTGGATCTCGTATCCGTTGTCGACCGCGGACCACGGGTCGTCCGAGGCCGGGAAGCCGATGAAGACGCCCGAGTTGTCGTCGCCCTCCAGCCGCCAGTCGAGCTTCAGCGAGTAGGACCCGAACTCGGCCGCCTCGTACCAGAACAGGCCCATGCCGCCCTGCGAGGTGAGCGTGCCGTCGGACAGGCTGAACGAGCCGGGGCCGGCCTGCGACCAGCCGTCGGTGCCCGAACCGTCGAAGAGGGCGGTGTAGCCGGTCTCCGGCCGGCAGTCGGCCTGGGTGCGGCCGGCGGCCCAGCGGATGCCGCCCAGCAGGTGCCGGACGAACTCCTCCTCGGCGTAGGACTCGGCGGTGTGGCCGCCGCCGGTGTAGAAGGCCCGGCCGCCCGAGTACTCCTTGCACCAGGCGATCGGGTGGTCGCCCTCCATGGTGCCGCCGGTGTAGCTGGACTCGTCGAGGGACGCCAGCACGTGCGCGGTGGAGCGCGGGTTGGTGCGGTAGTTGTACCACTCGTCGGTCCGCTGCCAGGTGTCGCCCAGGTGGGCGGTGGCGTCGTGGGCGCGGTCCTCGACCCGGACGGTGGCCGGCTGGATCTGCGGGTGCGACTGGAAGAGCGCGCCCGCCAGGCCGTTGTACCAGGCCCAGTCGTACTCGGTGTCGGCGGCGGCGTGCACGCCCACGTATCCGCCACCGGCGTTGATGTAGCCCTCGAAGGCCGCCTCCTGGGCGGTGTTCAGCACGTCGCCCGTGGTGGAGAGGAAGACGACGGCCTCGAACTGGGCCAGGTTCTCGGCGGTGAAGGCGCCCGCGTCCTCGGTCGCGGTCACGGTGAAGCCGTTGGCCGCGCCGAGTTGGGTGATCGCGGCGATCCCCTCCTCGATCGAGTCGTGCCGGAACCCGGCCGTCTTCGAGAACACCAGCACCTCGTAGGCGGGGTCGTCCTGGGCGACCCGGGCGTCCTGGACGACCTGCGCGGTCGCGGCGGGGAACGTCGACAGTGCGGTGACGCTGAGCAGGGCCCCGATGCCGAGGCAGGTCAACTGTCTGGTACGGCGGTTCATGCGGGCGGTCTCCGTTCCTGGATGTGGGGTTCATCAAGCCGTCGCGCCGCGCGCGTACGTCGTGGCACGGCGGAACCTGGTGGGGGAGGAGGGAGTCACGATGCAGCTTCTGCTGTCCGCATGGGGAAGGTAGAGCCTTCGCCACGAATGAGGAAGCCCTTTCACATGAACTCGCCCGACTTTTGCCTGGGTTCCGGGTAAAGCTCCAGCTCGGCACCCCCTGACGGGTGGAACGCGGGGACCGTCGTCACCACTCGTCGGCGGGGAGCGGGCGGTAGACGGCGAGGGGGCTGGGGTGCTTGTCGAGCACCAGGTCCCGCGGGGCGGCGGCGGTCTCGCCGTCGTAGGCGAGCGGCCCGCCGTCGGACAGTTCGGTGATCCGCAGGCGTCGCAGCCGGCCCGCGGTGTGCGCCCGGGAGTGGGCGAGCGTCCCGGTGAGCGCGGCCAGCGCGAGGCGGGTCCTGGCCAGCGGCCGGTCCGCGGTGACGGCCCGCACGTCGAGCAGTCCGTCGTCGAGTTGGGTGCGGTGCGCGGGCGCGGACCCCTCGCCCGAGTAGATGCCGTTGCCGGCGAACAGCAGCCACAGGCGCAGCGGGCGCCCGTTGAGCGCGACGTCGAACGGCTCGGCGGTGGCGAGCACCCGGACCAGCGAGACGGCGGCCGACGGCCACTTGCCCCAGGCCCCGAGCCGGGTCCGCTCCCGCAACTCCTCGCGGGCCTGGACGAGTTCGGGGTAGATCCCGATGCTGAAGGTGTTGAGGAAGTACGTCGGGGGGCCGGCGGCGCCGGCCGCCGGGCGGATGCGGGCCACGTCCACGTCGACGGCCTCGCCGGCCGTCACCGCCTCGGCCGTCTCGGCGAAGCCCGGGATTCCGGTGTCGAGGGCGAAGTGGTTGAGCGTGCCGCCCGGGAAGACGGCGAGCGGCAGGCCCCGCTCCACCGCGTGGGCGGCGGCCGCGTTCACCGTGCCGTCCCCGCCGCAGACGCCGAGCGCCCGCGCCCGGTCGGCCGCGGCGGCGAGCACCGCGTCGAGGTCGTCGTCGTGGGTCGGCTCGACCACCTCGGCGTCGGGGAGCAGCTTCCGTATCCGGTCGCCGGCGGTCGAGGCGCCGCCGCCCGCCCCGGAGTTGACCACGACGACCAGGCCGGCGCCGCCGGGCAGCGCCGGCGCGGCCGCCCTCCGGTGGGCGAACGCGCCGACCGGCGGCCGGCGCGGCAGCCAGCGGCGGGTCGTCAGCGCCGCGCCCACGCCGATCAGCGCGCCGGCGAGCACGTCGGCCGGGTAGTGCACGCCGACGTAGACCCGGGAGCCGGCGACGGCCGCCGCGACCGGCGCGACGAGCAGCCCGCGACGCGGCGACTCGAGCGCCACCCCGGTGGCGAACGCGGCGGCGGCCGCGGCGTGTCCCGAGGGGAACGAGGTGGACCGCGGCTGCCGGCTCAGCCGCCTGGCCAGCGGCACCGCGTCGAGGTGCGGCCGCTCCCGGCTGCTCACGTACTTGACGGCCAGATTGGTCACGAGCGAGGCGAGCGCCAGCGACCCGACGCCGCGCACGGCGGCGCGCCGCGCGGTCCGGTCGCCGGTGGCGGCGAACGCCGCCGCGGTGGCCAGCCACAGACGGCTGCGGTCGGCGGCGCGGCTCAGTCGCGGCAACACCGCCTGGATCCCCGGTGGGTGGGCGGCGGCCACCCGCGCGAACACCTGCCGGTCCAGCCGACTGACCCATCCCATACCGAGCCCTCCTCATCCGCGGCGACATGTCCGCCGGGGCGCCTACCCGTCGGGGCGCGGCGGATGCGGGGGGGTTCCTCGGCGGGTCGGTGGCGGACGGGTCGGTCGTGGAGGGGTCAGTGGTGGAGGGGTGGCGGGTCGCCCGGGTAGCTGCCGTCGCGGCTGGTGACGGTGAGGATGCCGACCATGCCCATGTCGGAGTGGCTCTGCACGTGGCAGTGGTACATCCAGTGGCCGGGGCCCACGTGTTCGCCGGCGATCACCTGGAAGCCGAACGACTCGGCGGGGCCGGTGATCTTGGTGTCGACGATCCGGCTCGGGTCGTTCTGGTCGGCCAGCAGCCCGGTGCGGTTGTCGGCCCAGCGGTGCCCGTGCATGTGGAAGGTGTGGTAGAACTCGCCGTGCGTGATCATGATGATCTCGCAGCGTTCGCCGATCGTGGCGACGAAGTTGGGGCCCCGGTGCGGGGCGACGTTGTTGATCGTCATGTCGTTGAAGACGATCGTGAACTGCTTGTCCGGCAGGATGTCGCCCTGCCGGCGGACGACCAGCGGGCCGTAGAGGCCCTTCTGCAGCCCCACGGTGCCGTGCGGGGTGCCGACGACGTGGTCGTGGTAGTGCCAGTAGCCGGCGCTGCCGGGTATGAGGGTGCCGTCGGAGCGGACGCTCGGGGCGTGGGTGTTCCAGGTGTAGAGCCGGCTCTCGCCGGGTGGCACGGTGCTGCCGGTCAGGGTGGTGCCGTCGCTGTCGTTGGCGTAGTCGACGCCGTGGACGTGCAGGCTGACGGGGACGTCGAGGGTGTTCACGAGGTCGATCTGCAGGGTGTCGCCCTCGTACATCTCCAGCAGAGGACCGGGGACCCGTGCCTCGCCCGGTTCGAGGCCGTAGCCGATTTGGCCGCCCGGGAGTTCCTCGGCGTACATCGTGAAGCGTCGTACCTGGGCGGGGCGCGCGCCCGTCACGGCCTGCGCCTGCGCCGCTCCGAGGGCCGTGAGGCCGGCGGGCGCCAACGTGGCCGCGGCCGCACTTCGGGTGAAGGATCGGCGGGAAAAGACTGATCGCCGCATGCGGTGCCTTCCTCGCTCACTGAAGAACGACTTTGACGGCACGAGATCGTATGCGGATGCGCCGAGTTTGCCCATTGTCTGGACGAAGTTTCAACGATTGCGTCCGGAACCATTGGCGGAGTGTCAAAAGCCGTCTAGCTTCCTAAGGCGTCTCTGTTGTCAACCCGAGAGGGATCTGACAGTCCATGAGCCGCAGACCACTGCTGTTAGCACTGGCCGTCACCCTCACCACCGCGCTGCTCGGCGGAGCCCCGGCCGCCGCCGGCTCGGAGGCGGCCGACCGAATGCCGGGCGGCGCCGAGGCGCGGGTGCTGGTCTTCCACGGAGCCGACGCCCCGGCCGAACGCACCCAGGCCGGTGTCGAGGCGGTCGAGGCGCTGAGCGCCGAGGGACCGAGCCGGGAACACTTCGAGGTCGAGACGACCGACGACCCGGCGGTCTTCGACCCGACCAGGCTGACCGACTACAACGCCATCGTCTTCCTCTCCCCCGGCAGCACCGAGTTGACCGACCGGCAGGAGTCCGCCCTGCAGAACTACGTGCGGATGGGCGGCGGTTTCGTCGGGGTGCACGACGCGGCCAACGCCCAACCGGAGTCGACCTGGTTCACCGGTCTGCTCGGCGCACGTCCCGACCCTGGCAGCCCCCAGCAGGTGCAGACGGCCGTCGTGGAGGTCGGTGACCGGTCGCACCCGGCGTCCCGGGGCCTGCCGGTGGAGTGGGCCCGCCGCGACGTCTGGTTCAACTGGACGGAGAACCCCAGCGGCGAGGTGCACACGGTGGCCCGGGCGCGGGAGCGCAGCTACGCGCCGGGAACCGGCGCCGAGGGCTGGGACCACCCGATCTCCTGGTGCCGCGACTACGACGGCGGCCGCTCGTTCTACACCGCCATGGGCGGCACGGAACGGAGCTTCGTCGAGGAGAACTTCCGCAAACACCTGCGCGGCGCCCTGCTGTGGACCAGCCGGTTGTCCCAGGCCGACTGCGGGGCCACCATCACCGGCAACTACGAGGCCGAGCGGATCACCGACCCCAACCAGCCCCAGGAACTCGACCAGATCGGCGAGCCGCACGGCCTCGACATCGCCGACGACGGCCGGGTCTTCTACATCGGCCGCGGCGGACGCTGGTCGAACGCCCCGGTGGTGACCGACTGGAACAACCCGGACGTCGGTCTCGGCCCCGGCACCGTCCACGTCTACGACCCGGACACCGAGGAGGTCTCGCTCGCCGCGAGCCTGGAGGTCTTCGGCAACAAGGGCGGCGGCGAGGAGCTGGTGAAGAACGAGGAGGGGCTGCTCGGCATCGCGCTGGACCCCGACTTCCTCGACAACAACTGGATCTACCTGCACTGGACGCCGCACTCGGAGATCGACCGCGAGGCCCGGATCGCCGAGCGGCGGGTCTCCCGCTTCACCTTCGACCCGGCGTCGGGCACGATCGACCTGGCCTCGGAGCGCACGCTGCTGTCCTGGCCGGTGCAGATCCACAGCTGCTGCCACGCCGGCGGCGGGATGGACTTCGACTCCGACGGCAACCTGTACATCGCCACCGGGGACAACAACTCCTCCGGCTTCAGCGACGGTTACTCCGGCAACAACCCGCAGCCCTCCTTCGAGGGCGTGTCCTTCGCCGACGCCCGCCGTACCGCGGGCAACACCAACAACCTGAACGGCAAGATCCTGCGGATCCACCCGGAGGACGACGGGACGTACACCATCCCGGCCGGCAACCTGTTCACCGGCGAGGAGGAGGGCGGCGGCAGAACCCGGGCGGAGATCTACGTGATGGGCGTGCGCAACCCGGCGCGCATCGCGATCGATCCCCAGACCGACTGGCTGTACGCGGGCTGGGTCGGACCGGACGCCGCCAACCCGAGCACCACCTGGGGCCCGGCCAAGTACGACACGTTCGCCGTCATCACCCGGGCGGGCAACCGGGGTTGGCCGTACTGCATGGGCAACAACCAGCCCTACCGGGACCGGAACCTGCCCGACCCCACCCAGCCGCTCGGCTGGTACGACTGCGCCAACCCGCGGAACGAGTCCCCGCACAACGACGGGCTCGTCGAGCTGCCGCCGGTCTCCCCCAACAACATCTGGTACTCGCCACAGGGCGGTGCCCCCGACTACCCACGCGACGCGGCCGGCATCCCCACCTACCGCGCCCAGGACCAGCGGTTCGTGCTGCCGTGGCTGACCGGCGGCGGGCAGGCCACGATGAACGGCCCGGTCTACCGCTTCGACGAGGAGCGGGACAGCGAGGTCGCCTGGCCCGCGTACTGGGACGGCAAGTGGTTCGTCGGCGACTTCTACGACGGCACCCAGCCACGGCACGCCGTGGTAATGGACCCCGGGAACGTGGCCGGTGGCGGCATCCCGGTGCACGCCGAGAGCCTCGACGAGATCATCCCGGTCGGCCAGGGCGGCATCCGCAACCTGATGGACTGGAAGTTCGCCCCGGACGGCTCGCTCTACGTCCTGGACTACGGGCGCGGCTTCTTCAACGCCGACGCGCAGTCCGCGCTGTGGCGCGTCACCTACACC
>NZ_SMKI01000139.1 GCF_004348415.1 Streptomyces hainanensis
GGGTGGCGCGGCCCGTACCTGGCGGCGGGCGGCGGCGGCCATCTTCCGCAGGTGGGTGACGCAGGTCGCGGTGGTGGAGGCGTCGCCGACCAGGCCGCCCTTGGTGACGACGGGCAGCCCGTTCCAGGGGCCGCCGACGAAGGTGCCGGCGACGGCCAGCGGCACCAGTTCCTCCTCGACGTCGAGGCCGACGGCGCCGAGTTCGGCGAGCAGCGCCGCCGAGACGTCGCCGCCGGTGGCGAACAGGCCGTCCACCGGCCGCCGTTCGAGGGCGTGGCGGACGACGGAGGCGAGGGCGACGGGGAGCCGGGCGGCCTCGTCGGCTGGCACGTCGGCGACGTCGCCGTCGTCGAGGACGGTCGCCAGCAGCACGATCCGCTCGGGTCCCGCGGCGGCGACGGCCGCTTCCAGGGCGGCGGCGGTGGCGGGCACGTCGGGGACGGCGCCGGCGCCGGCGGGCACCGGGCGGACGACGTCGACCGGGTGTTCGGCGCGCAGCCTGGCGAGTTGGGCGCGGGTGAGCCGGGTGGTGGAGCCCGAGACGGCGAGGATCGGGGCGCCGGCGGCCCGGGCGGTGAGGCCGAGGGCGCCGACGAGGGCCAGCGAGGCCGGCCCCGGGTCGACGCCGACCCAGGCGATCCGGTCGCCGCCGGCGGCCGTCGCGGCGGCGGCGATCCGGTCGAGGTGGCCGGTGGTGAGGGCGTCGGCGACGATCACGTCGGCGCCGCCGGCCAGCAGCCGGTCGAGTGTGGCGGCGAGCTCGTCGGGGTCGCCGGTGACCGTGGACAGCGGCAGGGGCGCGCTGCGGAGTCCGGCGGCCTGGGCGTGCAGGAGTGCGGCGATGTCGGAGGTGGGCAGCGGCGAGCGGGGGTCGTGGGCGAGTTCGGTCTCCTCCAGGCGGACGCCGTCGAGGAGTTGTCTGCCCTGGACGGTGTGCCGGCCGGCGTCGGGGTGGGCGGGGGCGCAGAGCGCGACGGCGCGGCGCCCGGCGCGGTCACCGACGGCGGCGAGGGCCGCGGCGGTGGTGGCGCCCACGTTGCCGCGGAGCGTGGAGTCGACGCGGTTGCAGACCAGGGCGGCCGGCCAGCCGGCGTGGATGGCGGCGGTGACGCGCGCCGCGGCCTCGGCGGGTGGCAGGTGGCGGCCGTCGGTGCTCACCACGACGGCGTCGAAGCGGGCGGTGAAGTCGGCGAGCACGTCCGCCCGCCAGCCGGCGCCGGCGGTGACGGCGCGCAGGCCGGCCCTGGCGAAGCCGGCGGCGGTGGCGTTGGCGCCGGTCAGGTCGTCGGCGACGACCAGCACGCCGCCGGCGAGGTCGGGTCGGTGGTCCATGCCGAAGTCCATGCCGAGGTCCATGCCGAGCCTCCAGACGTCAGCCGCGCGGTCCGGGCGGTACGTCACGGCCAACATGACCGCAACAAGCATCTCGTGCCCACCGATCTGCGTGATCACGCATGTTCGTTGCCGCGCGGGGTGCTCACCGCGGGCACAACCCGCCGTGCGACGGCGTGGCGTTCCCCCCGCGACCCGGCCGCGCCGTCAGTATCGCCACGCGTACGCCGGATCTACCGGAAGGCGTGGGAGGAGGCACGGATGGCACTCGGCCGCATCGGTCTGGTCGTCCACGAGGGACGCGAGGAGGCCGTGGACGCCGCGCGGCGGGTCCGCGCGTGGTGCGCGGAACACGCGGTGCCGTGCAGGGACATCGACGTGTGGCACGACGGGGCGCGGCGCAGCGCCCGGGAGGAGATGGCGGACGCCGGCGACCCGGATCTCATCGTGACCGTCGGCGGCGACGGCACCTTCCTGCGCGGCGCCCGCCTCGCCACCGAGAACGACGCGCTGGTGCTGGGCGTCGACCTCGGCCGGGTGGGCTTCCTGACCGAGGTGGCGCCCTCGGCCGTGGACACCACGCTGGACGCGGTGCGGGAGGGCCGCATCACCGTGGAGCGGCGCATGCTGCTCACGCTGCGCGCCTCGCGCCCGCTCGAAGTGCCGCCGGACGTCGAGGCGCTGACGCGGTACGGCCGCGGCCCGCTGCTGCCGCCGCCCAGGGTGCGCACGGACTGCGCGTCGGGCGGCGACGAGTGGGGGGTCGCGCTGCACGTCAACGCGCTCAACGACGTCGTCCTGGAGAAGCTGTCGCGCGACCGGCAGGTGTCGGTCGCGGTCTACCTCGCCGGCCGGCTCCTGGCGTCCTACTCGGCCGACGCGCTGCTGGTGGCCACCTCGACCGGTTCGACCGCGTACAGCTTCGCCGCCGGCGGGCCCGTCGTGTCGCCGCGCTCGGACGCGCTGGTGTTCACACCGGTCGCCCCGCACATGGCGTTCAACCGGTCGGTGGTGGCCGCGCCCGACGAGCCCGTGGCGCTCCGGCTCCTCGAACGCTCGGGCCAGGCGGCGGTCAGCATCGACGGCCAGTTGCGCGGCGTCCTGGACCCGGGCGACTGGATCGGCGTCTACGCGGCGCCGCGGCGGCTCCGGGCGATCCGCCTGGGGCCGACGGACTTCTACGGCCGGCTGCGGGAACGGATGAACCTCACCGACGCCCCGGCCGCCGTCGCGGACGGCGTCGCCGCGCCGCTGTGGCCGCTGACCACCCCTCCTCCCCCGGACCTGGCCCACCTGGCGCTGCCGCCGATCCCGACGACGCCGGCCCGACCCCCCTCTTGAGCGGTCGCTCAAATCCGGCTGCTACGCTGCGATTTGAGCGACCGCTCAATCGGTTCCGGCGGGCGTTCCCGAGGGCGAGGAGGGGGCATGGCCGAGCGGCGGGCCGTCGTCGTGGGCGGCGGGATCGGTGGGCTGGCGGCGGCCGTCGCGCTGCGGCGGCGCGGGTGGCGCGTCGAGGTGCTGGAGCGCGCCGAGCGCTTCGCGGAGATCGGCGCCGGGATCTCGCTGTGGCCGAACGCGCTGCGCGCCCTCGACCGGCTGGGACTGGCGTCCCGGCTCCGCGCGCTCGGCGCCGTCGAGCGGGGCGGTGGGATGCGCGACCGGGCCGGGCGGTGGCTCTCCCGCACCGACAACGCGGAGATCGAGCGACGCTTCGGCTGGCCGCTGCTCGTCCTCCACCGGGCCGACCTGCTGGGGGCCCTGGCCGACGCGCTGCCGGCCGACGTCCTGCGGCCCGGCTGCCCGGTCCACGAGGTCCGTCAGGACGGCGCCGGCGTCACGGTGGCGCACGGCGCGGGCACGTCCCGCGCCGACCTGGTCGTCGCCGCCGACGGGCTGCGCAGCGCGGTCCGCGCCCGGTGGTGGCCGGGCGCGGCGGCCCCCCGGTACGCCGGCCACACCGCCTGGCGCATGGTCACGGACCCGCTCCCCGCGCCACCGACCGAGGGCGCCGCGACGTGGGGGCGGGGCGAACGCTTCGGGTACACGGCGCTTCCCGGCGGGCGCGTCTACTGTTTCGCGGCCGCCACCGTGCCGGAGGGCACCCCGGAAGCGGAGGCCGGCGGTGCGGGGTCCCGCGGTGAACACGCCGAGCTGCGGCGCCGGTTCGGCGACTGGCCGGACCCGATCCCGGACCTGCTCGCCCGGGTGCCGCCCGAGCGGGTGCTGCGGCACGACGTGTACGAACTGCCGCCGCTGGCCTCCTTCGCCAACGGCCGGATCGCGCTGCTGGGCGACGCGGCGCACGCGATGACCCCGAACCTGGGCCAGGGCGCCTGCCAGGCGATCGAGGACGCGGTCGTCCTCGCCGACCGGCTGGCGGCCGAGGCCGACGTCGACCAGGCGCTCGCCGGTTACGACCGGCTGCGCAGGCCCAGGACCCAGGCGATCGTCCGCCGCTCGGCCCGACTCGGCAGGGTCGGCCAACTGGCCTGGCCACCGGCGGTTTTGGCCCGGGACGTGGCCGCCCGGCTGACGCCGGCCGCCCTGACCCTCCGTTCCATGGCGCCCGTCCTCGGCTGGACCCCGGACGAGGCGCGCTGATGCCCGACTGGACCTACCAGCCGCTGCGCGGGACGGCCGCCGCGCTGCTGGGCGAACGCCGGTCCCGGCGGGTCGCGTTGCGGACCCTGGCCGCGGTGGGCTCGCTGCCCGGCGGCGGGCGGCTGATCGCCTGGGGCTTCGGCCACCGGCACCCGCCGGCCCGGCTCGCCGGCTCCGTCGCGGGCGTGCCCGTCACCCCGCGGCTCGGCGCCGTCGTGCCACCCCGCCACGCCCGGGCCGCGGTGCGCGCCCTGGCCCCGCTGGGCGCCGGGCTGGTCGAGATAGCCCCGGTCGGCGCGGCCGACGTCGCGACCGTGCGGGCGGCCGCGCGCGGCCGGCGGATCCCGGTCATGGCCCGCCCCGCCGGTCCTGACGCCGCCGCCGTGGCGGCCGCGCTGGCACCGCACGTGGACGCGGTGACGACCGGCGCCGAGCACCGGCTGCGCAGGACCGCCGACCCGTCAGTCGACGCCGCCGCCCGGGCGTTGGACGATCCCGGGACGACGGTGCTGGCCACGACCTCGGTGCTGGTCCACGCCGGCCCCGGCTGGTTCGCCCGGGTCACCGAGGCCGCCACCCCGGCCCGACCACTGCCCACGGCACGGGAGATCGGCCGCGACCCGCGCCGCTGGCCCGCCTGGTGGTGGGGGACGCTGGTCGGCGTCGGCATGATCTGCGCCGGGATCGGCGCGGCCGCGATCGCGCTCGGACCCGTGCTGCTCTGGTACGACCGCGACCACCTGGGCGCCGACCTGGGCGACCTGCGCGCCCTCAGCCACCACCTGCCGCACTTCCTGCGCCACGACCGGATCACCATGGCCGGCACGATGGTGACCATCGGCGTGCTCTACGTCGGCCTGGCCGCCGGCGGGATGCGGCGCGGCTGGCCGTGGGCGCGGCAGGCGTACCTCGCCTCCGGCTGGATCGGCTTCCCCACCCTGCTGTACTTCCTCGGCCTCGGCTTCGTCGAACCGCTGCACACGGCCGTCACCGCCGTCCTCTTCCCGATGTTCCTGGCCGCCACCCGCCGCCGACCGCCGGGACCGCGCTGGAGCGTGCGGCCGGAGGGTCCCGACCGCGAGCGACACCGGGCGCTGGTCGGGCAACTGCTGCTGATCCTCACCGGGTTCGGGCTCCTCGTCGGCGGCGCGACGATCTCCGTGGTCGGCCTGACCGACGTGTTCGTCGGCAGCGACCTGGAGTTCCTGCACGTCACACCCGAGGCGCTGGAGGCGGCCAACCCGCGTCTGCTGCCGTTCGTCGCGCATGACCGGGCCGGGTTCGGCGGGGCGCTGATGGCGGCGGCCGTCGCCATCGTCCTGCTCAGCGCCTGGGGTTGGCGGCGCGGCGAGTCCTGGGTGTGGTGGTCGTTGCTGCCGGCCGCGGCGGCCGGTTTCCTGCCGGCCGTCCTCGTGCACGGCTCCATCCGCTACGTCGATCTCTGGCATCTGGCGCCGGTCTACGTCGGGATGGCGTCCACCGCCACCGGCCTGGCCCTCGCCCGCCCCTACCTGTGTGCCCGAGACCCTACGGTGAGCGCATGTCCGACACCCGACAACGACTGATCGACGGCGCGATAGAGACGATCCGTCGGCACGGCATCGCCGGCGCCTCGACGCGGACGATCGCCGCCACCGCGAACGTCAACCAGGCGCTGGTCTTCTACCACTTCGGCAGCGTCCACGAGTTGTTGAAGGCCGCCTGCCTGGCCGCCACCGAGGCCCGGCTCGCCGGCTACACGGAGCACCTGACCGACGTCACCGACCTGCGCGAACTGCTCGCCCTCGGACGCCGGTTGCACGCCGAGGAACGGGCACTGGGCAACGTCACCGTGCTCGGCCAGATGCTCGCCGGCGCCCAGACCGACCCGCACCTCGCCGAGGCGACGGCGGCGGCACTCGCCCTGTGGGTCGGGCCCGTCGAGGAGACCATCACCCGGCTGATGGCCGACTCACCGCTGGCCGGCTACGTCGACACCGCCGGTCTGGCGCGCGCCGTGTGCGCCGGGTTCATCGGGCTCGAACTCTTCGAGGGCGTCGACCCGGCCGGCGCCGACGCCGCGTTGGACGCCCTGGACCGCCTGGCCCGACTGGTCGAGGTGATCGACGGCCTCGGCCCCGTCGCCCGCCGCGCCCTCCGGGCCCGCCTTCGGGGGTGAACCCGGCTCACACGCCCTACCACGCGCCGCCACGCTCCCTATACGGTGCGCAAGCACGCAAAAGCGGCGCGCACAGGGGAGGTAGCGAGATGGCGGGACAGCACCGCGACGACGATCCGCACGGGGGCGGCAAGCTGCCGGGCGATCAGTGGCACCCGCCGGCCGACGCCGGGACGGACCCGGACAGCGCCTCGCCTCCGGGCAAGGGCGCTCACCGCAAGGACGACGGCGAGGACGAGGAGAAGTGACGCCGGCGGCGTTCCGGCGCCCGGGCCCGGTGCCGCCGAGCGCACCCCCGGAGTGGGCGGACGCGTTCCGTCAGGTGCCGCGCGCGCTGTTCCTGCCGGAACGCGTCTGGCCGTACGACCGGAGCGTGGGCGCCGGCAACGCCGTCGATCGCACCTCGGATCCGGAGGCGTGGCAGCGGGCGGCCGAGGGCGACGAGCCGGTGATCACCCAGTGGGACGACGGCGCCCACCAAGGGGTGGCACCCGGGCGCGTCTTCAGCAGCTCGGCCTCCGCACCCGACCTCGTCGCGGACATGCTCGCCCTCCTGGACGTCTCGCCCGAGGCACGGGTGCTGGAGGTCGGCACCGGCACGGGATGGAACGCGGCGCTGCTCGCGCATCGCGTGGGCGACGCCAACGTCGTCACCGTGGAAGTCGACCCCGACATCGCCGCGGCCGCCGAACGCGCCCTGGTACGCGCCGGTCGGAAGGTCCGCGTGGTCACCGGCGACGGCGCGTTCGGCGTCCCGGACGGTGCCCCCTACGACCGGTTGATCGTCACCGCCGGAGTACGCGCGATTCCCGCGGCCTGGCTCGGCCAGGTCCGCTCCGGTGGCATCATCCTGCTGCCCTACGGCACGCCGTACAGCGGCGACGACGCGCTGCTGCGGCTGACCCGCCGGGAGGACGGCACCGCGTCGGGCAGGTTTCGGGGCCAGGCGCGGTTCATGAAGCTCCGAGCCCAGCGATCGCCCACCCCGACCTCTCCGCCCGGCCTGCCGTTCCGCGACTTCGCCACCGACGTGTGGCCACCGCACACCCCATGGCACCCCTTCGCGTTCATCGCCGGCCTGCACCTGCGGGGAGCCGCGCACGCGGTGCAGGAACACGAGGACGGCCACACCCACTGGCTGTACAGCCGAACCGTCCCCGGGTGGACGGCGGCCGTTCGACGCGGCGGCGACGAGGTCATCGTCCGGCAGGCCGGCGAACGCGCCCTGTGGGACGAGATGGTGGCTACCCACGCCTGGTGGAGTGAGCTGGGGGAGCCGGGCATCGACCGGTTCGGGCTCACCGTCCGGCCCGACGGTGCGCACCTGGTGTGGCTGGACGAACCGGAGAACGTCATCGCGCCGGCCGCGACACCGGGACGGTGATCAGTCCTTCACGGTCGCGACGAACGCCGCCCACGCATCGGCGGGCACGACGAGCGCGGGCCCCGGGTTCTTACTGTCCCGCACCGGCACGACACCCGTGAAGCCGTCCGCGACCTCGACGCAGTTGTCATCCCCCCCATCGCTGTAGCTGGACTTACGCCAGGCGGCACGGCTCAGATCGGGGCGGGGGAATCGCATCGTCTCTATCCGTCCTTCATCAGTCCTCGGATGAACTCCAAGGAGGCCCTGGGAGGTAGCGCGAGAGCGCTCAGCTCATCGTAGGAGAGCCTGAGCTGTTCCACGGCATCCGTCTCCTCGATCACCTCACCGGACTTGCACCCCTCCGAGTAAGCCGTACAGGTGCCGTCCGGAAGCCAGAGAATAGTCAGTGAGCCGTTCTGCAGGTTGTGTGGCCCGGTCGCGTACGGCAACACCTGCAGGGTGACGTTCGGCAGCTCGGCGTCGTCAAGCAGGCGCTGGAGCTGGCGATTCCACGCTTCTCGATCCTTCAACGGGCGGCTGAAGGCGGCCTCGTCGAGCACCATTCGCAGATGCGGCGCGGCCTCCTCACGACGCAGAATCTCCTGCCGATCCAACCGCAGCGTCACCTGCTCCTCGATGCTGTCCGCCTCCTCGGCTCGGTGCGGCCGGGTCCACAGCATCGCCCTGGCGTACTCCTCGGTCTGGAGCAGCCCAGGGATGGTCTGCGGCACGTATTTCTGGATGACCCTCGCCAGCTGTTGAAGCGCCATGTACCGCTGATAGCGCCCGAGATACGCGTCGTCCTTGGCCAACTCCCACAGGTTCTGGAGCATGCGCCGGGTGCCGTAGACCTCGTCCAACCGCTTGGCGGTGGCCAGATCCCCGAGGCGTTCCCCGCGCTCCAGCTTGCTGAGATACGAGCGGTCGTACTTTGTCGCCTCGGACAGGTCCCCCAGGGACATGCCAGCCTCCTGACGGAGCCGAAGCAGCTCCGCCATGTACTTTCGCCGGGCCGGCGATACCGGCTTGCCTTGCGTCATCAACTTCCCCTGTCCGAACGTGCGTCTGCGGCCCGTCGCAGAGGCCGCAGCTCTCCCCTGGCCAGCGGCCTACCCACCCGACAAACCTTGTAGTCGTGCAACTACGGAGTGAACACGGGAACCCGCCCGCCCCCACCAAACCCTGTCCACACCCCGGTCAGCTGAGGGACATGAGGCCCTCCCCCGAGGGGTTGCGCTGCGGCAGCTGCGACGCGCTGATCTACGGCAGGGCGGTCGCCAGGTGAACACCGTCAGGTCCGAGTGGGCCACCGAACTCCCCTTCCCCAAGGGCACGTTGGTCGAGGACGAGACCGGCCGCCACGGCACGTTGCTGGACGGGCTGATCGAGCGCGACCGGGACACCGACCGGATCGTGCGGCGAATCGCGTTCGTCCGCCCGGTGGGCGGCGGCTACGAGTGGCAGGCGCCGTTCGACGCGCTCAGGAGGGCGGCGACGGACGACGCTCGGCGACGGCGCTGACGGCGGTGACGAGGAGCGCGACGGCGACGCCGCCGAGAATCGCGATCGCCGGCGTGGTCGCCGTCAGCGCCGCGGCGGACAGCGACGCGGTGAGGCTGTAACCCACCGCGCCTGCCGCGTACATCACGGAGTAGCCGGCGGCGTGGGTGTGTTCGGGGAGCCGTTCCCTGAGGCTCAGGTTGCGGCTGACCATGACGCCGGCCTGGAAGACGCCCGCCAGGAGCAACGCGGCGGCGATGCCGGGGAGGGCCGGCGGGAGCGTGGTCAGAGCGACGCAGCCGGCGGTGGCCACGAGCAGCACCAGGCTCTGGGCGCGTACGGAACCGGGCCAGCCGCGGAGCCCGTAGCAGAACGCGCCGGCCGCGCTGGCCAGCGCGAACCCGGCGAGCAGCGGGCCGGACCAACTGACGGCGATCCCCCGGTCCTCCAGGAGCGCCGGCAGCATGAGCTCCGCGGTGGCCAGCATCGCCATGGCGGCCGCGGCGGTGAGGTGGACGGGCCAACTCGCCCACAGCGTCCGCCGCATCGGTATGGCCGCGCGTCCGGCGACCGGCAGCTCGGGGAGCCGTCCCAACAGCAGCGCCGCCACGGCCGCGAGCAGCGCGCCGAGCACCAGCGGAGCGCCGGGGTGGACCTGGAGGGCCAGGAAGACCACGAGCGCGGGCGAGGCGGCCCAGACGATCTGGGTCAGCGTGGCCTCGGCGCTCAGCGCGCGCGGCACGAGGTCGTCGGGGACCAGCCGGGTCAGCATGGTGCGGACGCCGCCGGGGCAGGCGGCCGGTGCCGCGCCGGCCAGGAAGGCCAGGGCGATCAGCAGGGGTGAGGGCGCGGATCGCGCCAGCGCCAGGGCGCCGAAGGCGAACGCCCCCACCACAAGACCGACGGCCAACTGCCGCCGCATCCGTCCCCGGCCCAGCCGCCCGCCGAGCAGTGCGGCGCCGACCACCTCCCCCAGCACGTACACCGCGGCCAGACCGGCGCCCAGCGTGTATCCGCCGGGGCCCTCCCGGTTGAGGAACACGAACGCCAACGGCGCCATGGCCACCGGGATCCTGCTGGCCAGCGAGACCACGGACCACAGCAGCAGCTCACGGGTGAACAGCGCCCGGTAGCCGGGCGGGGTTCCGCGGCTCGGGCCGGCGGGGCCGAGGCGGGCGCGCGTCGTTTTCCCCATCCGCTCACGCTATCGGACCGAAGGAATGGGGCACCTCGCGCAACTGTTGTCCTCTCGTGTGAGCGAAGCAATTGCGGTAGTGGCGGGCGCATATGGCGGCCCTGAAGTCCTGTCGGTGATCGATGTCGCCGTCCCAGAGCCGAAGCCGAACGAGGTACGGATCACGGTCCGCGCGGCCGGCGTCAATCCCTTCGACTACAAGTCATACAGCGGTGCCTTCGGTGCCGATCCGGAGAGACTGCCGGTGCGGCTCGGTGTCGAGGCGGCGGGCGTGGTGACGGCGGTCGGTGCCGACGCGATCGGTCCCGCAGGTCCGATCGCAGTAGGTGACGAAGTGATCACCTACTCCGCACCGGGTGCCTACGCCGCCGAAATCGTCGTTCCGGCCCCGTCCGTGGTGCCGAAGCCTGACGCCCTGTCCTGGGAGCAGGCCGGCGGGCTGCTGGCCGCCGGGGTCACCGCCGTACACACGCTTGAGGCGATCAACCTGAGCAAGGGCGAGAGGGTGCTGATCCACGGTGCCGCGGGAGGCGTCGGTCTCGTGGCCGTGCAGCTCGCGGTGGCACGCGGCGCGACGGTTGTGGCCACGGCAAGCCGGGCCAAGCACGACCTCCTGCGAGAGCTGGGAGCGATCCCGGTCGTTTACGGGCCGGGACTGGCGGACCGGGTGCGCGCGGTGGCGCCGGAGGGCGTGCACGCGGCTGCCGATCTCGTGGGCACAGAGGAGGCGGTGGACGTCTCCGTGGAGCTCGTGCCGGACCGCTTGCGTGTCGCCACCATTGCGGGCCACGAGCGCGGGGCTCGCGCGGGAATCAAGCTCCTGGGTGGTGTGCCGGGCGCAGATCCCGGCACCGAGATCCGGGAAGCCGCCCGCCTACAGCTCACGGAAGCCGCAACAGCCGGCCGCCTGCGCATCGTGATCGCGGATAGCTACCCTCTGCGCGAGGCCGCCACTGCCCACCGCAGGATCATGGGCGGCCACACCTCGGGAAAGATCGTCCTGGTTCCGTAACCCGTTCCTGTCCGCACCGTGGAAGTGGAAGCCACGCCGCGAGCGGCCGCCCCGCAATCACCGATTCCAGTACGAACCGGATCGGGTTCGCGGGCGGTACGCTGACCCGTTTCCCAACCTTGTCGCGAGCTTGCGGTCGGGTGAGCTCGGGGCGCTTTTCCGGACTAAGCGGAGGCGGCCGGAATCGAGGGGACGCAGCCGTTCCTCGTTGCTCTTGGAGGGAACGATTTGGAGGAGCGGGACGACTTCGTTGGTGTCGGGCAGTTTGTAGGAGACCAGCGCGAGGTGGGTGAGTTCGGTCATTCTTCGGCGCGAACTCCGGTGTGCCGTAGCGTCTCGATGATCGCCCAGGCCCAGAAGGCGTCATCCTCCACGAGGCTCTGGTTGATCCTTCGTTCGGTGCTGTCGACCTCCTTGATGAAGACATGCCGTGAGTCGTGATCGAGGCGGCTGGGCACCTGGTTCACCTTGGGAAGGACCCGCAGGTAGCGCGTCTCGCCGTGCTCGAAGGTCTCGTTGAACGGTGTGGCGCGGGCGGCGTCCAGTAGAGCGACGGCCTCTCGGTGCACTCGCTCGGCTGTCTCCAGCAGCACGGGAAGAGGGGGCAGGCGCTCGCGGACTCGCTGGTGCATCCGGGAGGTGGTCTGCTGGTAGATCTTGTGGTTCCCGGCGCCGTCGCCCCGGGTGATCGGGCTTGGCACTGCCCATTGGACCCGGAACGGGTCGTCGTGCGCCCACTCCTGAATGTCAAGGTAGAAGACGTCCTCGGCGCTGAGCTGAGCGAGGTCCCGGCCCGTGTGCAGGATGATCGAGGAGATGACGCGCGGGCCCTCGCCGATGTGACGGGGCGTCATGCCGATCTCGGCGCCGAAGTCGCGCGTTCGGGGTCTTCGAAGTTGAGGGGTGCGGAGATGTCCGCGGGCTCGGCGTGTGGTGACGCAGCGTGTGCGGAGGCGTTGGTTGGCGGGGTTGCGGAAGCCGAAGCGGGCCGGGCCCGACGCCGCCAGGTCGCCGCGCTGGTGGCGTCGCCGCGCACCCTGGCGAGCAGGCCGGCGGTCGAACCTGGGATCGGTAGGCGCCACCCGCCCGCGTATGTTCGCACTGTCAGGCAGGGCCGACGGAGAGGAGGGGCCCCGTGGCCAAGACGATCACCGGGCGGTTCTGGCCGCGGGCATGACCGGCATCTCCTCGGCCCAGCGCCCGCCGTTCTGCGATGCACATCGTGGGACGCTTCGGAAGGTGTGAGTTCTCATGTCGGACAGCTGGTTTTTGCTGATACCCGTCGCTGCTCTCGTGGTCGTTGTGCTGGGTCCGGCAGCTGTGCTGAAGCTGCAAAAGGTTTTGCTCGGGCGAATCGAGTTCAGGTCAGCGCCGGCACCAGGCGCCGCGGCTCCGAACGAATTCCAGCAGTCGTCGCAGGAGAGCCGAGAGGAATTTGTGCGGAGGCACTGGCAGCGCCCCGGCGTGGTTGCCGACGGCGTGACCCTGGTCGATCTCTACGACCGCATCCGGGCCCTTGAGGAACGCGTCAACAAAGCCGAGCAACATTCCGCGTCACCACCACTGCCTGACTGAGCCAGCGCTGTGACCGCGCAGGTCTGCCGTGGTTTGGGTTGGGCTGCCGCTTCGAGGGTGCGTCCGCCCCAGCAAGATGTCCGTCGCGCCGAGCACGATCGCGCAGGCCAGTCGTACCAGCGCCATGCCGGGTCTTCAAAGTTGAGCAGTGCGGAGATGTCCGCGGGCTCGGCGTGTGGTGACGCAGCGTGTGCGTAGGCCTTGGTTGGCGGGGTTGCGGAAGCCGTCGGCCGCGGAGGGTGGCGGTGGTGCGGCGGCGGACGGTGTTCAGCATCTTGTTCGCGAGTTGGACCACGTGGAAGTGGTCGACGACCACGGTGGCGTGCGGCAGGCCGGTGCGGATCGCGGCGGGGTGGTGGACAGCCAGGCCAGCACGTCGCTGGGGGCGCGGCCCTCCACCTGTCCGAGCCGGCCCTGGGTGCCGAAGGCGTCGACGAAGCCGGTGTGCCACTGGTTGGCGACCGGCTCCCACCGCAAGGTGTCCGGGTTCTGCCGCCACCGCGTGCGCCCGCGCCGGGTCTCGTCGATCCCCAGCACCTCGACCGGCTTCAGCGGGGCCGCTGTCACCGCCTGCCCGGCGGTGCGGAAGGCGTCCATCACGGTGGGCCAGGACAGACGCAGGTCACGACCCGCCTCAATGACCGTGGACCCCGCGCGCACACACGTCGGCCCGCCGCGTTCCGCAGCCGGGTGGTGATCCGTGCCCCGGCCGGGACCTTGCTCACCTGCTCGGTGAACGTCCGGCGCGGGCAGGCGGGTTCGGTGCAGTACCGGCGGCGCTTGTGCCACACCAGTTCCAGAGCAGCAACGTCGTATCGTTGTCCAAGCCCGTGGTTTCCGGTGATCGTTCTGCGTAGAGAACAGAAATGATCACTCATGGCCACGGGCATCCTGCCGCCAGGCCCCGACACCGCTGGCCGTCACGCCACGTGACAGCCGATCAGCCTGCCTACACCGACGCACCGCTCAAGTTCGAGGACCCCCGTTTTCGTGCTGTGGACTGAACCCGCGCAGGCCGAAGACCCGAGTGCCGCCTCGGAGTGGCGCCGGTTTCCTCCCGGCTTGCGACACCACCGTCCGGCCGCCGCCCTCGACGCGGACACGCGGGTACGACCCGATACGCCTCGTCACCTGGAGAGTGCTTCTTCCCGTGCAGCTATATGGCGATGTGGCCGGGGGGAGTCGCGTCCTGCTCGAGTTCCACTCGACGCGTCTTGAGATCGGGGTGGCGAAGAAGCTTGTGTACCAGTCCGGCAGGCCCGCCGACACAGATCCAGTCGTCATCGAACAACCGCGACACCAGCCAACTGCGGTCGGTCGGAAAGATCAGGTCAGGCAGGCTACGGCGTTGACGCCAGGTCAGCCTGCGCCAGGTGAGCGCCTGCTCCGGCCCCGCCTCGACCAGCACGTAGTGCCAGTCAGCGTACAAGGTCACCCGGGAAGCTTCGGGGAAGACGATGTCGTCGGCGCCGTTATCGAGGTATCCCAACCACCAACGCTGGTTCGCCGACTCAACGCGCAGGACCGACACCAGCGCTCGGTCCAGCGCTTCCCAGGCCACGTCGTCATCCTCCGGCACGACGATCGTGGCGTACCTGTCGAAGACCGGCGGGATCGCGGAGCTGATCGTCAGGCCGACCGACGTACCGTCCGCGATCCATGCGCTCTCCGCGTCGGTTCCGATTCGCCAGGAACCGCCGTCCGAGGTGGTGACATCCACCCGCCAATCATCGCCGGCTCCACGCAGAAGCGCCAACGAATTCGAGTGGGTCGATCAGGCCAGGCCGCTTGGGCGACCAACGGTGTCAGGTACCGCTCCAGCGGTACGACCAACTGCCGCAGGTCGTCGGGTACCTGGAGGAATCAACGTCCATTCATCCGTTCTTGGCGCTCCATTCGATCAGCGGATGCAGAACGCGCATCAGGCTGGCGCCTTGTGCGGTGGGCCGGTACGTGATCTGGACCGGCGTCGTCGGTACCACGAGCCGCTCAATGAGTTGGTGACCCTCGAGCTCACGCAGACGCTGGGACAGCAGGTGGTTGGAGATTCCGGGGATCCGCGCTCGGTAGTCGACGAATCGGCGCGCGCCCCGCATCGCCGCCAGGAGCACCGCGGCGCTCCACTTCTTGCCCACGATCTCGACCGAGCGCTGAAAACTGCGGCACACGTCGTCGTCGATGTGTTCGTAGCCCGCTTCCGGGCGGCCCTGGCCCGCGGTAGCGGAGGCCTCATCGGGCTGTCGAGGACCGGTCATACGGTCACGATACTAGAGCGTGTCATTTTTGATGACCTGGTCATGTCCCGCTTGTTGCCTGTGATCATCCCCGTGCACCCTTGGGCCATGAACGCACACTCGGCCTGTCACAACGCGCGGTGAACTACGGGCATGCGCTGAGGTTCGGGCTGCACTTGCCTTCTGACGTCGGCTGCGGGCCCGGCGGGTTGGTCGAAGTGGTGGGCCTGGCCGAGCAGTGGGGACTGGACTTGCTGGTCGTCTCGGCCGGAACCGCTGGCGAAGCGATCGCCGTCGTTCGCGAGCTGTGGAATGTCCTCGACCGTGGCCTCGGCCGGTTCACCGGCCGCTTCTACCGTCTCGCGGGAGCTCAGAAGGCCGCGCCCGCGCACGACGTGCCGATCTCCGTGGACGGTCAGAACCAAGACCTGCTCCGGCTGGTCGGACAGCAGGCTGACGAGTGGTCGACGGGGTGCGACGCCACCACGCTGACGCAGGGCAACCGCGCAGTCGACGAGGCGGCGCGAGGGGCGGGCCGGGATCCCCGCGAGATCCGCAGACGGGTCACGATCCGCGGTGGCTTCGGCGAGCGGACAGGCGGGTTCACCGGGACCGCCGCGGACTGGGTAAACGACCTGCTGCCACTCGTCGTCGAACACGGGGTGGGCACCATCGTGCTGGACACCGAGGAGCGAGACGTCGCGGCGGGCTTCGCGAGCGAGGTCGCACCGGTCCTGCGGGCGGCCGTGGACGCGATGCTTCCTCGCGGATGGTCGGGCGCGCGGGTCCGGCGGTCCGCCGTTCCCGCCAGGCGCCGGCCGGGGATCGACTACGAGGGCGCTCCGCCGGGGATGGCCGAGGTCGTTGAGCCCGGTGATCTGGCCTACGCCCGGCTGCGGTCCGGATACCTGCGCGGTGGTGCGCCCGGGATCATCTTGCGGGCGGCGACGAACGAGCAGGTGACTCAGGCGCTCGCGTTCGCCCGCCGACATCCCGGCGTGGCCCTGTCTCGGCGAAGCGCCGGGCACGGGGTCTCCGGCCGCTCCACCAATGACGGCGGGATCGTCATCGACGTTTCACTGATGAACGCGATCGAGGTGCTCGACAGGAAGACACGCCGGGTGCGCGTCGGACCGGGTGCGCGCTGGGCCGAGGTGGCGGCCGCGCTGGAGCCCTACGGCTGGGCGTTGAGCTCGGGCGATTACGGGGGCGTCGGGGTGGGC
>NZ_SMKI01000013.1 GCF_004348415.1 Streptomyces hainanensis
GGGCGGCGGGGGTCACTCGACGGTCGCGGGCCCCTCGGCCTGGCTCCGCCCGCGTGCCTCCAGCGCTTCGCGCCGCTCCCGCTCCTCGCGCTCCTCGACCTCGGCGAGCGGCGGGTGGAGCTGCATCGGGCCGTACGGGTCCTCGTCGCTGGGGCGGGGCGCCTCGGGCCCGTCCGGGCCGATCCGCATCAGCCGCTCGACCCGGATGACGCGGAACCGGCGGCCGAGCACGGTGAGTTCGTCGCTCGGCGGGCCGGCGCGGTACTCCTCGGCGGCCTGGGCGTAGGTGTCGGCGTCGGCGGCGGAGACCCCTTGCTCCAGCTTGGGGAGGAACTCGGCCAGGTAGTTGTACAGGGTGGAGCGGGCGTCCTGCGGGGTGGGCTGGAGGCCGGCCATGGGCTCCCAGGACTTCTTCTTGCGCTCGGCGAAGGTGAAGGTGGCGGGCAGCAGCACCACTCCGGGGTGGCTGTCGAGCGCCTGCCGCGAGTCGGCCCTGACGTGCACCGGGATGCGCTCGGCCGAGTAGTGCAGGGAGCGGAGCTCCATGCGCTGGATGCTCTCCATGATCCCGGTGGGCGCCCCGTGGTCGATCAGCGTGCCGGTGGTGCGGCACGCGTCTCCCCGGCGCCGCTTCCGGTCCCCGATGTCCCAGCCCAGGTCGTCGGGGTCGGTGGGCCGCGGCCCCTCGAGTCCGTCGGGGCCGATCCTGGCGAACTCGTCGCCGCGCACCACGCGGTAGCGGACGTCGCCGACCAGCAGTTCGTCCACCGGCTCGGTCTCCAGCCGCGCGACGGCGGCGAGCAGCTGGTCGCGGAGCGGATCGCCGGGCCTGGTGCTCTCCTTGGCCTGGAACCAGAGGTGGGAGTTGAGGCCGTCCCTGGAGTGCTGCGGGAAGCCGTCGCTGACGTCGCTCAGCAGCCGCCACGCGTCGCCGTCCGCGGGCCGCTGCTCCGCGAACCCGAACACCGGCCCGCGGATGACGACATGGGGATACCGCTCGGCGGACCTGATGGTGTCCTGCTCCGTCACCTCGGAGACGGGGTCGTCCCGGTGGATGACGCGGAAGGTCAGATGCGACGGTGGGCTCTTCCGGTGATCCTTCATGTGCTCACCGTGACATCATCAGCGGACCGGATGCAGCCGATTACACAAAGTCCCCTCTTTGGAGGGGCTAGCTTGCCCCATGTTCACGCGCCGGCTCACGACCTTCACAGCCGTCAGCGGTCAGCCGTCAGCGGTCCAGGAGGAGGAGGGCGGCCAGCAGCACGAGGACGACGGCGCAGCCGCGGTTGACCCGGCGGAGGGCGAGCGAGCTCCGCACCAGCCGCGATCCGAGGGTGCCGCCGAAGAGGCCGACGGTGGCGTCGGTGGCGAATCCCATCACCACGAAGACGAGGCCGAGCACCAGCAGTTGGAGGGGTACGTAGCCGACGCTCGACGAGGTGAACTGCGGCAGGAAGGCGACGTAGAAGACGACGATCTTGGGGTTGGCGATATTGACCAGCGCCGCTTTCATGGAGATCTTCGCCGGACTCCATCCCATCCGCCGGTCCTCGATGACGAGCTTCGACTCGTCCCGCCACAACTCCACCGCCAGATAGACGAGATAGGCGGCGCCGACATATCTGAACAGCTCCAGGATCACCGGATAACTGGCGATCGCGGCGGAGACGCCGACCACCGCGAGAACCGTGTGGAAGAGCATCCCGAGCGCGATACCGGCGGCCGCGGCGAGGCCGCCGACCTTCCCTTTCGCGACGCCGAACGAGATGACGTACATCATGTCGGGTCCTGGCGTCAGGCAGACGATGGTCGCCGCCACCAGAAACGACGACAGCAGTGCTGGTTCGAGAATCATTCTCGCGGTTTCTCGGATTCCTGTCGGGCGCGGTCGCGGGGAACGGCCAGTTCGGAGATGATCGACTCCAGCGCGCTCGGCTGACCGTCCGGCCCTCTGGTGACGAGCCCTCCGAAGGTGGCGTCGATCGCCGCGTACCGCGGGTCCTCCATCCGCACGCGATGTGCCTTCGCGAGGTTCCAGTAGGGAGTCCTCGGGTCCAGATGGTGGTCGAGATGGTAGTGGTCGGCGTAGGTGCCCGTCAGGAACCGCTCCAGGCCGCGGCTCTTCCGGTTCCGCGTCATCCGGATGTCCGTGTTGTGGAACCGCACCATGGGCGTGTGTTCGGAGAGCTCGATGTACCAGCCGATGAGCTGGAAGGTGGTCAGGTGGGGCACCAGCCAGAAGAGCACCAGCTCGACCAGCGTGCCGGTGGCCACGACCGTGGTCAGGACGGCGACCCAGAACCCGGCCAGCGCCGCGGCGTCCCACCGCAGGCGCCGCCGCCGGTGGTCGCTCGGCCCGCCGCCCGCCGGCTCCGGCCGGCGCTGGAGCAGGACGCGGTCGCGGAGCAGGACGCGGTCGCGGAGCAGGAACCGGAGGTGGGACACGAGGCGGGACCCGAGGGCGGGCAGGACGACCAGCCGCAGCCAGAGCTCCCTACGGGTGGCGGGCTCGTACACGCCCTGTTCGACGAGGTAGCGGAGGTCGGGGTCCCGCTCGGGGTCCCCCAGCCTCGGGTGGTGGGTGGCCACGTGGCTGCGCTTGTAGGCGTAGTGCCGCTGGAAGATCGGGTAGGCCGTCAGGAAGGTGCCGAGCGCGAGGTTGAGCTTCCGGTTTCCGGCCGCCATGCCGTGCGCGCTCTCGTGGAGCAGGTTCGAGAAGGCGCGCTGGCGCGAACCCACCACCAGGAGCGCCAGGGGGTAAAACCCGTAGGACAGCTCCACACAACCGGCGACCGACAGAACGATAAGCAGAATATCGCGCGTATAAGCCAGTGGGGCATGCCAGTTGTCGAGCCTGTTGAGCTGTTTGACGCGCTCCTCGATGTCACGGCTGAAGCGATGTGTGCGGAATTTCCGGCCGTCGAACGCGAATGTCGACGGCGCGGCGACACGCGCCAGATCCATGCCTCTGTTCCCCCCCGTACCCGGGACATGGTCTCCCCCCAAGTCCCTGAACTCCTCCGAGTTTTCCCGCCGGGGCGAGCGGCCGTCAAGGAACGGAAAGAAAGTGACTGTTTCTGGCTCGCACAACGTGACCGCGAGATCGATTGGCCACTGGTCGATTACTTCCCCTGCCCGATCGCCTCGGCCGGACCGCCGGCACCTCGGCTCAGTAACCGACGGTGAACCGCTCGTCGATGTGGTGCGGGTGCTCGATCTCGTCCAGGAGCGCGACGGCGTAGTCCTCCATGGAGATCCGGCTGTCGCCCGCCTCGTCCACCACGACCTCCTCGAGGCCGGTCCGGTAGTGGCCGGTGCGCTCCCCCGGCTCGATGGTGGCGGCGGGGCAGAGGCTGGTCCAGTGGACGTCCTTCTCGGTGGCCCGCAGGTAGTCGAGCGCGTCGCCGTGCGCGTGCATGATCTGCAGCGCCGGCTCCGGCAGCCCCGGGGTGTCCCAGAGCAGCGCCCCCTCGTGGGTCCGCAGCGAACCGGCTCCGCCGACCATGATCAGCCGCGGCGCGTCGGCGCCCAGCGCGTGCAGCCCGGCGACCAGGGACTCGGCGGACGGCTCGATCAACGCCCGGTGCCCGGCGGCGTCCCCGCCGCCGACGGCGCTGACCAGCACCTCCTGGCCGCGGGCCACGGAACTGACGTCGGCCGGGTCCAGCACGTCGCCGGCCGTCACGCTCAGGTTCTCGTGGTCCCTGGACACCTTCCCCGGGTCCCGCACCACCGCGGTGACGGTGTGCCCCCGCTCCAGGGCCTCGCCCACCACCCGCTGCCCGATTCCGCCGTTCGCTCCGAAGACCGCGATCCTGGCCATGCGTCCACACTCCCGCTGGGTTCGACTGGCCCCTCCACCGTCTCACCGCGCGCCCGTCCCGGCATCCGGAGACGTCGGGGGGCACACGGCGGGGTGCTGCTCGACCCACCGCGCCCCGCGCGGACCTGCTCCCGCGGGCCGCCGGCGGCCCGGGCGGCCCCGGGAGGGCCCGCCGCGAGGCAAGGGCGCCCGGGGCTCTGAGAGGGGAGCTCAGAGCCCCGGGCAGAGGTGCCGGGTGGGGGTGCCCGGCGGCTGAGACGGTTGGGGCAGCCGCCTCAGTGCGTGGTGGCGCGTTCCGCGCCGGCGCCCGTGAGGGCGCGGACCTGGAGCTTGGCGAACTTCTCCGGCTCGGTCTCCTTGGAGAGCAACGTGCCGATGATCGCGCACAGCAGGCCGACCGGGATGGACACCAGGCCCGGGTTCTCCAGAGGGAACCAGTGGAAGTCGACGCTCTCCGGGAAGAGCGACAGGTTGTTGCCGGCCGCGTCCACGCCCTTGCCCGAGACGACCGGCGAGAAGAACACCAGCCCCACCGAGCTGATCAGGCCGCCGTAGATGCCGGCCACCGCGCCCGTCGTGTTGAACCGCTTCCAGAACAGCGAGAGCAGGATCACCGGCAGGTTCGCCGACGCCGCGATGGCGAAGGCCAGCGCCACCAGGAAGGCGACGTTGAGGTTCTGCGCGAAGATCGCCAACACGATGGCCACCGCGCCGACGCCGATCGCCGCGAACCTGGCGACCCGCACCTCCTCCTTCTCGCTCGCCTTCCCGCGCCGCAGCACGCTGTTGTAGAAGTCGTGTGCCAGCGAGGAGGACGACGCGATCGTCAGGCCGGCCACCGTGGAGAGGATCGTGGCGAAGGCCACCGCCGCGATGAAGGCCAGCATCACCGCGCCCCAGAACTCGCCGCCGAAGTGCTCACCGACCGCCTGGGCCAGCTGTGGCGCCGCCGTGTTGCCGGCCGTGTTCTGCGCCCTGATGGCCTCGTTGCCGACCAGCGCCGCCGCCCCGAAGCCCAGCACCAGGGTCAGCAGGTAGAAGGTGCCGATGATGCCGATGGCCCAGTTGACGGACGTCCGCGCGGTCTTGGAGTCCGGCACCGTGTAGAAGCGGATCAGGATGTGCGGCAGGCCGGCCGTGCCCAGCACCAGCGCCAGGCCGAGGCTGATCAGGTCCAGCTTGTTGACCATGGTCTGCCAGGCGTCGCCGGCGACTTCGACGCCGTACCGCTGCCCCGGTTCGAGGAACGCCTGCCCGGCGCCGCCGTCCGCCGACGCGTCGTTCATCAGCGCGCCGAAGTCGAAGTCGTAGATGGCCAGCACCAGCGCCGTGACCAGCAGCGCGCCGCCCATCAGCATCACGGCCTTGACGATCTGCACCCAGGTGGTGCCGGTCATGCCGCCGAAGGACACGTAGACGACCATCAGGATGCCGACCACCACGATGCCCACGATCTTCGCGGCGTCGGCGCTCATCCCGAGGTAGGTCTCGCCCTCCTCGATGCCCAGCAGCAGCGCCACCAGCGCGCCCGCGCCCACCATCTGGGCCAGCAGGTAGAAGATCGAGACGGTCAGCGTGGAGACCGAGGCGGCCGTCCGCACCGGGCGTTGCCGCATCCGGTAGGAGACGACGTCCGCCATGGTGAACCGGCCGGAGTTGCGCAGCAGTTCGGCGACGAGCAGCAGGGCGACCAGCCAGGCGACCAGGAAGCCGATGGAGTAGAGGAAGCCGTCGTAGCCGAAGAGCGCGATCATGCCGGCGATGCCCAGGAAGGAGGCGGCCGACATGTAGTCGCCGCCGATCGCGAACCCGTTCTGGATGCCGGTGAAGCCACGGCCGCCGGAGTGGAAGTCGGTGGCGGACTTGGTCCGGCGGCTGGCCCGGACGGTGATCCCGATGGTCACGGCGATCAGCACCGTGAACAGGATCATGGTGATCAGCCGCTCCTGCGAGGTGGCGCCCTCCGACGCCGCGCCCAGAGTGATCACGCGTCCTCTCCCTTCCTGGCGCCCGGCACGCCGGGCCCCGCCTCCAGTTCCTCGCGCAGCTCGTCCGCGAGCGGGTCGAACCGCCGGTTCGCGTAACGGGAGTAGAGGATCGCGATGCCGAACGTGGTGACGAACTGCAGGAGTCCGAAGAAGAGGGCGACGTTGGCGCTGCCCACCACCTTGGTGCTCATCACGTCGCGCGCGTAGGCGGACATCAGCACGTACAGCACGTACCAGGCCAGGAAGCCGATACTCGCCGGGAGCACGAAGCGCACGAGACGGGACCGCAGTTCGAGGAAGCGCGGATCGTCGTGCATGGCGGCCGAACGGGCCTCCAGGTCACCGCCCGGCGGCGGATCGCTGGCTTCGGGGACGGAATGCGTCGTCGTCATCTCCGGCTCCAGGGTCGGGTGGTGCGCGGACCTCTCCGCGGACTTTCTCCGGGGAAATGTAAGGAGCGTCACACACCCTCGGCAGCCACCGGGCGGCGCCACTCGCCGAACGGTCGAAATCCGCGCCGAGTGGCGGACGACCGGCATCAGATCCCGAACACCCGACAGGACCCGCATCCGGGCACACGAAAGGGGCCTCGCCTCCGCCGGCTGCGGAGGAGCGAGGCCCCTTTCCGGGAACGTGCCCGAAGGTCAGCTCACTTGAGGATCTTGGTGACCTGGCCGGCGCCCACGGTCCGACCACCCTCACGGATGGCGAACTTCAGGCCCTCCTCCATGGCGATGGGCTGGATCAGCTCAACGCGCATGTCGGTGTTGTCGCCCGGCATGACCATCTCGGTGCCCTCGGGGAGGTGCACGACGCCGGTCACGTCCGTGGTACGGAAGTAGAACTGCGGGCGGTAGTTGTTGAAGAACGGCGTGTGACGGCCACCCTCGTCCTTGGACAGGATGTACGCGGTCGCCTCGAACTCGGTGTGCGGGGTGACCGAACCGGGCTTGATGATGACCTGGCCGCGCTCGACGTCCTCGCGCTTGACACCGCGGAGCAGCAGACCCACGTTCTCACCGGCGCGCCCCTCGTCGAGGAGCTTACGGAACATCTCGATGCCCGTGACGGTGGTGGTGGTCTTGTCCGTGTGGATGCCGATGATGTCGACGGTCTCGTTGACCTTGAGGACACCACGCTCGATACGACCGGTGACGACGGTGCCACGACCGGTGATCGTGAAGACGTCCTCGATCGGCATCAGGAACGGCTTGTCGATGTCGCGCTCCGGCTGCGGGATGGCGTCATCGACGGCCTGCATGAGCTCCAGAACGGTCTTGGACCACTCCGGGTCGCCCTCCAGGGCCTTGAGCGCGGAGACCTTGACGACCGGAACGTCGTCGCCCGGGAACTCGTACTCGGTCAGCAGCTCACGGACCTCGAGCTCGACGAGCTCCATGATCTCCTCGTCGTCCACCATGTCGGCCTTGTTCAGGGCGACAACGATGTACGGCACACCGACCTGGCGGGCCAGGAGCACGTGCTCCTTGGTCTGCGGCATCGGGCCGTCGGTGGCGGCGACCACGAGGATCGCGCCGTCCATCTGGGCGGCACCGGTGATCATGTTCTTGATGTAGTCCGCGTGGCCCGGGCAGTCAACGTGAGCGTAGTGACGGTTCTCCGTCTGGTACTCGACGTGCGCGATGGAGATCGTGATACCGCGCTGACGCTCCTCCGGAGCCTTGTCAATGTTCTCGAACGCGAAGCTCTCGTTCACGTCCGGGTACGCGTCGTGCAGCACCTTGGTAATCGCCGCGGTAAGGGTCGTCTTGCCGTGGTCGATGTGACCGATGGTGCCAATGTTGACGTGCGGCTTAGTCCGCTCGAACTTCGCCTTCGCCACTGGGGTCCTCCTGTGGACTGGTGCTGTACGCCCCCCGCGTCTTGCGGAGGGTTTTCAGAATGGTCGACCGAACCGGTCAGGACCCCGAGGGGACGCCCTTGACCGCTTCGCTTATGGGCTGGGCACCGGGGGCGGCAACGCGCCCCCGACGCCCCGTATCGCCCAAGCCTAGAGCTACTCGCCCTTGGACTTCGCGATGATCTCCTCGGCGACGTTCCGCGGAACCTCACCGTAGGAGTTGAACTCCATGCTGTAGCTGGCACGCCCCGAGGTCTTGGAGCGCAGGTCGCCGACGTAGCCGAACATCTCCGACAGCGGGACAAGGGCCTTGACGACCTTGTCCCCGTGCCGGTCCTCCATGGCCTGGATCTGGCCACGGCGGGAGTTGATGTCGCCGATGACATCGCCCATGTACAGCTCGGGCGTGTTGACCTCGACCGCCATCAGCGGTTCGAGGATCACCGGCTTGGCCTGTCGTGCGGCTTCCTTGAAGGCCATGGAGCCCGCGATCTTGAACGCCATCTCCGAGGAGTCGACGTCGTGGAACGCACCGTCGAGCAGGGTCACCTTGACACCTGTCAGCGGGTAGCCGGCGAGGACACCGAAGTCCATCGCCTCCTGGCAGCCGGCGTCCACCGAGGGGATGTACTCCTTGGGGATGCGGCCACCGGTGACCTTGTTCTCGAACAGGTAGCCACCGTCCTCCAGCGGCTCCAGGGCGATCTGCACCTTCGCGAACTGACCGGAACCACCGGTCTGCTTCTTGTGGGTGTAGTCGACCCGCTCGACGGCCCGGCGCACGGTCTCCCGGTAGGCGACCTGCGGCTTGCCGACGTTGGCCTCGACCTTGAACTCCCGCTTCATGCGGTCGACCAGGATGTCGAGGTGGAGCTCGCCCATGCCGGAGATGATGGTCTGCCCGGTCTCCTGGTCGGACTTGACCTGGAAGGACGGGTCCTCCTCGGCGAGGCGCTGGATCGCGATGCTGAGCTTCTCCTGGTCGCCCTTCGACTTGGGCTCGATGGCGACCTCGATGACCGGAGCCGGGAAGTCCATGGACTCCAGGATGACCGGGTTCGCCGGGTCGCACAGCGTCTCGCCCGTCGTGGTCTGCTTCAGACCCATGACGGCCACGATGTCGCCGGCGCCGACGCGCTCGATCTCCTCACGCTTGTTGGCGTGCATCCGGTAGATCTTGCCGATCCGCTCCTTCTTCTCCTTCACGGAGTTCTGCACCTGCGCGCCCGCGGTGAGCACGCCGGAGTAGATCCGGATGAAGGTGAGCTTGCCAAGGTGCGGGTCGCTCGCGATCTTGAAGGCCAGAGCGGCCAGCGGCTCCTCCTCGGAGGGCTTCCGCTTGATGACCTCGTCGGGGTTCCGGACGGCCTGGCCCTCGATGGCCTCGACGTCGAGCGGCGACGGCAGGTACCGCACCACGGCGTCGAGCAGCGGCTGCACGCCCTTGTTCTTGAACGCGGTGCCGCAGAAGACCGGGGTGACGGTGGACGCGTCGGTACCGGTGGAGGCGAGGGTCACCCGGCGGATCGCCGCGTAGAGCTGCTCCTCGGTGGGCTCGGTGCCCTCGAGGTACAGCTCCATGATCTCCTCGTCGTTCTCCGCGACGCCCTCGACCAGCTTGGCGCGCCACTCCTCGGCCTGGGCCTGGAGGTCCTCGGGGATGTCGACGGTGTCGTACATCTCACCGAGCTTGGTGTCCTCGGACCACACCAGGGCCTTCATCCGGACGAGGTCCACCACGCCCTTGAAGCCGGCCTCGGCCCCGATCGGCAGCTGCATGACGAGAGGCTGAGCGTTCAGCCGCTCGACGATCATGTCGACGCAGCGGAAGAAGTCGGCACCCGTGCGGTCGAGCTTGTTCACGAAGCAGATGCGCGGCACACCGTAACGGTTCGCCTGACGCCAGACCGTCTCGGACTGCGGCTCGACGCCCGCGACGCCGTCGAACACCGTCACGGCACCGTCGAGCACCCGGAGGGAACGCTCCACCTCGACGGTGAAGTCGACGTGGCCCGGGGTGTCGATGATGTTGATGGTGTTCTGGACGTCGTTCAGCGACCAGTGACAGGTGACAGCGGCGGACGTGATCGTGATGCCACGCTCACGCTCCTGCTCCATCCAGTCGGTGGTGGCGGCGCCGTCGTGAACCTCACCGATCTTGTAGCTCAGACCGGTGTAGTACAGGATCCGCTCGGTGGTCGTCGTCTTGCCCGCGTCGATGTGGGCCATGATCCCGATGTTGCGGACCTTGGCCAGGTCAAGTGAAGTGGTAGCCATCTGGCTTCAGTTCTCTCGGTCTCGATGGGGGTTGCGACTACCAGCGGTAGTGCGCGAAGGCCTTGTTGGACTCGGCCATCTTGTGGGTGTCCTCACGCTTCTTGACAGAGGCGCCAAGACCGTTGGACGCGTCGAGCAGCTCGTTCATCAGCCGCTCGGTCATCGTCTTCTCACGGCGAGCCCGGGAGTAGCCCACGAGCCAGCGGAGCGCGAGGGTGGAGGAGCGGCCGGGCTTGACCTCGACCGGCACCTGGTACGTGGCACCGCCGACGCGGCGGGACTTGACCTCGATGGTCGGCTTCACGTTCTCCAGGGCACGCTTCAGCGAGATGACCGGGTCGTTGCCCGTCTTCTCGCGCAGCCCCTCCATGGCGCCGTACACGATGCGCTCGGCGGTGGAGCGCTTGCCGTTCAGCAGCACCTTGTTGATCAGCGAGGTCACCAGAGGAGAGCCGTAGACCGGGTCGACGTGAACCGGACGCTTCGGCGCAGGGCCCTTACGAGGCATCTCTACTTCTCCTTCTTGGCGCCGTAGCGGCTGCGGGCCTGCTTGCGGTTCTTCACGCCCTGGGTGTCCAGGGAACCGCGGATGATCTTGTAACGAACACCCGGCAGGTCCTTCACACGGCCACCGCGCACCAGCACGATGGAGTGCTCCTGAAGGTTGTGGTTCTCACCCGGAATGTAGGCCGTGACCTCGATGCCGTTGCTCAGTCGCACACGGGCGACCTTGCGCAGCGCGGAGTTCGGCTTCTTCGGGGTGGTCGTGAACACACGCGTGCAGACGCCACGGCGCTGGGGGGAACCCTCGAGCGCGGGCGTCTTGTTCTTCTCGACCTTGTCCTGCCGGCCCTTGCGGACCAGCTGCTGGATCGTTGGCACCGTTTCTCCGGTTTCTCTGTGCCGATCACTATGAAGCTAACCTGGACACCCGCCGACCCACGCGGTCGGGCGTGTCGAAGACTGCAGGATTCCCGCTCGACGCGGATGCAGATCCCGGGTCTCCCGTGTGGCCGCTGAAAGCGCGCAGGAGGAACCCCAGGCACAAGGTCAGAGCGTACCTACCCCACGGGCTACGGTCAAAACGATCTCCTGGCCGCACAATGACCGTATGAACAGAGGTGGGGAAAGTGGAAGCGACGACACCGCGACGGCCGAGAAGACCGACGATACCGGCTCGGCGGACGAGCCGACACCGCCACGAAGACGCCGGCGCCGCTGGCTCTGGATATCCCTCGGCACCGTGACCGCCCTGCTGCTCCTCGCGGGGGCCGCCGCCGCCTGGGCCTACTGGCGCACCGACCAGGCCCTCAGCTCCATCGACCGCATCCCGGACGCGCTGCCGACCCTCCCCGAGGTCTCCCAGCCGCCGCGCGTCGAGGGCGACGCGCTGGTCTACCTGCTGGTCGGCGTCGACAACGCCGAGACCCCCGACAGCGGCCAGCCGTGGCAGCCGGGCGAGGCCCGCAGCGACACCATGATGCTGCTCCAGATAGCCGCCGACCGCCGCAGCGCCTGGCTGGTCTCGCTGCCCCGCGACACCTGGGTCGAGATCCCCGACCACGGCGAGGCCAAGCTCAACGCGGCCTACTCCTGGGGCGGACCGCCGCTGATGATCCAGACCATCCAGGACCTCACCGACATCCGGATCGACCACCTCGCCGTGATCGACTGGTCCGGCTTCCGCGCCCTGACCGACGCGGTCGGCGGCGTCATGATCGACGGCGAACGCCTCGACGGCCGCGCCGCCCTCGACTACGTCCGCGAACGCAAATCCCTCGCCGAAGGCGACCTCGACCGCACCAGGCGCCAGCAGAACTTCCTCCGCTCCCTGCTGAACGAGACCCTGAGCACCGGCACCCTCACCGACCCCGGCCGACTCAACGGCCTGCTCGACACGGTCGGCGACGTCATCAGCGTCGACGACCGACTCAGCAACGGCGACCTCCGCTCCCTGGCCTGGGACCTCCGCTCACTCCGCGGCTCCGACGTCCACTACATGAACGCCCCCGTCGCCGGCACGACGATGATCGACGGCCAGTCCGTCGTCCTCCTCGACGAGGAGGCGGCGGCCCCCCTCTGGGAGGCGATGCGGACGGACTCCATGCCGACCTTCACCACCTCCGACGAGGCCCCCGCCCAACTGGGCCCCGACGTCCGCTGACCGCGGGGCAGCGCGCCCGCTACCGGTGCGCGGGAACGCGAAAGGGGTGGGTGGGCGGGGAAGAACCCCGCGCACCCACCCCCGGAGGGAACCGTCAGCCCTGGTAGGGGCCGTAGTCGTAGTCCTCCAGCGGAACCGCCTGGCCGGAGCCGGTGCCGAACGGCGAGTAGTCGATGTCGTCGTACCCGACCGCCGAGTACATCGCCGCCTTCGCCTCCTCCGTCGGCTCGACCCGGATGTTCCGGTAGCGGGACAGGCCCGTGCCGGCCGGGATCAGCTTGCCGATGATCACGTTCTCCTTGAGGCCGATCAGCGAGTCCGACTTGGCGTTGATCGCCGCGTCGGTGAGAACCCGCGTCGTCTCCTGGAAGGACGCCGCCGACAGCCACGACTCGGTGGCCAGCGACGCCTTGGTGATACCCATCAGCTGCGGACGACCGGAGGCCGGGTGGCCGCCCTCGGCCACGACCCGCCGGTTCTCGGACTCGAACTTCGAGCGCTCGACCAGCTCGCCCGGCAGCAGCTCCGCGTCGCCGGACTCGATGATCGTCACCCGGCGCAGCATCTGCCGGACGATGATCTCGATGTGCTTGTCGTGGATGGCCACGCCCTGCGCGTTGTAGACCTTCTGGACCTCGCCGACCAGGTAGACCTGGACGGCGCGCTGACCCAGGATCCGCAGCACGTCGTGCGGGTTGGCCGCGCCGACGGTCAGCGGCTGGCCGACGGTCACCGCGTCGCCCTCGCCCACCAGGAGCCTGGAGCGCTTGGAGACCGGGTAGGAGGTCTCGTCCGAGCCGTCGTCGGGGGTGACCACGACCTTCTTGGTCTTCTCGGTCTCCTCGATCCTGACCCGGCCGGCCGACTCGGAGATCGGCGCGACGCCCTTCGGCGTCCTGGCCTCGAAGAGCTCGACCACACGCGGCAGACCCTGCGTGATGTCCTCACCGGCGACACCGCCGGTGTGGAAGGTACGCATGGTCAGCTGGGTGCCGGGCTCACCGATCGACTGGGCGGCGATGATGCCGACCGCCTCGCCGATGTCCACGAGCTTGCCGGTGGCCAGCGAGCGGCCGTAGCACATGGCGCAGGTGCCGACGGCGGACTCGCAGGTCAGCACGGAGCGGGTCTTGGCCGTCTCCACGCCGTGCCGGACGAGCTCGTCGATGAGCACGTCGCCCAGGTCGGTGCCGGCCGGGGCCAGCACCTTGCCGTCGACGACGATGTCCTCGGCCAGGCAGCGGGCGTAGACGCTGCTCTCGACGTTCTCCGTCTTGCGCAGCACGCCGTCCGCGCCCTTGACCGCGATCGCCAGCTTGAGGCCGCGCTCGGTGCCGCAGTCCTCCTCGCGGATGATCACGTCCTGCGAGACGTCCACCAGACGACGGGTCAGGTAGCCCGAGTCGGCGGTACGCAGGGCGGTGTCGGCCAGACCCTTACGGGCACCGTGGGTCGCGATGAAGTACTCGAGGACGGACAGACCCTCGCGGAACGACGCCTTGATGGGACGCGGGATGGTCTCGTTCTTGGCGTTGGAGACCAGGCCGCGCATACCCGCGATCTGACGCATCTGCATCATGTTTCCGCGGGCCCCGGAGTCGACCATCATGAAGATCGGGTTGGTCTTCGGGAAGTTCTCGTTCATCGCGGTGGCGACCTCGTTGGTCGCCTTGGTCCACAGGGCGATCAGCTCCTGCGTCCGCTCGTCCTTGGTGATCAGACCGCGCTCGTACTGCTTCTGGATCTTCTCGTCCTGGGCCTCGGTCTCGGCCACGATCTGCTTCTTGGCCTCGGGCACGATGATGTCCGAGACCGCGACCGTGACGCCGGACCTGGTGGCCCAGAAGTAGCCGGCGGCCTTGAGGTTGTCCAGCGCGGCCGCGACCACGACCTTGGGGTAGCGCTCGGCCAGGTCGTTGACGATCTGGGAGAGCTGCTTCTTGCCCACGGACTGGTCGACGAACGGGTAGTCCTCGGGCAGCAGCTCGTTGAAGAGCGCGCGACCCAGGGTGGTGCGCATCCGGAAGCTGTCGCCCAGCTGGTACTCGCCCACGGAGCCGTCGGCCTCGGTCGGCTCCGGCGCCTCCCACTCCCGCGGCGGGACGGTGCCCACCGGGAAGCGGATGTCGATCTTCGCCTGGAGCGAGAGCTCGCCGGCGTCGAACGCCATGATCGCCTCGGCGGTCGAGGAGAACGACCGGCCCTCGCCGCGGACCTCGCGCTCCTCCTCGTCGGTGGTGAGGAAGAAGAGGCCGAGCACCATGTCCTGGGTGGGCATGGTCACCGGGCGGCCGTCGGCCGGCTTGAGGATGTTGTTCGAGGACAGCATCAGGATGCGGGCCTCGGCCTGCGCCTCCGCGGACAGCGGCAGGTGCACGGCCATCTGGTCGCCGTCGAAGTCCGCGTTGAACGCGGTGCAGACGAGCGGGTGGATCTGGATGGCCTTGCCCTCGACCAGCTGCGGCTCGAAGGCCTGGATGCCGAGGCGGTGCAGGGTCGGGGCGCGGTTCAGCAGCACCGGGTGCTCGGCGATGACCTCTTCGAGGACGTCGTACACGACGGTGCGCTGGCGCTCGACCATGCGCTTGGCCGACTTGATGTTCTGCGCGTGGTTGAGGTCCACGAGCCGCTTCATCACGAACGGCTTGAACAGCTCGAGCGCCATGGCCTTGGGCAGGCCGCACTGGTGCAGCTTGAGCTGCGGGCCGACCACGATCACGGAACGGGCCGAGTAGTCGACGCGCTTGCCGAGCAGGTTCTGCCGGAAGCGACCCTGCTTGCCCTTGAGCATGTCGGACAGCGACTTCAGCGGCCGGTTGCCCGGGCCGGTGACCGGACGACCGCGGCGGCCGTTGTCGAACAGCGCGTCGACGGCCTCCTGGAGCATCCGCTTCTCGTTGTTGACGATGATCTCGGGCGCGCCCAGGTCGAGCAGCCGCTTGAGGCGGTTGTTCCGGTTGATCACGCGGCGGTACAGGTCGTTCAGGTCGGAGGTCGCGAAGCGGCCACCGTCCAGCTGCACCATCGGACGCAGGTCCGGCGGGATCACCGGGACGCAGTCGAGGACCATGCCCTTGGGGCTGTTGGAGGTCTGCAGGAACGCGGAGACCACCTTGAGCCGCTTCAGGGCGCGGGTCTTCTTCTGGCCCTTGCCGGTGCGGATGATCTCGCGGAGGCGCTCGGCCTCCTCGTCGAGGTCGAAGGTCTCCAGGCGCTTCTGCAGCGCGGCGGCGCCCATCGAACCGTCGAAGTAGGTGCCGAAGCGGTCCCGCAGCTCGCGGTAGAGCAGCTCGTCGCCCTCCAGGTCCTGGACCTTGAGGTTCTTGAAGCGGTTCCAGACCTCGTCGAGACGGTCGAGCTCGCGCTGCGCGCGGTCACGGAGCTGCTTCATCTCGCGCTCCGCGCCCTCGCGCACCTTGCGGCGGGCGTCGGCCTTGGCACCCTCGGCCTCGAGCTCGGCCAGGTCGGCCTCCTGCTTCTTGGCCCTGGCCTCCAGGTCGGCGTCGCGGCGCTGCTCGATCTGCTGGCGCTCGACGGAGATGTGCGCCTCCAGCGACGGCAGGTCGCGGGTGCGGCGCTCCTCGTCCACGTACGTGATCATGTACGCGGCGAAGTAGATGACCTTCTCCAGGTCCTTGGGGGCCAGGTCCAGCAGGTAGCCGAGCCTGGAGGGCACCCCCTTGAAGTACCAGATGTGGGTCACCGGCGCGGCGAGCTCGATGTGGCCCATCCGCTCACGGCGCACCTTGGCGCGGGTCACCTCGACGCCGCACCGCTCACAGATGATGCCCTTGAAGCGGACGCGCTTGTACTTGCCGCAGTAGCACTCCCAGTCCCGGGTCGGGCCGAAGATCTTCTCGCAGAAGAGGCCGTCCTTCTCGGGCTTGAGGGTGCGGTAGTTGATGGTCTCCGGCTTCTTGACCTCGCCGTGTGACCACTGACGGATGTCGTCGGCGGTCGCCAGGCCAATCCGCAGTTCGTCGAAGAAGTTGACGTCGAGCACTCTCGCCAATCCCTCTCAGTGTCGTGTCATCAATGGTCTGATCGGGGTCCCGGGGCGGCCGGCGGAGGCGCGTGCAGCGCTCCCCCGGCCCGACCCGTCAGACCTCTTCGACGCTGCTCGGCTCGCGCCGGGACAGGTCGATACCCAGCTCTTCCGCGGCGCGGAAGACGTCCTCGTCGGTGTCGCGCATCTCGATGGACATGCCGTCCGAGGACAGCACCTCCACGTTGAGGCAGAGCGACTGCATCTCCTTGATGAGGACCTTGAAGGACTCCGGGATACCCGGTTCCGGGATGTTCTCGCCCTTGACGATGGCCTCGTAGACCTTCACGCGGCCGGTGACGTCGTCGGACTTGATCGTCAGCAGCTCCTGGAGGGCGTAGGCGGCGCCGTACGCCTCCAGCGCCCACACCTCCATCTCGCCGAAGCGCTGGCCGCCGAACTGGGCCTTACCACCCAGCGGCTGCTGGGTGATCATGGAGTAAGGACCGGTCGAGCGGGCGTGCAGCTTGTCGTCGACGAGGTGGTGCAGCTTGAGGATGTACATGTAGCCGACGGAGATCGGGTCCGGGAACGGCTCGCCGGAGCGGCCGTCGAACATCCGCGCCTTGCCGGAGGGCAGCACCAGGCGGTTGCCGTCGCGGTTGGGGATGGTGGACTCGAAGAGACCGGCCAGCTCGTCCTCGCGGGCGCCGTCGAAGACCGGGGTGGCGACGTTGGTGCCGGGCGCGACGTCGTCGGCGCCGATGGCCCGCAGCCGCTCCTTCCACTCGCCGTCGACGCCCTCGACCTTCCAGCCCTGGGACGCCAGCCAGCCCAGGTGGATCTCCAGGACCTGGCCCGGGTTCATCCGGGACGGGACACCCAGCGGGTTGAGGATGATGTCGACCGGGGTGCCGTCCTCCAGGAACGGCATGTCCTCGACGGGCAGGATCTTGGAGATGACGCCCTTGTTGCCGTGCCGGCCGGCCAGCTTGTCGCCGTCGGTGATCTTGCGCTTCTGCGCCACGTAGACGCGGACCAGCTGGTTCACGCCCGGGGGCAGTTCGTCGCCCTCCTCGCGGTCGAAGACGCGCACGCCGATGACCTTGCCGGTCTCGCCGTGCGGCACCTTCAGCGAGGTGTCGCGGACCTCGCGCGCCTTCTCACCGAAGATCGCGCGCAGCAGCCGCTCCTCGGGGGTCAGCTCGGTCTCGCCCTTCGGGGTGACCTTGCCGACCAGGATGTCGCCGGCCTCGACCTCGGCGCCGATGCGGATGATGCCGCGGTCGTCCAGGTCGGCCAGCACCTCCTCGGAGACGTTCGGGATGTCCCGGGTGATCTCCTCGGGGCCCAGCTTGGTGTCGCGGGCGTCGACCTCGTGCTCCTCGATGTGGATCGAGGAGAGGACGTCGTCCTGCACCAGGCGCTGGGAGAGGATGATCGCGTCCTCGTAGTTGTAGCCCTCCCACGGCATGAACGCGACCAGCAGGTTCTTGCCGAGCGCCATCTCACCGCGCTGGGTGGAGGGACCGTCGGCGATGACCTGGCCGGCCACCACGCGGTCGTTCTCCTCGACCAGGACCTTCTGGTTGTAGGAGGTGCCCTGGTTGGAGCGGTGGAACTTGGCGAGCCGGTGGGTGACGTGGGTGCCGTCGTCGTTGGCGATGGTGACGTAGTCGGCGGAGACGTCGCTGATGACGCCGTCCTGCTCGGCCTTGATCACGTCGCCGGCGTCGACCGCGGAGCGGTACTCCATGCCGGTGCCGACCAGCGGGGACTCCGCCTGGATCAGCGGCACGGCCTGCCGCATCATGTTGGAGCCCATGAGCGCGCGGTTGGCGTCGTCGTGCTCCAGGAAGGGGATCATGGCGGTCGCGACCGACACCATCTGGCGCGGCGAGACGTCCATGTAGTCGACCTCGGAGCCGGCCACGTAGTCGACCTCGCCGCCCTTCCTGCGGACCAGGACGCGGGCCTCGGCGAAGTGGTAGTCCTCCGTCAGGCGGGCGTTGGCCTGCGCGATGACGAAGCGGTCCTCCTCGTCGGCCGTGAGGTAGTGGACCTCGTCGGTGACGACGCCGTCGGTGACCTTGCGGTACGGGGTCTCCACGAAGCCGAACGCGTTGACCCGGCCGAAGGCGGCGAGCGAGCCGATCAGACCGATGTTGGGACCCTCGGGGGTCTCGATCGGACACATCCGCCCGTAGTGGGAGGGGTGCACGTCACGGACCTCGAGGCCGGCCCGCTCACGGCTCAGGCCACCGGGGCCGAGCGCGTTCAGCCGGCGCTTGTGCGTGAGGCCGGAGAGCGGGTTGGTCTGGTCCATGAACTGGGACAGCTGGCTGGTGCCGAAGAACTCCTTGATGGAGGCGACGACCGGCCGGATGTTGATCAGGGTCTGCGGCGTGATCGCCTCGACGTCCTGGGTGGTCATGCGCTCGCGGACGACGCGCTCCATCCTGGCCAGACCGGTGCGGACCTGGTTCTGGATGAGCTCGCCGACGTTGCGCAGGCGGCGGTTGCCGAAGTGGTCGATGTCGTCGGTCTCGACGACGATCGTGCGGCCGCTGGGCGTGGCCGTCTCGGTCTCGCCGGCGTGCAGCCTGACCAGGTACTTGATCGTGTTGACGATGTCCTCGACGGTGAGCACGCCCGCGTCGAGCGGCTCGTCACCGCCGAGCTTCTTGTTGATCTTGTACCGGCCGACCTTGGCCAGGTCGTACCGCTTCGGGTTGAAGTACAGGTTCTCCAGCAGGGTCTGCGCGGCCTCACGGGTCGGCGGCTCGCCCGGGCGGAGCTTGCGGTAGATGTCGAGCAGCGCGTCGTCCTGACCCTGGGTGTGGTCCTTCTCCAGGGTGGCGCGCATGGACTCGTAGTCGCCGAACTCCTCCAGGATCTGGTCGGAGGTCCAGCCGAGGGCCTTGAGCAGCACGGTGACGGACTGCTTGCGCTTGCGGTCGATGCGCACGCCGACCATGTCGCGCTTGTCGATCTCCATCTCGAGCCAGGCACCCCGGGAGGGGATGATCTTGGCCGAGAACAGGTCCTTGTCGGACGTCTTGTCGATCGAGCTGTCGAAGTAGGCGCCGGGCGAGCGGACGAGCTGCGTGACGACGACGCGCTCGGTGCCGTTGATGCAGAAGGTGCCCTTGTCGGTCATGAGCGGGAAGTCGCCCATGAAGACCGTCTGGGACTTGATCTCACCGGTCTCGTTGTTCGTGAACTCGGCCGTGACGAAGAGCGGCGCGGCGTACGTGAAGTCGCGCTCCTTGCACTCGTCGATCGAGTTCTTCGGCGGCTCGAAGCGGTGGTCACGGAAGGTCAGGGACATGGATCCCGAGAAGTCCTCGATCGGGGAGATCTCCTCGAAGATCTCCTCCAGACCCGACTTCCTCGGGACGTCCTGCCCACTGTCCAGCGCGGCCTCGACGCGAGCTTTCCAGGCGTCGTTACCGAGGAGCCAGTCGAAACTCTCGGTCTGCAGCGCAAGGAGGTTCGGAACCTCGAGCGGTTCCTTGATCTTCGCAAAAGAGACACGCAGCGGTGCGGTACTGGTGCCGTGGTTCGTACTGTTGGTCGAGGCATTGCGCGAGGCGGCCAAGAGGGGGTCCTTCCGAGGGCTCGGACTCTCTGCGCGCGTGCCGGGCCCTCCTGGTGACGGGCAGGAGGCAGCAAGGCAGCGCAAAGGGTCAGTGTAGCCACATGACCCACTGATGTCCAATGCCCATATCAACCATCGAGGAGCCACCCTCGGTGTTCTCAGCGCGAGCCGCTCCCGACCGCCTCGGTCGTCGGGTGCGGGCCCGTCCTGCCGGATCTTTCCCGCGTGCGCCCGGATCCATGCCTCGGATCATGGACCGATCTGGCGACGCGACCTGAGAATCGCGCGCCCGCCGCGGTTCGTCAAGGCCCCCGGGCGGCCGCCCGGCTCCTGCCGGGAGCCGAAGATCACCATACCCGTCACCCGCGTCAGGGCAAGCAGGCGTCCGACACAAAGCCACGGGGCGACCACCCTGATGGGTGATCGCCCCGTGGTCGACCGCGTGGACGGCGGTCAGTGGCTCCCTGAACGGAAGCCCGAGATCACTTGACCTCGACGCTGGCGCCGGCGCCCTCGAGGGCGTCCTTGGCCTTCTCGGCGGCCTCCTTGTTGACCTTCTCGACGACGGCCTTCGGCGCGTTGTCGACAAGCTCCTTGGCCTCCTTCAGGCCCAGCGAGGTCAGCTCGCGCACGACCTTGATGACCTGGATCTTCTTCTCGCCGGCGCCGGTCAGGACGACGTCGAACTCGTCCTTCTCGGGCTCGGCCTCGGCGGCGGCGCCACCACCGGCCGGGGCGGCGGCGACGGCGACCGGGGCGGCGGCCTCGACGTCGAACTTCTCCTCGAACTTCTTCACGAAGTCGGAGAGCTCGAGGATGGTCATGTCGGCGAACTGGTCGAGCAGCTCGTCCTGGGTCAGCTTCGCCATGATGGCGGTCCTTCCTGCTAAGTCGGCTGGGTGCCGGGGGTGTGACGTGAGTGAGCGGATGCCTACTCGGCGGGAGCCGGCTCGCCGGCACCTTCCTGCTCGACCTTGGCGCGCAGCGCGTCCGCGGTGCGGACGAACTTCGTGAGCGGTGCCTGGAAGGTCGCCGCGGCCTTCGCCGTGGTCGCCTGCAGGGCACCGGCCAGCTTGGCCAGCAGCACCTCGCGGGACTCGATGTCCGCGAGCCTGTTGACCTCGTCGGCGGTCAGCGACTTGCCGTCGATGAAACCGCCCTTGATGACGAGCGCCGGGTTGTCCTTGGCGAAGTCACGAAGACCCTTCGCCGTCGCGACCGGGTCACCGGTCACGAAGGCCACGGCCGTGGAGCCCTTGAAGTACTCGTCAAGCCCGCTGACCCCGGCCTCCTTGGCCGCGATCTTGGACAGTGTGTTCTTCGCCACGCTGTACTGCGCGTTCTCACCGAGCGACCGACGCAGCTGCTTCAGCTGCGCGACGGTGAGACCGGTGTACGCCGTGACGACGGCCGCGTTCGACTTCTGGAACTTCTCCTGAAGCTCAGCGACGGCTGCCGACTTGTCGGTGTTCGCCATAACCTCGGCCCTCCTTCCGGGTTCTGCCGGGTGATGAAAACCGCACGGAAGGAAGTGCGCGACGGGCGCGGCACGTTCCCGTGCCCTGCCCGACAAAACAAACAGCCCCGGCGCAGGCGCTCGGGGCGTAACGGGACCTCGCGGTCCACCACGTCTCAGACGATCACCTGCGCAGGCCGTCCGCGCTCTGCGGATCCTTCGGCCACCGGGGTTCGGATCGAACCCTGGCGACAACCAGCGGTCTTTGGCTACGTCGGGAGAGTACGCGAACGCCGCGGCGCCAGGCAAATCGACTGCCTGGCGCCGGCGGCGGGTGGTGGGACGAGCCGTGGATCAGATGTCGCCGACGCCGGCGCCCATGCTCTCCATCAGCTCCATGAAGTCGACGTAGGAGCCCTCCTCGGGCGCCGCCACCTGGACGTCGGCGCCCAGGTCGGTGTAGCGCACCTCGGTGGTGACCGGGCCCATCTCGGAGTCGAACTCCTGGCGGATCTGGACCGGGAAGTCGTTCTCGTCGATCCAGAGCTCGATGTCGTAGGACTCGATGCCCGAGGCGTTCATCGCGTCGACGAGCTCCTGGCGCTCCTGCTCGGTGAGGAACTCGGCGCCGGCGTTGTTCGCCAGGGCGTCCTCGACGGAGACGGTGCCCTGGTAGTGCTGGACGGTGACGCCGTCCAGCGTCTCCTCGCCGACCGCCTCGATGTCGGGCGACTGCAGCAGCAGCCCCGTCTGCGCGGCCGGGTCCTGGTTGGCCTCGTTGAACCCGAGGTCCATCGCCTCCTGGAGGGTCGGGTCGCCCGACTCCTCGACCAGGGCGCCGATGTCCATCATCATCCACTCGCGGCCCTCGAACTCGGCCGCGAAGGTCGCGCCCAGGTTCATGTACATGACGTCGTCGAGCATGACCATCCGCATCTCGGACGGCGCCTCCGGCGTGAGGGCGAACGCGTCGCCGCTCATCGTGGCGTCCATCGCGATGCCGTCGGCCCACGACATGACGCCCGACATCTCGGTGTCCCCGCCGGTCGCCGCCTGCGACCCGGACATCGTCATCTCGAAGCTGGCCGAGGTGATCTCGGAGGTGGCCTCGGCCGCGGCCTGGACGGCCTGGACGGCGCCGGTGCCACCGGAGTCCCGGCCGGTGTCGCCGCCACGGGCCGCGTCGTCTCCGTCGCCACCGTCCGAGCCGCCGCAGGCAGCGGTACAGCCGATGAGCACGACGGCGGCGGCGCCCAGCGCGGCCCTGTACATGGAACGCATCTTTCCCCCCAGGGAAATGTGATTACTACACCCGAACTTCACCCTAACCCGACCCTCCGACAACGAGAACGCCCGTTCCCGCTCTGTGACAGAACGGGAACGGGCGAACCGGCTGTTGGACGCGTCAGGCGGAGACGCCGCCCTCCTCCAGCAGGTCACGGGTGGCGTTGCCGTCGATCGGCACGCCCGGACCCATCGTCGTCGTCATGGTGACCTTCTTGAGGTAACGCCCCTTGGCCGCGGACGGCTTCAGCCGCAGGATCTCGTCCAGCGCGGCGGCGTAGTTCTCCACGAGCTGCTGCTCGCTGAAGGACACCTTGCCGATGATGAAGTGGAGGTTCGAGTGCTTGTCCACCCGGAACTCGATCTTGCCGCCCTTGATGTCGGTGACGGCCTTGGCGACGTCCGGGGTGACGGTGCCGGTCTTCGGGTTCGGCATCAGGCCACGCGGACCCAGCACCCGGCCCAGACGGCCGACCTTGCCCATGAGCTCGGGCGAGGCCACCACGGCGTCGAAGTCCAGGAAGCCCTTGGCCACCCGGTCGATCAGTTCATCGGAGCCGACGAGGTCGGCCCCGGCGGCTTCCGCCGCCGCGGCACGGTCACCGGTCGCGAAGACCAGGACCCGGACGGTCTTGCCGGTGCCGTGCGGAAGGTTGACGGTGCCGCGGACCATCTGGTCGGCCTTGCGCGGGTCGACACCCAGACGCATGGCGACCTCGACGGTCGCGTCGAATTTGGCCGTCGACGTCTCCTTGGCGAGACGGACGGCGTCGAGCGGTGCGTAGACGCTGTTCTTGTCGACCTTGGCGTCCGCGCCGCGGAGGTTCTTGCTGCGCTTCACTGCTGCTCCTGCAAGGTGATTGTTCGGAGTCGTGGTCCGGACCAGCGCCTGGCCCTGCCACGGTCGGGCTTCGCTGAACTCAGCCCCGGTGCTCGACTAGCCCTCGACGGTGACGCCCATGGAACGGGCGGTGCCGGCGATGATCTTCTCGGCGGCGTCCAGGTCGTTGGCGTTGAGGTCGGGCATCTTGGTGGTGGCGATCTCCCGGACCTGGGCGCGGGTGATCTTCGCGACCTTGGTCTTGTGGGGCTCGCCAGAGCCCTTCTCGACACCGGCGGCCTTGAGGATCATCTTCGCGGCCGGCGGCGTCTTGGTGATGAAGGTGAAGGAACGGTCCTCGTAGACCGTGATCTCCACCGGGATCACCCAGCCACGCTGCGACTCGGTCGCGGCGTTGTAGGCCTTGCAGAACTCCATGATGTTGACGCCGTGCTGACCCAGCGCCGGGCCGACCGGCGGAGCCGGGTTGGCCGCGCCGGCCTGGATCTGGAGCTTGATCAGCCCCGTGACTTTCTTGTTCCTGGGAGGCATGCTCTCCGGGTCCTTACCTCGTAAACGGTGCCCCTAGCGGGACGAAGGCATACCGCACAACGGTACTGTCTGCGGCCTCCCCACCCAAATCGGCCCCCGTCCTCGGACGGGCGGCACGGCCGCAGGGCCCCGACCACGGCGGCGAGGCCGCCAGGTCGGGGCCCTGCGGGCCGCCGGAAACGCCGGGATGCGTGGGGGTCAGTTCTTCTGGATCTGGTCGAAGCTCAGCTCGACCGGCGTCTCGCGCCCGAAGATCTCGACGAGACCCTTGACCTTCTTCGAGTCCGGGTTGATCTCGTTGATCGTCGCCTGGAGCGTCGCGAACGGGCCGTCCGTCACCGTGACCGAGTCGCCGACCTCGAAGTCCAGGACCTGGACCTCGACCTTGCGGCCACCCGCGGCGGCGCCCTCCGCGCCGGCCTCGGCGGCGGCCTTCTGCTCGACCTCGGGGGCCAGCATCTTGACGATCTCGTCCAGCGTCAGCGGGTACGGGTCGTAGGCGTTGCCCACGAAGCCGGTGACGCCCGGGGTGTTGCGGACCACGCCCCAGGACTCGTTGGTCAGATCCATCCGCACCAGCACGTAGCTGGGCAGCTTGTTCTGCTTGATCGTCCTGCGGTCGCCGTTCTTGATCTGGACGACCTCTTCCTGCGGCACCTCGACCTGGAAGATGTAGTCCTCGACGTTCAGCGAGACGGCCCGCTGTTCGAGGTTGGTCTTCACGCGGTTCTCGTAGCCCGCGTAGGTGTGGACGACGTACCACTCGCCGGGGAGCGCCCGGAGCTCCTCGCGGAGCTGGGCCACGGGGTCCACCGGCTCCTCGGCCGGCTCGGGCTCGGCGTCGGCCACGGGGCCGGACTCGTCCTCGGCCTCGACGGCGGACTCGTCCTCGACGTGCTCCGCGGCCTCTTCGGCGGGCTCGCCGGCCGCGGCGTCGGCAGCTTCGGTCGGATCGACGGTGTCCGCTGCCTCGACAATGTCACGCGCGGTGCCCTCGCCCTCGACCTCGGCGGACGCGGCGTCATTGCGGTTCGGGTCAGACACGGTAGCTGCTTCTTCCTGACTCAGACACGGAGGTGGAACGTCAGCCGAAGACGTACTCCACGCCTCGGCTGAATCCAAAGTCAATCACGGTCAGGATGCAGATCATGACGATCACGAAAACGATCACTGCCGTCGTGTAGGTCGAGAGCTGGCGGCGCGAGGGCCAGACGACCTTGCGGAGCTCGGCGACGACCTGGCGGTAGAAGAGGGCGAGCCGGCCCAGCGGCCCGCGCTTGGCGCGCCGACCGCGGCGCTTGCCGGTGCCCTCCCCCTGGGGCTGGGGCTCGGGGGTCTCCACGGAGTCTGTGATCCCAGCCACTCGTCCTCACCTGATCCCGGTCATGGTCAAAGGCCGCCCGGCCACCCGGACGGCTGTTCACCTTACGTGTAGCAGGGCCGGAGGGACTTGAACCCCCAACCGCTGGTTTTGGAGACCAGTGCTCTACCAATTGAGCTACGACCCTTTGGCGCGCGGTGCCCGACAACGTATCGCATCGCCAGCACCACCGCAGTGGAGTGTACGTGGTGAATCGCCGCCCGTCGAACGGGTAGTGGGGACAACAGGCCCCGATCGACCGGGGAACGCCGGGAGAACCGGGGAGAACCCATGTGTCACTGCCGTTCCACGTCTGCGACGATGCCCCTATGAGTGCCGCAACCTCCTCAGCTGCCGAAGCGCGCCGGGTCTCGGCCCGGATCGGCGCGATCTCCGAGTCCGCCACGCTCGCCGTGGACGCCAAGGCGAAGGCCCTCAAGGCCGCCGGGCGTCCGGTGATCGGTTTCGGGGCCGGTGAGCCCGACTTCCCGACCCCCGACTACATCGTCGAGGCGGCGGTCGAGGCGTGCCGCGCTCCGCGGTTCCACCGCTACACCCCGCCGGGCGGGCTGCCGGAGCTGAAGGAGGCGCTGGTCGCCAAGACGCTGCGCGACTCGGGCCTGACGTACACCCCCTCCCAGGTGCTGGTGACCAACGGCGGCAAGCAGGCGATCTACGAGGCGTTCGCCGCGCTGCTCGACCCGGGCGACGAGGTGATCGTGCCCGCGCCGTACTGGACCACCTACCCGGAGTCGATCCGGCTGGCCGGCGGCGTCCCGGTGGAGGTGGTCGCCGACGAGACCACCGGCTACCGGGTGAGCGTGGAGCAGCTGGAGGCGGCCCGCACCGAACGCACCAAGGTGCTGCTGTTCGTCTCGCCGTCGAACCCGACCGGCGCCGTGTACTCGCGGGAGCAGACGGCGGCGGTCGGCCGGTGGGCCGCGGAGCACGGCCTGTGGGTGCTGACGGACGAGATCTACGAACACCTGGTCTACGGTGACGCCGAGTTCCACTCGCTGCCGGCGCTGGTGCCCGAGCTGGCCGACCGCTGCGTGATCGTCAACGGCGTGGCCAAGACGTACGCCATGACCGGTTGGCGGGTGGGCTGGCTGATCGGCCCGCAGGACGTGGTGAAGGCCGCCACCAACCTCCAGTCGCACGCCACCTCCAACGTGAGCAACGTCGCGCAGGCGGCGGCGCTGGCCGCCGTCTCCGGCGACCTGACGGCGGTGGCGGAGATGCGGTCCGCGTTCGACCGGCGGCGTCGCACGATCGTGCGCATGCTGAACGAGATCGAGGGCGTCGACTGCCCGGAGCCGGAGGGCGCGTTCTACGCCTACCCGTCGGTCAAGGCGCTGATCGGCAAGGAGATCAGGGGCCGCCGGCCGGCGAACAGCCTGGAGCTCGCCGGGCTGCTGCTCGAGGAGGCCGAGGTGGCCGTGGTCCCGGGCGAGGCGTTCGGCACCCCCGGCTACCTGCGGCTCTCCTACGCGCTCGGCGACGACGACCTGGTCGAGGGCGTCTCGCGGATCCAGAAGCTGCTGGCCGAGGCCCAGGACTGAGGTTCGGAGAGGACCCCCTGGGGGGTATGCGACTACCGGACGTCGGTGGCTATACGGCAGGATCTGAAGATGGATCGTGTTGTTCGTGACGTCCGGTCGCTCCCCAAGGCGCACCTGCACCTGCACTTCACCGGGTCGATGCGCCCCGCCACGCTGCTTGAGCTGGCCGACAAGTACGGGGTCAGCCTGCCGGAGGCGCTGAGCGGGGGCCGGCCGCCGCGGCTGCGGGCCACGGACGAGCGGGGCTGGTTCCGCTTCCAGCGGCTCTACGACGCGGCGCGGGCCTGCCTGCGGGAACCTGAGGACATCCGGCGGCTGGTGCGCGAGGCGGCCGAGGAGGACCTGGTCGACGGCTCGCGCTGGCTGGAGATCCAGGTCGACCCGACCTCGTACGCGCCGCGGCTCGGCGGCCTGATCCCGGCGCTGGAGATCATCCTGGACGCGGTGGAGACCACCGCCAAGGAGACCGGCCTCGGGATGCGGGTGCTGGTGGCGGCCAGCCGGATCCGGCACCCGCTGGACGCGCGGACGCTGGCCAGGCTGGCCGTCCGCTACCGGGACCGCGGGGTGGTGGGCTTCGGGCTCTCCAACGACGAACGCCGGGGCATGGCGCGGGACTTCGACCGCGCGTTCGCCATCGCGCGGGACGGCGGGCTGCTCGCCGTCCCGCACGGCGGTGAGCTGTCGGGGCCGACGAGTGTCCGGGACTGCCTCGACGACCTGCGGGCCAGCCGGATCGGCCACGGGGTCCGGGCCGCCGAGGACCCCTACCTGTTGGAGCGGCTGGCCGAGGCGCGGGTGACGTGCGAGGTCTGCCCGGCGTCCAACGTGTCGCTCGGGGTCTACGAGGAGCTGGCCGACGTGCCGCTGCGGACGCTGTGGCGGGCGGGCGTCCCGATGGCGCTCGGCGCCGACGACCCGCTGCTGTTCGGCTCGCGGCTCGCCGCGCAGTACGAGATCGCGCGGGAGCACCACGGCTTCACGGACGCCGAGCTGGCCGAGCTGGCCCGCCAGTCGGTGCGGGGCTCGGCGGCGCCGCAGGACGTGCGGGAGAAGATCCTGGTGGAGATCGACGAGTGGCTGGCGGTCTGACACCCCCTACAGGGTGGCGCCGACCAGCACCGGCTCGTTGACCAGGGTGACGCCGAAGGCGGCCGCGACGCCGTCCCTTACCTCGCGGGCGAGGGCGAGCACGTCGGCGGCGGTGGCCCCGCCCCGGTTGGTGAGCGCGAGGGTGTGCTTGCCGGAGATCCGGGCGCGGCCCGTGCCGTGGCCCCTGGTGAAGCCGGCCCGGTCGATCAGCCAGGCCGCCGACGTCTTGGTGTGGCCCGCGCCGGCCGGGTAGGCGGGCGGCTCGACGTCGGGCCCGAGGCGGTCCGCCACGCGGGCCAGGAAGGCGGCGTGCTGGGCGTCGTCCAGGATCGGGTTGGTGAAGAACGAGCCGGCCGACCACGTGTCGTGGTCCTCGGGGTCGAGCACCATGCCCTTGCCGGTGCGCAGCTTGAGGACGGCCTCCCGCGCGGTGCCGACCGGCACCCGGGCGCCCGGGGCCACGCCGAGCAGCCGGGCGGCCTCGGCGTAGCGGATGGGCCCCGAGAGCCCGCCGGCGTCCTCCAGGGTGAGCCGCACCCGGAGCACGACGTGACGGTCCGGCTCGGCCTTGAACCGGCTGTGCCGGTAGGCGAAGCCGCACTCGGCGCGGGGGATGGTGACGACGGCGCGGGTGACGCGGTCGTAGGCGACGACCTCGGTGATGACGGAGGAGACCTCCTGGCCGTAGGCGCCGACGTTCTGGATCGGCGTGGCCCCCGCGGACCCCGGGATGCCGGCCAGGCACTCGACGCCGGCCAGGCCGGCGTCCACGGTGCGGGCGACGGCGTCCGACCAGTTCTCACCGGCGGCCAGTTCGAGTGCCGTGCCGTCGAGGTGGTGGCCGGTGGTGGCGATCCGGAGCGCGGTGCCGGCGAAGCCGGCGTCGCCGACGAGCAGGTTGCTGCCGCCGCCGACCACCAGCAGCGGGGTGCCGGCGGCGTCGGCCGCCCGCACCTCGGCGACCACCTCGTCGTCGGTCTCGGCCACGACGAGCCGCTGCGCGGGCCCGCCGACGCGGAGAGTGGTCAGGGGCGCGAGCGATGCGTTTCTGGTCTCCTGCACCTCCCCAGCGTATGCGCCCTGCCGGGCGCAACGGCTCGAAGGGACATGGGGTACGGCCCCCCGCGTCGCGCGGCGGCGCGCGCCGCCACCGGCCCCGGCCGGCCGGGCCTGCCCGCGGGCGGGGAGCGTTCCCGGTCGCGCGTCGCGGGGGGCCGGCTGGACGGCCGCCGGCGGGGGTCAGCGGATGCGGGCGCCGTAGACGTGGTCGACGGTCATGGTCATGAGCACGCGGCGGTCGGAGACCATCACCGCGCGGTACTCGTCCCAGTCCGGGTGTTCGCCCGCGGCCCTGCGGTAGTAGTCCACCAAAGCCTCGACCTCGGGCCCGTGCGGGTCGGCCCCGGGGCCGGTGAGGGTGGCCACGCCCTCGGCCGTGGCCCAGGACGCGCCACCGGCGCCGGTGACGTTCAGCGTGGCCCGCGGGTCACGCCGCAGGTTGGCGGTCTTGGCCCGCCCCTCGGTCATCGAGACGAGGATGACCTCGGCCGACCGGTCGTAGAACGGCGTGACGGGCGACAGCTGCGGTCGCCCGTCTCTCTTGATCGTGGCCAGGACCCCGAGCCGGCTCTCCGCGAGCAGCCCACGTGGATCGAACGATGCGGTCGTCATGGCACGATCATCGCCCTGCCGGGTGCCCTAGGCCAGGCGGACGACCGCCCGGGCCATGCCGAGGACCTTCTGGCCGGCGCTGCGGGCCGTGATGTCGACGCGGACGGTGCGGGCCTCCTCGTCGAGGAGGGCCGCCACCTTGGCGGTGACCTCGATCTCGGCGCCCTTGTCGTCGTCCGGGACGACGACCGGCTTGGTGAACCGGACGCCGTACTCCAGCACGGCGCCGGGGTCGCCGGCCCAGTCGGTGATGATCCGACCGGCCTCGGCCATGGTGAACATGCCGTGCGCGATGACGTCCGGCAGGCCCACGTCCCTGGCGAAGCGCTCGTTCCAGTGGATGGGGTTGAAGTCGCCAGAGGCGCCCGCGTACCGCACCAGGGTGGCGCGGTCGACCGGGAAGACGGCGCCCGGCAGCTCGGTCCCGACCTCGACGTCCGCGTACGCGATCCGTGCCGTCATGCCTACTCCCCCGCCCCGGTCATCCTGGCCACCAGCTTGGTGTGCACGGTCACCACGTGTTCGCCCGACGCGTCGTGCACCTCGCCGCGCACGTCCACGATCTCGTTGCCGGCGCGGGAGCTGACGGACTCGATGACCGAGGTCACCGAGAGCCGGTCGCCGGCGCGCACCGGGCGGGAGTAGGCGAACTTCTGGTCGCCGTGGACGACCCGGCTGTAGTCGAGGCCGAGCTGCGGGTCCTGGATGACGGTCTGGGCCGCGGCGAACGTGATGGAGAACACGAACGTGGGCGGTGCGATCACGTCGGGGTGGCCGAGGGCCTTGGCCGCCTCCGGGTCGGCGTAGGCCGGGTTGGCGTCCCCGATGGCGTGGGCGAACTCCCGGATCTTCTCCCGCCCGACCTCGTAGGGCTCGGTGGGCGGGTAGCTCCGCCCGACGAAGGACTCGTCCAGTGGCATGGGATCCCTCTCAACTCGGCTTCCTGGCGTGACGGTGGCGCGGCCAGACAGCCTACGAGGCCGCCCCCGGGGACGGGAGCGGCCTCGTCTACGAAACTCTGCGGTTGGTGTTAGCGGGTTTCGCGGTGCGCGGTGTGCTGGTTGCAGCGCGGGCAGTGCTTCTTCATCTCCAGGCGGTCCGGGTCGTTACGCCGGTTCTTCCTGGTGATGTAGTTCCGCTCCTTGCACTCCACGCAGGCCAGCGTGATCTTCGGGCGGACGTCGGTGGCAGCCACGTGAGTGCTCCTTGACGGATGGACGGGTGAAACACTTGCTTCAACACAGAGAGAGTAGCCGATCGGAGGAGCGACCCCTCAACCGGCTACTTGAGGTAGCGGCGACCGGACTTGAACCGGTGACACAACGATTATGAGCCGTTTGCTCTACCGACTGAGCTACGCCGCCCTTATGAGACGGGGGATCTCCGCCGATGACGGAGACCCACATCTCAGAGCCCCAAAACGGAATCGAACCGTTGACCTTCTCCTTACCATGGAGACGCTCTGCCGACTGAGCTATTGGGGCGAGCGCTGAAGAGATTACACGGTCCCGGGCAGAAGGAGAAATCCTTTGAGACCGGGGGCCGACCGGTGATCCACCACAGCGGTACGACTATTTCCTCCTTGCCCTCCCGGGCCACACGGGACCCGTACGCTCCATGGCGATGCTCACACTCAGGGGACCCCGGCTCGCCGACGGGCGCACCGTCGACCTCCTGCTGAGCGCGGACCGGATCGAGGCCGTCGGCACCCCGGGCAGCCTGACCCCGCCCGCGGGCGCGCAGGAGGTCGATCTCGCCGGCTATCTGCTGCTGCCCGCCCCCGCCGAGCCGCACGCCCACCACGACACCGCGCTCACCGGTGTGCTGCCCGGCCCGCCGGCCGGCACACCGGTGGCGCTGCGCCGCCGGATCACCGAGGCCGCGCTGACCCAGCTGGGGCACGGCGCCACCGCCCAGCGCAGCCACGTCAGGATCGGCGGCGCCGAGAGCCTGGCCGTGCTGGAGGCCGCGCTGGAGACGGCGCGGACGCTGCGCGGCCTGGCGGAGCTGGGCGTCGTGGCGGTGCCCCGGCTGCTGACCGGCCTGGCCGGCGCGGACAACCGGGCGCTGCTGACCGAGGCGGCCAAGATGGGGGCGGGGGCGCTCGGCGGCTCGCCGGATCTCGATCCGGACCCGGCCGGCTATCTGGACATCGTGCTCGGCCTCGCGGACGAGCACGGCTGTGCGATCGACCTGCACACGGACGGCGCGGATCCGGTGCGGCTGGCCCGGCTCGCCTCGGCGGCCGGCGCCTGCCGGTCCGGGGTGGCGATCGGGCCCTGCGGTGGGCTCTCACGGCTGCCGCCCGAGGTGGCGGCGCGGGCCGCCGGGCAGCTGGCGGCGGCCGGGGTGACGGTGATCTGTCTGCCGCCCGGGTCCTGCGGCCTGGCCACCGCCCGGGGCCGCGCGCCGGTGCGGCTGCTGACGGCGGCCGGGGTGCGGGTCGCGGCCGGCGGAGGCGCGCTGCGGGATTCGGTCAATCCGGTGGGGCGGGGCGATCCGCTCGACGTGGCGCACGAGTTGGCCGCGCGCGGCGTCTGCCGGCCGCGCGACGCCTACCGCGCCGTGAGCGACCGGGCCAGAGCCGCGCTCGGGCTGCCCGAGGTGCGGATCGAGGCCGGTTTCCCGGCCGAGTTGCTGGCGGTGCGCGGGCGAACGGTCGCCGACGCGCTGTCGCTCGCCTACAGCCGCCTCGTCATCCACCGTGGCCGGATCGTGGCCAGGACCAGCGCCGTTCGCGAGTACTGCGGGGCCGGGGCGGCCGGCGGCCCGGAGCTGCCGCGGCAGTCCACAGGGTACTGACCGGCCACGGCTCCTTGTCATGGTCTTCGCAACAGGAGACACTTCGTGACGGTTCGTCGGATGATGTGCGATGTCCGACGAACGAGCCGCACCGTGTAGCAGCCACCCCGCCCGAAAGGCTGGTTCTGGCATGGCGTTGACCCCACGTCGCGCGGCGATCGCCGTCGCGGCCCTCGCCCTCTCTCTCCTCCCCCTCCCCTCATTCGCCGCCCCACCGGGCTCCGCGCCCGAGTCCGACGACGTCGGCCCGGCGGCCATCGAACAGCAGGTGATCTTCCGCTCCGACCTGGACGGCGGCTACGCCTGCTTCCGCATCCCCGCGATCGTGCGAACCAACAGCGGCACCCTGCTGGCGTTCGCCGAGGGCCGCACCAACGACTGCACCGACGCCGGCGACATCGACATCGTCGTCAAGCGGTCCACGGACGACGGCCGTACCTGGAGCCCGTACCAGGTGATCGACGAAGGCGACGGCGACACGCACGGCAACCCGGCCCCGGTGGTCGACACCGAGACCGGCCGCATCCTGCTGCCGTCCACCAGGAACGCCGGCCTGCCGGGCGGCGGCGACTGCCCGGCGCCGTGCGAGCGGATCCCGTACCTCTCCTCCAGCGACGACGACGGCCGCACCTGGTCGGAGCCGCGCAGCCTGGCCGAGGAACTGCGGCCCGACGACTGGGACTCCTGGTACGCCACGGGCCCGGTGCACGGGATCCAGCTCGCCCGCGGCGCGCACGACGGCCGGCTGGTCTTCACCATCAACGCGGAGAGCTGGGGGGACGGCGGCGTCACGGCCAGCCACGTGGCCCTCGCCTACAGCGACGACGGCGGCGACAACTGGGAGCTCGGCGCGGTCGACAGCCACCCGGTGGCCGCCGACGGCACCTACGCGCAGCGGCCGTCCGAGTCGACGCTGGCCGAACTGCCCGACGGCCGCATCTACGTCAACGGCCGCGAGCAGGGCGGCACCGACCTCGGCCACCGCAGCCACGCCTGGAGCCGGGACGGCGGCGAGAGCTTCGCCGGTCCCTTCAGGACCCTGCCCGACCTCTACACCCCTCAGGTGCAGGGCTCGGTGATCCCGTTCGACGACTCGCGGCTGCTGTTCGCCTCGCCCGCCGACCCGGACCGGCGGCGCCGCATGATGGTCCGCTCCTCGTGGGACGGCGGCCGCACCTGGCAGAGCGTCGACCAGGCGGCGTTGGTGACCACCGACTGGGCCGGCTACTCGGACATGGTCAAGATCGACGACACGACGGTCGGTCTGATGTACGAGGCCGGCCCGGTGGACGCGCGGGACGAGATCCGGTTCGCCCGCTTCGGCGAGCCCTTCCTCGGCGGCCGGTCGGGAACGGGCCCGACCACCAGGGACGCCGCGCACGGCGCGTCGTCCGGGTATGTGATCGGCGGCGCGACGACGACCGAGGGGCGGTTCGGCTCCGCGCTGACGTTCGACGGCCGGGACGACGCGGTACGGCTGCCGTACCGGCGTGAACAGCCGCTTGGCAGCGAGGACTTCACGGTGAGCCTGTGGTTCAGGTACTCGGCGACGAGCGGCAGCCACCCGTTCCTGTGGATGGGCGGCGTCGGCTCCAACAACCCACAGGTGTGGGTACGCGGCGAACCGGCGAGCGGCCGGGTCCGCGCCCTGATCACCACCCGTGACGGCTCGTCGGCCCCGACCTCGGCCAACCTGGACACCGCGGGCGCCTACAACGACGGCCAGTGGCACCACCTGGCCTTCACCAGAGCGGACGGCGAGCTGCGGCTGTCGATCGACGGCGGTGACGCGCTGACCAGGGCCGACGTGCCGGGCAGCGTGAGTCGGAACTCGACGTTCGGCGTGCACCTGGGCCAACGGCCGGACAGTCTGCAGTACATGACGGGCGCGTTGGACGAGGTTCGGGTGTACGGGCGCGCGCTGTCGGACTCCGAACTCGACCGGGTCCGCGGGGTCAACGCGTCGCCACGCGGCGCGGTCGCGTCACTGCCGCTCGACCGGGTGCGGTAGCCGGCCACGGCCGGCGGCCAGCGGCTGATGGCCGGTGCGGTGGCGTACGGTCGACGGCATGCGCACAGTCATCGCTGGTGGACATGGCAAGATCGCCCGGCGGCTCGAGCGGCTGCTCGCGGCGCGTGGTGACGAGGCCGTCGGCCTGATCCGGAACCCGGCCCAGGCCGACGCCCTGCGGGCGGCCGGCGCCGAACCGGCCGTCTGCGACCTGGAGTCGGCGACGGTCGGGGAGGTGGCCCGCCATCTGGAGGGCGCCGACGCGGCCGTCTTCGCGGCGGGCGCGGGACCGGGCAGCGGGGCGGCCCGCAAGGAGACGATGGACCTGGGCGGCGCGGTGCTGTTCGCCGACGCGGCCGAGTTGGCCGGGGTGCGACGCTTCGTCATCGTCTCCTCCATCGGCGCGGACCGGGAGCCGCCGCCCGGCACCGACCCGGTGTTCGCGGCCTACCTGCGGGCCAAGTCGGCGGCCGACGCGGACATCAGGTCGCGGACCGGGCGCCTGTCGTGGACGGTCCTGCGACCCGGCGGCCTCACGGACGAGCCGGGCACGGGTCTCGTGACGCTGGCCGAGTCCACCGAGCGGGGCTCGATCAGCCGGGACGACGTGGCGGCGGTGCTGCTCGCCCTCCTCGACACCCCCGCCACGACCGGCCTCAGCCTGGACCTGGTCGCCGGCCCGACGGCGATCCCGCGGGCGGTGACGGAGGTGGCGGGCGTGGCGGGGTAGCCGCCGCTGCCCGCCGGGCTTTTCGCCCACCCACCGTTGCGCGCGGGGCGCGGGGCGGGCGTGCGCGCCGGGCCCACGGGCCGGGAG
>NZ_SMKI01000140.1 GCF_004348415.1 Streptomyces hainanensis
CCCGCGGGTCCACCGCCCTGGCCGCCCTGGCCGCCCTGCTGGCCGCCGCCACCCCAGCCGCCGCCACCCTGCTGGCCGCCGCGACCGCCACCACCGCCGCCGCTGCCCGCGGCGGACCTGGTGACCTTGGCCGTGGCCCGGAAGAGCGAGGGGCCGACCTCGTCGACCTCGAGGTCGATGACCGTGCGCTTCACGCCTTCCCGGTCCTCGTAGGTCCGCTGCTTCAGCCGGCCCTGGACGATGACCCGCATCCCCTTGGTGAGCGACTCGGCGACGTTCTCCGCCGCCTGGCGCCAGACCGAGCAGGTCAGGAACAGCGCGTCGCCGTCCCGCCACTCGTTGGTCTGCCGGTCGAAGATGCGCGGCGTGGACGCGACGCGGAACTTCGCGACCGCCGCACCGGATGGAGTGAAGCGCAGCTCGGGGTCGTCGACCAGATTGCCGACCACCGTGATGACGGTCTCGCCTGCCATGGGGGTACCTCTCGGCGGGGGTTAACTGTTGTTGCTGCGATGATTACGTATGGCTCTGACAATGACACTGACGGTGCCGCTCGCCCACCAGGACCGGGATCGGAGTCCGGGCCCCCGGCGGGGCGCTCGAATCAGTGGGTGGCCGGGCGCAGGACCTTGGTCCGCATGACCGACTCGTTCAGATTCAGCTGACGGTCGAGTTCCTTGACGACCGCGGGCTCGGCCTGCAGGTCGATGACCGAGTAGATGCCCTCGGGCTTCTTGTTGATCTCGTAGGACAGCCGGCGACGGCCCCAGGTGTCGATCTTCTCGACCTTGCCGTTGCCCTCGCGGACGACGGACAGGAAGGACTCGATCAGGGGGGCGACGGCGCGCTCCTCAAGATCGGGGTCGAGGATCACCATCAGCTCGTAGTGACGCATGCGAAAACCCACCTCCTCTGGACTCAGGCGGCCACGGGCGTTCCGTGGCAGGAGGGTCGTGATGCGGTCCGCCTCACAAGGGGGCGGACACTACACCGTACCTGTCTCAGTCCTTCCGGTTGAAATCGGGGCGGTCCGCGGAGCAATCTGGACAGGACGGGTCATTCGCGCCTTGGAGGTGTCCCATGGCACATGCCGCGCACCACGGCCCCTTCGCCTACGCGGAGCATCTACTCAACATCGACGGCAGACCACACCCCGTGGAGAACCGGTTCGCCATCGCCACCCTGCTGGTGGGGGCGGTCGCCGCGCTCTTCGCGTTCTGGTCGGACATGCACCTGATCAGCTCGTGGGCCGGGCTGGTCGGGGTCGGTCTCGGCGCCCGGGCACAGATGATCTCGGTGACCACCGCGCAGCGGTTCGTCACGGTCATCGGCCTCGGCGCCGCCGGCATCGGCCTCTATCTGGGGTTCGCCCACGGCGGGCCGTTCGGCGGCGTCTTCGGTTGACCGGGCCTTCCGGGCCCCGGTGAGCACCCCGCGGGCCCGGGAGGCACCCCCACGCCGGCCTTGGCATCACGTCAACGCCCGGGCGCCGTTAGGCTTCCGGCACGACCCTGCGATTGACGCAGCCGGCGACCGGAGGAGCGCCCCGTATGAGCCTGACCCTGAGGTCCATCAGCCGCGAGCAGCATCTGGCGTACATCCGATCGCTACCTTCGGCCAGCCACATGCAGGTGCCGGCCTGGGGCGACGTGAAGTCCGCCTGGCGCTCCGAGTCGCTCGGCTGGTTCGACCGGACGGGCCGCCTGGTGGGCGCCGGCCTGGTGCTGTATCGGCAGGTGCCGCGGGTCAAGCGGTATCTGGCGTACCTCCCCGAGGGGCCGGTGATCGACTGGTTCTCGCCGAACCTCGAGGACTGGCTCAAGCCCATGCTCGACCACCTCAAGCAGCAGGGCGCCTTCTCGGTCAAGATGGGCCCCCCCGTGGTGATCCGCCGCTGGGACGCGGCCGCCGTCAAGGCCGGCATCCAGAACCCGGACGTCAGGCGGCTGCGGGACGTCTCGGCGACGTTCATCGAGCCGCGGGCCTTCGAGGTCTCGGACAAGCTGCGCCGGATGGGTTGGCAGCAGGGCGAGGACGAGGGCGCGGGCTTCGGCGACGTGCAGCCGCGCTACGTCTTCCAGATCCCGCTTCGCGGCCGCTCCCTCGAAGAGGTGCAGAAGGGCTTCAACCAGCTGTGGCGGCGCAACATCAAGAAGGCCGAGAAGGCCGGCGTCGAGGTGGTGCGCGGCGGCTACGAGGATCTGGCCACCTGGCAGCGGTTGTACGAGATCACGGCGGAGCGCGACAAGTTCCGCCCGCGCCCCCAGTCCTACTTCGAGCTGATGTGGCGCGTGCTGAACTCCGAGGACCCGGATCGCATGCGGCTCTACATCGCGCAGCACGAGGGCGAGCCGGTGGCGGCCGCCACGATGCTGATCGTGGGTGGTCACGTGTGGTATTCGTACGGTGCGTCCGCCAACCACAAGCGGGAGGTACGGCCGTCCAACGCCATGCAGTGGCGCATGCTCAGGGACGCGCACGGCCTCGGGGCTGACGTGTACGACCTGCGGGGGATCGGTGACTCGCTCGAGGACACCGACCATCTCTTCGGCCTGATCCAGTTCAAGGTGGGTACGGGCGGTGAGGCGGCCGAGTACCTCGGCGAGTGGGACTTCCCGCTCAACAAGCTTCTCCACAAGGCGTTCGACATGTATATGTCGCGACGCTGACCCCTCGCATCTCGCACCCACGAACCACACCGCGCACCAGTCTCGCGCGGTAACGCAGAGAAAGGGTCTCCCCGGCCATGGCGCTCACGCTGTACGTCGACAAGGACCGCTGGCGGGCGCACCAGCGGTCGGTGGTGGCTGACTTCCCGGACCTGGTGCCGGTCTGCAAGGGCAACGGCTACGGCTTCGGCCACGACAAGCTGGCCGAGGAGGTCGCGCTGCACGGCCTGGAGACCCTGGCGGTCGGCACGACGTACGAGGCCGCGGCCATGAAGGACCGCTTCAGCGGCGACCTGCTGGTGCTGACCCCGTACCGGCGCGGCGAGGAGCCGGTACCGCTCCCCGACCGGGTGATCAGGAGCGCCTCGTCGGTCGACGGGGTGTACGGCCTGGTGGGCTCCCGGGTGGTGGTCGAGGTGATGAGCACCATGAAGCGCCACGGCGTCTCGCCGCGTGACCTCGGCAAGCTCCAGGCGGCGCTGGACGAGGTGCGGCTGGAGGGCTTCGCGATCCACCTGCCGCTCGACCGGACGGACGGCACGGACGCGGTCGAGGAGGTCATCGGCTGGATGGACCGGCTGCGGGCGGCCCGGCTGCCGCTGGACACGATGTTCGTCAGCCACCTGTCGTCGCAGGAACTGGCCCGGCTGCGCCAGCAGTTCCCGCAGACCAGGTTCCGGGCCCGGATCGGCACCCGGCTCTGGCTGGGCGACCACGGGGCGACGGAGTACCGGGGCGCGGTGCTCGACGTGACGCCGGTGGCCAAGGGCGACCGGTTCGGCTACCGGCAGCAGAAGGCGCCGGGGGACGGCTGGCTGGCGGTGGTGGCGGGCGGCACCTCGCACGGCGTGGGCCTGGAGGCGCCGAAGGCGCTCCAGACGATCACCTCGCGCGCCAAGGGGATGGCCAGGGCGGGCCTGGCCACCGTGAACCGCAACCTGTCGCCGTTCGTCTGGGACGGCAAGCAGCGCTGGTTCGCGGAGCCGCCGCACATGCAGGTGTCGATCCTGTTCGTGCCGGCCGAGGCCCAGGGGCCCAAGGTCGGGGACGAGCTGAAGGCGATCCTGCGGCACACCACGACCCAGGTCGACCGGGTGGTCGACCGCTGACCGCCGTGACGCGGTCACCACAGACGACGGCAGCCCCGGTCGCGGTCCGGGGCTGCCGTCCTGTTGTGCGCCCGGGCGACGGCCTCGGGCGCGCACCGGTCCGGGCCGTGGCCCGTCCGGTAGCTCACACGGGGGTCGTGCGCCTCAGTGGTCGACCTCGCCGCGGATGAACTTCTCCACGTTGTTGCGCGCCTCGTCGTCGAAGTACTGCACGGGCGGGGACTTCATGAAGTAGGAGGAGGCAGACAGGATCGGGCCGCCGATGCCGCGGTCCTTGGCGATCTTGGCCGCACGCAGCGCGTCGATGATGACACCGGCGCTGTTGGGGGAGTCCCAGACCTCGAGCTTGTACTCCAGGTTCAGCGGCACGTCGCCGAAGGCACGGCCCTCAAGGCGGACGTAGGCCCACTTGCGGTCGTCCAGCCAGGCCACGTAGTCGGAGGGGCCGATGTGGACGTTCTTCTCGCCGAGGTCGCGGTCGGGGATCTGGGACGTCACCGCCTGGGTCTTCGAGATCTTCTTGGACTCGAGACGGTCGCGCTCCAGCATGTTCTTGAAGTCCATGTTGCCGCCGACGTTCAGCTGCATCGTGCGGTCCAGGATGACGCCCCGGTCCTCGAACAGCTTGGCCATCACCCGGTGGGTGATGGTGGCGCCCACCTGGGACTTGATGTCGTCGCCCACGATCGGGACGCCGGCCTCGGTGAACTTGTCGGCCCACTCCTTGGTGCCGGCGATGAAGACCGGCAGCGCGTTGACGAACGCGACCTTCGCGTCGATGGCGCACTGGGCGTAGTACTTGGCGGCGTCCTCGGAGCCGACCGGCATGTAGCAGACCAGGACGTCGGCCTTGGTGTCCTTGAGCACCTGGACGACGTCGACCGGGGCCTCGTCGGACTCGGTGACGATCTCGCGGTAGTACTTGCCGAGACCGTCGTGGGTCTCGCCACGCTGCACGGTCACGCCGGTGGTGGGCACGTCGCAGAGCTTGATGGTGTTGTTCTCGCTGGCGCCGATGGCGTCGGCCAGGTCGGTGCCGACCTTCTTGACGTCCACGTCGAACGCGGCCACGAACTCGATGTCCGAGACGTGGTACTCGCCGAAGGTGACGTGCATCAGGCCCGGGACCCGGCTGTCCGGGGCGGCGTCCTTGTAGTACTCGACGCCCTGTACCAGCGATGCGGCGCAGTTGCCCACGCCGGCGATGGCTACGCGAACCGAACCCATTCCGGTTGCTCCCTGTGGTTGTTCTGACATGACCCCGCATCGTCGCGGGGGTGTTGGTGGGGGGTGTTGTCCTCTGTCGGGGGCACGCCCGCGAGGTGGTGGCTACTGGGGGTTCTCGCCCCGGCCACGCTGCTCGCGCCGGTCGCGCTCCTCCCGCTCGCTCTCGATCAGCTCGTTGAGCCAGCGGACCTCCCGCTCCACGGACTCCATGCCGTGGCGTTGGAGTTCGAGGGTGTAGGTGTCCAACTTCTCGCGAGTGCGGGCCATCGAGGCGCGCATCTTGGCGAGACGCTCCTCGAGACGGCTGCGGCGGCCCTCCAGCACGCGCATCCGCACGTCCCGCGAGGTCTGGCCGAAGAAGGCGAAACGAACGCCGAAGTGCTCGTCCTCCCAGGCGTCGGGCCCGGTCTGGGCAAGGAGCTCCTCGAAGCGCTCCTTCCCCTCGGCCGTCAGCCGGTAGACGATCCTGGCCCGGCGGTTGGACAGCGGCACGGCCCGCGGGTCGTCCGAGCCGTGCCCGGACTCCTCCGCCAGCCAGCCCTGCTGGACCAGCGTCTTGAGACAGGGGTAGAGGGAACCGTAGCTGAACGCCCGGAAGACGCCCAGCGACGTGTTGAGACGCTTGCGCAGCTCGTACCCGTGCATCGGGGACTCGCGCAGGAGGCCGAGTACGGCGAACTCCAGGACCCCTGAGCGCCGGCTCACCGGTGCGGTCACCTCCGCTCTCATCCGTCGTGCCTTGCCTTGCCTGTCCGTGCCGTGTCGACGCACCCTACTGTCGTCGACGCTCATCTCGATGCATTGAACCGATGTATCGGTTCGATACATCTCGACGATAGACCGGGCCCGGGGGGCCGGCAAGTCGGGACTCGGTGAGGGGGGTCACATCTTCACTTCTCCCAAGGCGTTTCGCCCCAATTGATGCTTAAGGAAAGAAAGATGCGTTTTGCGGCTGCGTAGTCTTGCCCCGTGCAGACCACCGCGGCCGGGAACCCGGCGACGCCGAACGGCGTCCAGACTCATGGTGCAGTGCGCCCGGTCGCCTGGCCGAGCGGCACATCGGGGGACTGGAAGACACCAGTAGGACCTGCCGTAGCAGGCTGCCCACGTCCGTACGAGGAGTAGCTGTCCATGAGCGAGCACCGTCGCAAGCAGCCGCCGGGGCGCGGTCGCCGCGGAGCGGCACCGAACGGCCGCCGTGCCGGCCCGCCGCCCGCGCCGCCGGGCGGGGCGGAGCCGCCCGTCGACGCCACGGCCGAGCTGACGCCGACCCGTCCGTCGTACGGCAGCCGCGCCGAGGCGCGCCGCGCCGCGCAGGGCTCCGTCGCCGGCAGCCGGCGGCGGAGGGCGCCCGAGACGCCGCGGAAGAAGCGCTTCATCGACTACCCGCGGCACAACCACACGGGATGGCGGCGCTTCGTGCCGTCCTGGCGGCAGGTGCTCGGCTCGGCGCTCTCCTTCATGATCCTGCTGATGGGTGCGGTAGGCATCGCCTACGCGATGATCCCGAAGCCGGACCCCAACGCCATCGCCCTGGCGCAGAGCAACGTCTACTACTGGGCGAACGGCGATCGGATGGCCGTCTCCGGCGGGGACAACGTGAACCGTCAGATCGTGCCGCTCGACGACATCTCGATCGACATGCAGGACTCCGTGGTGGCCGCGGAGAACCAGTCCTTCTGGACCGACTCCGGCGTCGACCTCTGGGGCATCGGCCGCGCCATGCTCAACATGGCCCGTGGCGGCGAAGTCCAGTCCGGGTCCACCATCACCCAGCAGTACGTCAAGAACGCGTTCCTCTCGCAGGACCAGACCCTGGCCCGGAAGGCACGCGAGCTGCTGCTCTCCGTCAAGGTGGCAGCCGAAGACCCCAAGGAGGAGATCCTCGCGGGCTATCTCAACACCTCCTGCTACAACCGCGGCGCCTGCGGGATCCAGGCCGCGGCCCAGGCCTACTTCGGCGTCGACGCGCGGGATCTGGACGCCAGCCAGTCCGCGTTCCTCACCTCGCTCCTCAAGGGCCCCAGCCTCTACGACCCCTATGACAGCGAGACGGGCGAGCTGAACGAGAGCAACGCCGCCCGGGCCGAGGAGCGCTGGGAGTCGACGCTGCGTCAGCGGAACGAGATCGAGATCCGCGGCAACCGGCTCAGCGACGAGGACCTCCAGGCCATCCTGGAGGAGGGCTTCCCCATCGACGACATCCTCCCGCCCAGCAGGGCCATCGTCCAGGATGGGCAGATCGGCTACCTGACCCGGCTGGCCGACGACTACCTGGATGCCCAGGGCATCGTCAGCAAGGACGAGCTCGCCCGTGGCGGCTACCGCATCACCACCACCTTCGACCAGGAGATGGTGGACCAGATGGAGGAGGCCGTCACCGCCGTCAGCGACGACCGCCTCGACCCGGAGGCCCGCGACGAGGACCGGCACATCCAGTTCGGCGGGGCCGCGGTGGTGCCGGGTGACGGCGCGATCCGCGCGATCTACGGCGGCGTCGACGCGACCCAGCACTTCAGCAACAACGCGAACAGCCCAGCGGTCCAGGTCGGCTCCACCTTCAAGCCCTTCGTGCTCGCGGCCGCCTTCCAGTACGGCGCCCGGGACCCGGAGGAGCCAGCGGACCAGCCCGACGGCGACCGGACAATTGTCTCGCCGGAGAGCGTCTACCGCAGCGAGAACGACCTCCCCATCGAGCTGTACAACGGCGAGCCCGCCATGGTCGAGGACGAGGAGACCGGCGAGGAGGTGCAGTGGAAACAGCGCAACTTCGAGGGACGAGAGCGCGGTGACATCACCCTGCGGGAGGCCACCGTCGTCTCGGCCAACTCACCCTTCGCCCAGCTCGGCATGGACGTGGGCCCGGAGCGGGTGAGCGAGGCCGCGGTCAGCGCCGGGCTGCTCCCCGGCAGCCTGGTCGAGGCGAACGACAGCGTGCCTACCTTTGCCCTCGGCGTCTCCACGCCGGGTCCGATCAGGATGGCCTCGGCCTACAGCACCTTCGCGGCCAGCGGCGAGCAGAACGAGCCCTACTCGGTGACCGAGGTCGCCGACAGCACGGGCAACACGCTGTACACCCACGAGGGGGAACGCAACCAGGCCTTCGACTCCGACGTGGCCGACACCGTGACGGACATGCTGGTGGACGTCGTCCAGAACCCGGATGGCAGCGGTAACGCCGCGGCCAACATAGGGTTCCCGGTGGCCGGCAAGACCGGTACCACCGACGACAACAAGAGTGCCTGGTTCGTCGGCTACAGCTCCGAGCTCTCCACCGCCATCGGCATGTGGCGCGCACCGGACGCCGAGGAGGACCTCTCCGAGCAGGAGATCGAGGACGGCGTGGGCGTCGGCACCTTCATGTCGATGTTCAACACCGCCGGCGAAGAGCGGATCAACGGTGGTTCGCTGCCGCTGGACGTCTGGATGGGCTTCATGAGCGCCGCCAGGACCGGCGAAGAGGAGGACTTCCCCGAGCCCCCGGAGGACTTCGGCGAGGAGGTCTGCGGCGGCGGCGCCACCTGCGCGCCGGACGAGCCGACCGACCAGCCGACCACCGACGAGCCGACCGCGGACCCGACCACCGACGAGCCGGAGACGGACGAGCCGACCGCGGACCCGACCACGGAGCCGCCGGTCACCGACGAGCCGACCGAGGAGCCGACTCCGCCCTGCGGCCCGTTCGACCCGAACTGCAACGACGACAGTGGTGGAACCGCGGACGGCGGCACGGCCGACGGCGGCGGAACCGCGGACGGCGGGGCGACCGACAACGGCGGAACCGCGGACGGCGGCGCGGACACCGGACAGTCCGAAGGTGGCCAGACCAACGGAAACAGCGGAGACAACGGAAGCATCTTCGGCGGCGGCTAGCCGTCCGGCCTGTTGCTCGCCACGGCCCCCGTGCCCCGCAAGGGCACGGGGGCCGTGGCGTAACCGTGCCCTGTCCCCCTGGCGGGGGACCGTGAGGCAGGATGTGACCATGGCGTATCCCAACCAGCCGGCCGCCGCGCGGCCCACCGCCGAGGACGAGGTGGCGGCCGCCGGCAGCGAGCTGATCGGCGGGCCCGCGGGCCGCCGGGCGGTCTCGGCCGGCGGCCGGTGGACGCCGGTCCGTGTGGTCGCGCTGCTGGCCATCGGGGTGTTCGCCCTCGGCCTCCTCCAGAAGGCCCCGTGTTACAACGGCGGCTGGCTCTTCGGGGCCACCGACCAGTACACCCACGCCTGCTACTCGGACATCCCGCACCTCTACAACGGCCGCGGCTTCGGCGAAGGGCTCATCCCCTACTTCGACCGCATCCCCCTCGAACTGTCCGGGGACAAGGACTACCTCGAGTACCCGGTGCTCACCGGGCTCTTCATGCAGCTCGCCGCCTGGCTCACGCCCAACGGCCTCGGGGACGCCGGCCCGGAGCAGCTGTACTGGCTGGTCAACTCCGGCATGCTGATGGTCTGCGCCGTGGTCGTCGCGGTCTGCGTCACCCGGACCCACCGCGGCCGCCCCTGGGACGGGCTGCTGTTCGCCCTGGCGCCGGCGCTGGCCCTGACCGCCACCATCAACTGGGACCTGCTGGCGGTCGCCCTGGTCTCCGGGGCGCTGCTGGCCTGGTCCCGCGAGCGGCCGCTGGCCGCCGGCGTGCTGATCGGCCTCGCCACCGCCGCCAAGTTCTACCCCCTGCTGCTCCTCGGGCCCCTGCTGCTGCTGTGCTGGCGCGCCGGGCGCTGGCGGGAGTTCGGTACCACGGCGGCGGGCGCCGTGACCGCCTGGCTGGCCGTGAACCTGCCGGTGCTGGTGCTGGCCCCCCGGGGCTGGGCCGAGTTCTACACGTTCAGCTCGGACCGACCGGTCGACTTCGGCTCGTTCTGGCTGATCATCGCGCAGCGCGCCCAGGTCGCCCTGGGCTCCGTCAACCTCTACGCCGCCGCGCTGGTCGTGCTGGGCTGCCTCGCCATCGCCGTCCTGGCCTTCACCGCACCACGCCGGCCACGGCTGGCCCAGCTGGTCTTCCTGGTGGTGGCCCTGTTCGTGGTCACCAACAAGGTCTACTCCCCGCAGTACGTCCTCTGGCTGATCCCGCTCGCCGCGCTGGCCCGGCCACGCTGGCGCGACTTCCTGATCTGGCAGACCTGCGAGGTGCTCTACTTCCTGGGGATCTGGATGTACCTGGCGTACGTCCACGGCGAGGGGAACCAGGGCCTCCCCCAGGGCGGCTACCAGCTGGCCATCCTGGCGCACCTGCTGGGCACGCTCTACCTCTGCGCGCTGGTGATCCGCGACGTGCTGCGGCCGGAACACGACGTGGTGCGCCAGGACGGTTCCGACGACCCCGGCGGCGGCGTGCTGGACGGCGCCCCGGACGCGTTCGCCCTGGCCCCCACGCGCCCGGCCACGCAGGCCACCGCCTATGTCGACTGGGGAGTCGCTCCCCGTGCGGACGTTTCACGTGAAACATGAGAGACCGGAACACCCGGTGTCAGTCGTCGCGGATCTCCGCACCCTGTTGCGTTTCGACGGTTTCCGTCGCCTGTTGACCGTGCGGCTGCTCTCCCAGTTCGCCGACGGCGTCTTCCAGGTGGGCCTGGCCGCCTATGTGGTGTTCTCACCGGAGCAGCAGGCCACGTCCGCCGACATCGCGGCGGCGATGGCCGTGCTCCTGCTGCCCTACTCACTGCTCGGGCCCTTCGCGGGGGTGCTGCTGGACCGCTGGCGGCGGCGTCAGGTGCTGCTGCACGGAAACCTCCTGCGCGGCGCCCTCGCCGCCATCACCTGCGCCCTGGTCCTGGCCGGCGTGCCCGACTGGCTCTTCTATCTCTCCGCGCTCTCCGTCACCGCCATCAACCGCTTCATCCTGGCCGGCCTCTCCGCGGCACTGCCGCTGGTCGTGGACGAGAAGCGGCTGGTGATCGCCAATTCCCTGTCACCCACCGCGGGCACCATCGCCGCCACCATCGGCGGCGGCACCGGCTTCGTGGCCGGCTTCATCGCCCGCACCCAGGGCATCGAGGACGCCCTGGCCCTGGCGTTCGCCGGAACCATCTACCTCGTCGCGGGCTTGGCCGCCCTCCGCCTGAGCGCCGACCAGTTGGGGCCAGCGGCCGGCCAGGCGCAGCCCGGGCTGGCCGCGGCGATCGCCGGAACGGCGCGGGGGCTCGTCGGCGGCCTCGGGCATCTGGCCGGCCGCCCCGCGGCGGCCTGGTCGCTCGGCGCGGTCGGCCTGATGCGGTTCTGCTATGGCGCGCTGCTGGTCATGGTGCTGATGCTCTCCCGCTACGCCTGGGCGAACGGCGACGAGGACCAGGGGATGGCCTGGCTGGGGCTGGTGGTGGGATCCTCCGCTGTCGGCTTCTTCGTGGCCGCGCTGATCACGCCCTGGGCCGTGGCCCGCCTCGGCGGCTTCGGCTGGTACGCGGGCTGCGCCGGCCTGGCCGCCGTGCTGGTCCCCGCTCTCGGCCTCACCTTCCGGCCGGCTCCGATGGTGATCGCGGCCTTCCTGCTCGGCCTGGTCACCCAGAGCACCAAGATCGTGACCGACACCGTGGTGCAGTCCTCGGTCGACGACGCCTATCGAGGGCGGGTGTTCTCGCTCTACGACATGCTCTTCAACATCGCCTTCGTCGGCTCGGCGGGCCTGGCCGCCCTGATACTGCCGCTGGACGGCCGGTCGCCGATGCTGCTGGTGACGGTCTCCGCGATCTATGCCATCACGGCGTTGATCATCTCCAGGCTGCGCAGGACGGTCGTTTCACGTGAAACAGTCGAAACGGCGCTCAGCCCTGGGCAGCCCACCAGTCCTTGAGCGCGGCCACCGCGCCCTCCTGCCCCAGCGGCCCATGCTCCAGGCGTAGCTCCAGCAGGTGACGGTAGGCCTTGCCGACCTCCGGCCCCGGGCCGATTTCGAGCACCTTCATGATCTCGTTGCCGTCCAGGTCCGGGCGGATGGCGTCGAGCTCCTCCTGCTGCTTGAGGCGTTCGATGCGCTCCTCCAGGCCGTCGTAGGCCCGGGAGAGTGCGAGAGCCTTCCGCTTGTTGCGGGTGGTGCAGTCGGAGCGCGTGAGCTTGTGCAGCCGGTCGAGCAGCGGGCCGGCGTCGCGCACATAGCGGCGGACGGCCGAGTCGGTCCACTCACCGGTGCCATAGCCGTGGAAGCGCAGGTGGAGCTCCACCAGCCGCGAGACGTCCTTGATGATGTCGTTGGAGTACTTGAGCTTGGTCATCCGCTGCTTGGTCATCTTGGCTCCCACCACCTCGTGGTGATGGAAGGAGACCCGGCCGTCGCCCTCGAACCGTCGCGTCCGGGGCTTGCCGATGTCGTGCAGCAGGGCCGCCAGCCGCAGCACCAGGTCCGGCTTGCCGTTCTCCAGCGCGATGGCCTGCTCCAGCACGGTCAGGCTGTGCTCGTAGACGTCCTTGTGCCGGTGGTGCTCGTCCCGCTCCAGGCGCAGCGCCGGCACCTCGGGCAGCACCCGCTGGGCCAGCCCGGTCTCGACCAGCAGGGAGATGCCCTTGCGCGGGTGGTCGCTGAGCAGCAGCTTGTTCAGTTCGTCGCGGATCCGCTCGGCGGAGACGATGTCGATCCGCTCCGCCATGTCCGTCATGGCGGCCCTGACGGGCTCGGCCACCGTGAAGTCCAGCTGGGCGGAGAAGCGCGCGGCCCGGAACATCCGCAGCGGGTCGTCCGAGAAGGACGCCTCCGGGGTGCCGGGGGTCCGCAGCACGCGGCGTGCGAGGTCGGTCAGCCCGTTGTGCGGATCGATGAACTCCTTGCGGGGCAGTGCGACCGCCATCGCGTTGACGGTGAAGTCCCGGCGCAGCAGGTCCTCTTCGAGTGAATCGCCGTAGACGACCTCGGGCTTGCGGGAGTCACGGTCGTACGCCTCGGAACGGTAGGTGGTGATCTCCAGCTGGTAGTCGCGCGGCGCCTCCCCGTCGTCCGTCGCCGGAGCGCTCTTGCGGCAGCCCACCGTGCCGAAGGCGATCCCCACCTCCCAGACGGCGTCCGCCCAGGGCCGGACGATGCGCAGCACGTCCTCGGGGCGGGCGTCCGTGGTGAAGTCCAGATCGTTGCCGAGCCGCCCCAGCAGGGCATCGCGCACCGATCCGCCGACGAGCGCCAACGAGAACCCCGCACGTTCGAAGCGCGCGGCCAGATCGTCGGCGACGGGGGACACCCTCAGCAACTCCCCCACGGCACGCCGCTGCACCTGGCTGAGCTCCGTCGAGGAAGGCTGGGAGTACGTCTCTTTGCTGTCGTTCGGCACAACAGCACAGGGTACGTGCCCACCCGGGCGCCGCCCCTCCTCCGGTCCCCGTCCCACTGCGGGCACGGGGGCAGGCAGATCATCGTTACCATGAGGGCGGCTTGGCGGAGACGCGGCACGAATGAGGAACGGGGCTGACGCGTGGCAGAGGTCGCAGAGACGATGTCCTGCACCCGTGCGAACCGGCGGCTGAGGGGGCTGCGCCGTCACCGGCGGCTGGCCTCCCTGATCGCCACGGTCGCCGCTGTTCCGCTGCTGACCGGCATGGGGCACAGTACGGCCCAGGAGGCCCCCCAGCAACGGACCGGCGAGGTCGGCACCGGCGACCGCACGGCCACCGTCTCCATCACCGACGTCGACCCGGTGCTGCCCACCGCCGACGGCGATGTCACCATCAGCGGCACGATCACCAACGAGGGCGACTCCGCCATCGTGGACAGCTCCGTGGCGGCCCGCCAGGGGGTGCCGCTTGGCAACCGCAGCGCCGTCGACGACGCGATGTCGCGCACCGGCTTCGACAGCGCCGTCGACGGCCTGATAGTGCGGGATCACGGCCAGGACATCGGCGAGATCGCTCCCGGCATGTCCAGCACCTTCTCCCTGGAGGTGCCCGTCTCCGAGCTGGCCCTCGGGGAGGACGGCGTCTACCAGCTGGGCGTCACGCTGATCGGGCAGACGGAGACCGCCCGCTGGGACGACAACCTGGGGATCGGCCGAACCCTGCTCTCCTGGCAGCCGGACGGCCAGGACGGCTCCGCCGCGCAGACCGGGCTCACCGTCATGTGGCCGCTGATCTCCGGCACCCATCTGACCGCCCAGACCGGCTCCGACGCCGTCCAGACGCCGGTCTTCCGGGACGACACCCTGCTGGACGAGATCTCACCCGGCGGCCGGCTCTACGAAATGGTCTCGCTGGGCGCCGATCTTCCGGTCACCTGGGTCATCGACCCCGATCTGCTGGCCTCCGTCGACGCCATGCTGGAGCAGTACCAGGTGCCGGGCGACAACGGGGAGCTGGTCAACGGCACCGGGCAGGACGAGGCGCGCGCCTTCCTGTCCGAGCTCCAGGAAGCGGTCACCGGCGACGAGGTGGTGGCGCTGCCCTTCGCCGATCCCGACCTGGCCTCGCTCGCCCACCGCGGCGTCGACGTCCAGGGCGCGCTCGGCCAGCTGCGGACCGCCACCGACACCGCGGCCATCACGATCGAGACCGTGCTCAACACCGAGATCCGGGTCAACAACCGGGTCGCCTGGCCGGTGAACGGCGCGATCGACCCGGACATCGTCTCGGTGGCCACCTCGGCCGGCGCGAACCAGGTCATCGCCCGCAGCGACAGCCTGCGCAACGGCGACTCCCTCCCCTACACCACCACCGCCGCCCGGCCCATCGGCGGCGGCACCACCGCCGTCGTCGCCGACGCCCGGCTCTCCACCCTCTTCGAGGGCGACATGAGCAGCACCGGCCGGGCCTCGCTGGCCGGCCAGGCGCTGCTGGCCCAGACGCTGGCCATCCACCAGCAGGAGCCGACCCTCGAGCGCTCCATCGTGATGGCCCCGCAGCGGATGCCCACGGCCGACCAGGCCGAGGCCATGGCGTCGGCGCTGACCACGCTGCGGGACGAGGCCGGCTGGGTGCGGTTCATGGACCTCTCCGAGGCCGCCGCGGCCGAGCCGGACCCCGCGGCCAACCAGCGGGTGCCCTCGGCCGACGCCTACCCGCAGGAGCTGCGCGACCAGGAGCTGCCGACCAGCGCCTTCCAGTCGATGCGGGAGACCAAGCGCACCCTGGACGACTTCACGGTGATCCTCAGCGAGCCCGACCGCGTCACCGTGCCCTTCGGCAACGCGATCCACCGCGAGATGTCCACCTCCTGGCGCGGCACCCACCAGTCGGCCGCCGACTTCCGCAGCCGGGTGCTGGGCGAGATCACCGGCCTCACCGAGCAGGTCCACCTCATTCCCAAGGCCGACATCACCCTCTCCGGGCGCAGCGCCACCATTCCCGTCACCGTCCAGAACAACCTGGTGCAGGACGTCCAGGGCCTCGAACTACGCCTCCAGTCCAGCCGCCGGCTCGGCCTGGAGATCAGCGAAGCCCAGGCCGTGCTGATCGGCAGCGGCCACAGCCAGTCCGTGAAGTTCTCCACCACCGCCAACGCCAACGGTCCGGTCAGCCTCACCGCCCAGCTCTACACGGCCGACGGCCAGCGCTATGGCGAGCCCATGCAGTTCCAGGTCGACGTCACCTCGATCACCCCCCAGGTGATGATGGTGATCGCGGGCGGCCTGCTGTTGGTGGTGCTCGCCGGTATCCGGATGTACACCCAGCGCAAGCGGGCGGCGGCCCGACAGGACGACGACGGTGACGGCGAGGACGACGGCGGCGCCGGCCAGGACGGCGAGTCGACGGCCGAGCGGCCCGACACCACCGGGAGCGCCTCCCCGGGTGAGACCACCGCCGACATCGGCGCAGGCAGCAGCGGCGGCTCCGCCGGGAGTGAGAAGGTGGACCCCGGCACATGAGCCACCGCCAGCCGGAGGGGCCGGTCCGTGAATCCTTGAGGTGGGGTAGCGATGCAAGCGCCGTACGACCGTGAGCGCGGCCAGGCGCCGGGTGGCGGCGACCCGTCCGGCTGGCAGGGCGAGCCGCAGGGTCAGCAGAACCACCAGGGCGGCCAGGCACCCCAGGGCGGCTACCCCGCGGGGTACGACCCCGCCTACCAGAACCCGCCGGGCGCACAGCCCCGTCCGCCCGAGGGCTACCACGGCCAGCAGTACGGCCAGCAGCCCGACCCGCGGGCGGGGGAGCAGCCCCCCGCGGCCGGGCCCTACGGCCC
>NZ_SMKI01000141.1 GCF_004348415.1 Streptomyces hainanensis
TCTGGGATGCGACCCGAGGGGTCGTCAGGCGGACGGTGCCCAGTGGTAGAAGCGACGTGCCATGGCGTCGGCCGGCGACCGCCACGTCTGCGGGTCGTAGGGGTCGATGTAGGGCCGGAGGTCGGCGGCGCGTTCGGCGCGCCGGGTCCACTTGGTGACGGCGGAGAACAGCGCCGTCTGGTCGATCTCGGTGAGGGCGCCGGTGTCGCGGCTGGCGGAGTGGATGTCGGAGGTGATCAGCAGCACCGGGACGCCGGCCGCGTAGGCCTCGCCGAGGCCGCCGACGGCGTAGGTGGTGCCGCCGCCGCTCGACACCTCGACGACGCCGACCCGGTTGCCGGCGCGGGCGTAGGCGTCGGCCATGGCCGCGGCGTGCCGCTCGTCGCGGGCGAGGACGTGGCGGAGCGCGTCGGCCCGCTGGTGGAGCGCGTCGTAGAAGACGACGCCGGTGTCGCCTGGGACACCGAAGAGGGTGGTGACGCCGCCGGCGACCAGGGCGTCCACCAGGAGGTCGGCGCCCCGGCCGGCGGCGGCGCCGGTACAGCCGGCGGTCCCGATGGCGGCCGTCCCGGTGGCGGTGCTGGCGGTGGTGGCGGTGGGCTGCGGGTGGGTCGTCACGGGGTGCTCCTGGGTGAGGGCCCGACGTGCCGCCAGGCGAGCGCGGCCAGCAGCCGGGCGGCGGCGGGCAGGACGGAGTCGTCGAAGACGGCGGTGGGCGCGTGGTTGCCGGCCGGGTGGTCGACGCCGGCGGGGGCGGCGCCGAGGTAGCCGTAGGCGCCGGGCACCCGGGCGAGGACGCGGGAGAAGTCCTCGGAGCCCATCCGGGGGCGCGGCAGCTCCTGGTAGGCGTCGGCGCCGAAGAGTTCGGCGGCGGTGCGGGCGAACAGCTCCGCGTGGTGCGGGTCGTTGACGGTGGCGGGCAGCACGGTGCGGAAGGTGACGTCCGCCTCGGCGCCGTGCGCGGCGGCGATCCCCCGCACCAGGGACGGGAGTTCGGCCGCGACGCGCCTGGTGGCGACGTCGGTGAAGGTGCGGACGCCGGCGCGGAACCGGGCCGAGTCGGGGACGACGTTGGGCGCGGTGCCGGCGTGGAACTCGCCGACCGTGACCACCACCGGGTCGAAGGCGTCGAAGCGGCGGGCGACGTAGGTGGTGAGGGCGAGGGCCGCCTCGGTGGCGGGCGGGATGGGGTCGAGCGCCTCGTGCGGGCGGCCGCCGTGGCCGCCGCGGCCGGTGACGGTGGCGTCCAGGACGCCGTAGGAGGACATCACGGGCCCGGGGCGGGTGTAGCAGCGGCCGGCGGGCAGGTCGGCGACCACGTGCAGCGCGTAGGCGGAGTCGACCGGCCGTCCCGCGGCGTCGAGCAGGCCCTCGTCGAGCATCAACCCGGCGCCGTCGTAGCCCTCCTCGCCCGGTTGGAACATCAGCACCACGGAGCCGGCCATGTGGTCGCGGCGGGCGGCCAACAGGCGGGCGGCGCCGACGAGTCCGGCGGTGTGCAGGTCGTGGCCGCAGGCGTGCATGGCGTCGCCCTCGGCGGCGAACGGCAGCCCGGTGCGCTCCCGCACCGGCAGCGCGTCCATGTCGCCGCGCAGCAGGACCACGGGGCCCGGCCGGGCGCCGTGCAGCACCGCGACGACGGAGTCGAGGGCCCGGCCGGTGTGCACGGTCAGCGCGTCCCCGGCCCCTCGGGTGAGTGCGTCGAGCGCGTCGAGCACGGCCCGCCGCGTGGCCGGCAGCCGCAGCCCGACCTCGGGCGTGGCGTGCAACGCGCGGCGCAGCGCGACGAGTTCGGGCCCGAGGGCGGCGGCCTCGGCGGCCGTGGGCGCGCCGGTCACGGCGCCTCCCCGGTCCGCAGGGCGGGCAGCACGCGCGCCACGACCTCCTCGAAGACGCCGTCCCGGTGCCGGCCCTGGAGGGGGAAGGGGAACATGAACTCGGTGATGCCGATGGTGGCATAGCGGCCGACGAAGTCCCGGAAGCGCTCGACGCTCTCGAACGGCGCGTCCTCGGTGAAGCCGGCCATGAAGGTCTTCCGGATGGTCGCCGGGTCGCGGCCGGCGCGCTCGGCGTGCTCGTCGAGGAGGCGGCCCCGGCGGGCGGTGAGTCGCACGCTCTCCGCCTCGGTGAGCCGGACGCCGCGCCGGAGTTGGGAGAAGAGCGAGCCGTAGCTGCTCCAGACGTCGGCGTGCCGGGCGGCCACCGTGAGGGTGGACTCCAGGTGGGCGGCGACCAGCAGCGGCGGGCGCGGGGCGGCGAGGGGCGCGGGGGCGCGGACGGCGCCCTCGACCCGGTAGTGGTCGCCGGCGAAGTCGAAGCGGTCCTGGTCGAGCATGCCGCGCACGACCGTGGCGTACTCGCCGAAGCGGGCGGCGCGTTCGGCCGGCTCCCAGCTGTCGGCGCCGGCCACCGCGTGGTCCCGTGGGTTGCCGCCGGCGCCGATCCCGGTGACGAACCGGCCGCCGGACAGGTGGTCCAGGGTGATGGCCTGCTTGGCGAGCACGGCCGGGTTGCGCAGCGGGAAGGCGCTGACCAGGGTGCCCACGGTGACGCGTTCGGTGGCGGCGGCGATGCCGGCGGCCAGCAGCCACGCGTCGAACCGGGGCCGGGAGGTGGTGCCGTCGTCGGCCAGGTCGCTCCACAGGTGGTCGCCGGCCCACAGGGCGTCCCAGCCCTGCCGCTCGAACGCCCGCCAGCGGGCGGTGAGTTCGTCCCAGGGCGCGGCCTCGTAGGTCATCAGGCCGAAGCGGAGCGGGGTCGGTGCGGTCACGAGCGGGTTTCCTTCTGGTCGATGACGGCGCGCAGGGCGGCGGCCAGGAACGCGTCGGTGATGGGCCCGGTGCCGGCGGCCCGCTCGGCCGCGAGGTAGGCGCGGCGGTAGGCGGCGGGCCGCCGGGCGGGCGGCAGCGCGTCGAGGGCGGCGATCAGCCGCTCCTGGAGAGGTGGTGGCCAGCGCGCCTCGTGGGCCCGGCGCGCCGGGCCGACGTCGAACAGGCCGCGGCCGGCGCGCGTCGGGGCGGCGTCGACGTCGTAGGCGCGCCGCGCCGCGTCCTCGGTCAGCAGGCCGCGTGCCTGGTCGCGGGCGACGTCGGCGGCCGGCCGCTCGGCCGGGTCGCCGAGGCCGCCGCCGCCCGCGGTCTCCACCCGCAGCACGTCGCCGGCGGCCAGTTCGAGAACGTTGACCCGGCCGAGCTCGCGCTCCCCCGGGGTGCCCGGGTTGAGCACGGCGCGCCCCGGCGCGCCGGGCAGCCCGCCGGCGACGCCCCAGGGCTGGAACTCCAGCCGCTCCATGCCGCGCACGGCCAGCGTCACCCCGTCGGCCAGCGCGCGGAGTTGGAGCACGATGCCGGCGCCGCCCGGATGGCGGCCAGGCCCTGCGGAGTCGGGGCGGTAGCGGTACTCCTCGACCAGCACGGGGACGTCCTGTTCGAGCAGTTCGTTGGGCACGTTGCGCAGCCAGCCGCCGGTGTAGCTGGTGCCGTGCAGTCCGTCGAGCCCGGGCCGGCCGCCGGAGCCGCCGGTGAGCGGCTGCCCCACGGCGACGTGCCGGCGTCCGGTCGTCGGGTCGGTGTGCGCGACGGTGGCGATGGCGACGGCGCCCGAGCCGGTGGCGAGGGCGGCGTCGGGCGCGGCCTGGGCGAGGCAGCCGAGGACGCAGTCCATGATGCGGAAGAAGACCGCGGCACGGACCCCGCAGGTGGCGCCGGGGCCCGGGTTGACGATGGATCCCGGCGGCAGGTCGGCGGTGACGGCGCGCACCAGGCCGGAGTTGTAGGGGATGCCGGGGTCGCGCGACACCAGGTAGTTGACCAGCGCGAACACCAGCATGTAGTGGCCGGGTTCGCCGCCGGTCGGCAGGTTGATGGCCTCGGCGACCTGCGGCGAGGTGCCCTGGAACGACAGGTGGGGCCGGCCGTCGGTCAGGGTCAGCTCCACCGCCAGCCGGGTGGGCGGCACCAGCACCTCGCCGGTCCCGGCCGGCCGGCCCTCGGCGCGCAGCCCCTCGACGTAGTCGACGAAGCGGTGGCTGCCGTCGCCGAAGCCCCGCAGGATCCCGGTGGCGCGCCGCTCGGCCTCGTCCAGCAGGTCCTCGACGGCGTCGGTGACGGCGGCGGCGCCGAAGGTGGCGGTGATCTCGTCGATGCGGCGCTGCGCGGTGGCGAGCCCGGCGAGCTGGGCCTCGATGTCGCCCCGGTTCTCCTCGGGCACCCGGGTGTTGGCGACCGCGGTGCGCAGCAGCGCCTCGTTGAGCCGGCCGCCCTCGCGGAGCTTGGCGGGCGGGATGAGCAGCCCCTCCTGGTGGATGTCGGTGTGGTGCCAGGAGATGGAGCCCGGTACGTCGCCGCCGATGTCGGAGGCGTGCACGAAGCTGAAGGCGTAGGCGATGATCCGGCCCTCGGCGTACAGCGGCGCCCACAGCCACACGTCGGGCAGGTGGGTGACCAGGCCGCCGGTGCCGTCCGGGTCGTTGCTGATGCCGACGTCGCCCGGCGCGTAGGGCGCGAGCGAGGCGATGGCGGTGGCGGCCGGGATGCCGATCATCAGGTTGCCCGAGATGGTGCGTGGGGCGGCGAACACCTCGCCGCGCGGGGTCACCAGGCAGGTGCCGAAGTCGGCGGTCTGCTTGACGAAGACGCTGAAGCTGGTGCGGCGGATGGTCTCCGCCATCTCCTCGACCACGGCGGTGAGTCGGTGGGTGAGGATCTCCAGGGTGACGGGTGAGCTGCGCATCAGCCGGCCTCTCCCCGGGCGACGCCGGTGTCGATCAGCAGGTTGCCGGCCGGGTCGACGCGTGCGACCGCGCCGCCCGGCACGTAGACGGTGGTGTCGGGCGCGGCGATGACGGCCGGCCCGGCGAGGGTGGCGCCGGCCGGGAGGTCGGCGCGCGCGACCTTGACGGCGGCCACCTCGGCACCGTTCTCGTAGAGCCGGTGCGGGCGCGGCGCGGCGCCGCCGGTCGCGGTGGCGCTGGGCAACGGGGGCGAGGCGGCGTCGGCGGTGAGGGTGAGCCGCAGGTTGCGGACGTCGAGTTCGGCGGCCGAGGCGTCGACGCCGTAGGCGGCGTGGTAGGCGGCGGCGAAGCCGCGGCGCAGCTCGGCGACGGTGGCGGGGGCGTCGTCGGGCAGCACGACGGGGAGGGTGAAGGACTGGCCGGCGCGCTGCACGTCGGCCCAGCGGCGGGTGGTGACGGTCGTGTGGAGGGTGGCGTCCTGCTCCGCGTACCAGGCGAGGGCCCGCTCGGTGAGGTCCTTCCAGGCGGTTTCGAGGCGGGTGTCGTCGAGGGTCGCGGTGGTCTCGCCGACGGAGGTGACGAGGTCCTGCCGCAGGCCGCTGACCAGGGCGCCGAAGGCGCAGAGCGTGCCGGGCGACCAGGGCACCAGTACCCGGGGGACGGCGAGGGCGCGGGCCAGCGCCACGGCCTGGACGGGCCCGGCGCCGCCGTAGGCGACGAGGTGGGTGGCGCCCGGGTCGACGCCGCGGCGGGCGAGCAGCGGCAGGAGCCGGGCGTGGGTCATCGCGGTCGCCACGTCGATGGTGGCGGCGGCCGCCTGCCGGACGTCGAGGCCGAGCCGGTCGGCGAGCGGGCGGAACGCGGCGCGGGCGGCCTCGGGGTCGATGGTGACGGCGCCGTCGGCGAAGCTTTCTGAGTTCTCAGGGGCCTCGGGGGCGAGGTGGCCGCAGACGACGTAGGCGTCGGTGAGGGTGGGTTCGGTGCCGCCGCGCCCGTAGCAGGCGGGGCCCGGTTGGGCGCCGGCGCTGCGGGGGCCGACCTTGAGCACCCCGGAGGCGTCGAGGTGGGCGACGGAGCCGCCGCCGGCGCCGATCGAGTCGATCTCGATGGCGGGGATGAGCAGCGGGAAGTCGCCGAGTGCGGAGTCGGTGGAGTAGGGCACGGCGCCGTCGACGATGGTGCAGTCGACGCTGGTGCCGCCCATGTCCATGGTGATCAGCCGGTCCACGCCGGCGGCGGCGGCGAGCCGCACCGCGCCGGCGACGCCGGCGGCGGGGCCGGACAGCAGGGTCTCCACGGCGGCGCGCAGCGGCGCTCGGCCGTCCGCGTCGCTCTCGTTCCCGCGGTGCGCGCCACCGGTCACGGACATGACGCCGCCGTTGGACTTGGTGATGTGCACCGGGCAGCGAAGCCCGGCGGCGCGCAGCCGCTCGGTGAGGTCGGCGAGGTAGCCGCCGAGCAGGCCGGCGACGTGCGCGGCGAGGACGGCGACCGTGGCCCGTTCGAACTCCTTCTCCTCGGGCCAGAGTTCGGCCGAGCCGGCGACCACGAGATCGGGGTGGGCGGCGCGGACGAGTTCGACGGCGCGCCGCTCGTGGGCCGGGTGGGCGTGCGCGTGCAGGAAGCAGACGGCCAACGCCGTCACCCCGCTCGCCCTGAGGTCGGCGACGGCGTCCAGCAACGCCCGTTCGTCCAGCGGGAGTTCGACGGTGCCGTCGGCGCGGACCCGTTCGGGTATCTCGCGGACGTCGCGCCGGTCGGCGAGCGGGTGCGCGGGCGCGGCGAAGAAGTCGATGGGGTCGCGCAGCCGGAGCCGCCCGATGTCGAGGAGGTCGGGGAAGCCGGCGGTGACCAGCAGCCCGGTGCGGGCGCCGGCGCGCTGGAGCACGGTGTTGAGGGCGAACGTCTGGCCGTGCGCGAAGTACTCGACGTCCTCGGCGGCGATGTCGTGCCGACGCAGGACCTCGGTGACGGCCCGGACGACGGCGGCGGCCGGGCGGGCGGCGTCCGACGGCACCTTGGCGGGGTGCACGGCGCCGTCCGCCGTGGTGAGGACGACGTCGGTGAAGGTGCCGCCGACGTCGACGCCGATCCGCGGCCGGGCTGCCTGGGTGCTGGTCACGCGGTCCGTTCTCCTCTCGTTTCCTTCGGCTCCCCGGGTTCACCGGTGCCGGCCTCGCGGGCCACCAGCGCGGCGCCGACGCCGCGCGCGGCGAGCGCGGCGGCGGCCGCGAGCAGCAGGGAGCCGGCGATCAGCAGGCTGGACATGGCGGTGACGGTGGGGTCCTGTTGCTGTTCGAGGCGGAGGAACACCGCGACGGGCAGGGTGGTCTGATCGGCCGGCATCAGGAAGACGGAGGTGTCGACCTCGTCGAACGAGGTGATGAACGCGAACACGGCGGCCGCGATCAGCGCGGGCCTGATCTGCGGCAGCGTGATCCGCAGGAAGGCGCGTGGCGGCGAGGCGCCCAGGTCGCGCGCCGCCTCCTCGAGCGCCGGGTCGAGGCCGGCGAGCGCGGCGCCCAACACCGAGACGACGAACGGGAGGAGCAGCAGGCAGTGCGCGAAGGCGATGCCGCCGACCGTGCCGTAGGCGGTGGGGAAGAGCGAGGCGTAGAGCACGAAGAGGCAGAAGCCGGTGACCACCCGGGGCAGGCTGAGCGGCATCACGAACACCGCGCGCAACAGGGCGGCGCCGGGGAAGCGGTAGCGGGCGATGGCGTAGGCGGCCGCGGCGCCGACGGCCAGGGAGATGGCGGTGGCGAGGGCGGCGACCTGCAGCGAGTAGGCGAGGCCGACGCGGAACGGCTCGTACTCCAGGGCCTCCCGGAACCAGCGGAGGCTCCATCCGTTGGGCCAGCCGCCGTCCGCGACCTCGTCGGCGCTGAACGACGACAGCACGACGACGGCGAGCGGCAGCAGCACGAAGCCGGCGGTCAGGGTGAGGAAGACGCCGCGGGCGGCGGCGCCGAGCCCGGTGCCGGTCGGGCGACCCGTCAGGCGACCTGTCAGGCGGCTCGTCGTGCGGCTCGTCATGCGATCGTCCCCTTCCGGTCGCGGCGTTGCCGGACGTCGACCAGCCGGCTGAGCCGGTTGAACACGCTGAGCACCACGAGGGCGACGGCCAGCAGCAGGAGCGCCTGCACGGCGGCGAGCGGCCAGTTGAGCTGCTGGATGTTCTGGTAGACGGACTGGGAGAGCACGGTGACCCGGCCGCCGCCGAGCAGCGCCGGGGTGGCGAAGGCGCTGACGGTGAGCGCGAACACCAGTTGGGCGGCCGCGACGATGCCGGGCAGGGTGAGCGGCAGCAGCACCGAGCGGAGCCGGCGGGCCGGCGAGGCGCCGAGGTCGGCGGCGGCCTCCAGCACGCCGGGCGGCAGGGTGCGCAGCGCGGCGAGCAACGGCACGACGGCGAACGGCAGTTCCACGTGGACGAGGGCCAGGATCACGCCCGGCTCGTGGTAGAGCCAGCCGTCGAGGGGCCCGGCGAGCAGCCCGCCGGGGCTGAGCAGCAGCATCCAGCCGTAGGAGCGCACCACGACGCTGACCAGGATCGGGGAGAAGATCACGAAGCCGAGCAGGCCGCGCACCCACCAGCGCCGCACCCGGTACAGGCACCAGGCGACGGGGTAGGCGAGGGCGACGGTGAGCACGGTGACGACGACGCCGACGCGGAGCGTGGTCCACAGCACGCCCAACTGGTAGTCGTCGCCGAGCGCCTGGGACCAGGTCTCGGTGGAGAACGGGGCGAAGAGGCGGCTGCTGCGCTCGGTGCGGAAGCTGTAGGAGAACAGCAGCAGGATCACCGAGCAGAAGACGAGGAGCAGGTAGGCGGTGCCTGGCGCGACCAGGGCGTAGGCGATCAGTCGCCGGCGCCGGGCGGCCACCGGGGCGGGGGGCTGGGCCTTGTCGTGCCCTGTCACGAGGCGGCCTCCCGGACCGCGCCTTCCTCCGGCAGCCCGGCCTCCGGCACCGCGGCCTCCGGCACCGCGGTCTCCGGCACCACGGCGACCTGGGCGGCGGCCACGGCCAGGCCGACCCGCTCGCCGACCGCCGCCGTGGTGGCGCCGGCCTCGGCGTCCACCAGCACCTCGCGGCCGGTGGCGGTCTCCAGCACCACCCGCAGCCGGGGCCCGAGGAATCCGGCGGAGCGGACCGTGGCCGTGCCGACCGACGCCGCGTCGTCGGCGGCGGCGAGCCGGAAGGACTCGGGCCGCACGGCGAGCAGCCCGTCGTGGTCGGCCGGCAGCGTCAGGCCGTCCGCGGTGGCGCCGGCGAACAGGTTGTTCTCGCCGATGAACTCGGCGACGAAGCGGCTGGCCGGCGTGTGGTAGAGCTCGCGGGCGGTGCCCGTCTGCTCCACCCGGCCGGCGTTGAGCACGGCGATGCGGTCCGATATCTCCATCGCCTCGGCCTGGTTGTGGGTGACGCAGACGAACGCGGTGCCGGTGCGCCGCTGGAGGGCACGCAGCTCGCGGCGCATCCGCAGCTGGAGGCCGAGGTCGAGGGCGCTCAACGGCTCGTCGAGCAGCAGCACCTGGGGCCGCCTGACCAGGGCGCGGGCCATCGCGACGCGCTGGCGCTGGCCGCCGGAGAGGGTGCCGGGCGCCCGGCCGGCGAACTCCGCCATGCCGACGACGTCCAGCAGTTCCTCGACCCGGCCGGCGATCTCCCGCTTGGCGGTCTTCTCGGTCCGCAGCCCGAAGGCCACGTTGTCGAAGACGCTCAGGTGCGGGAAGAGCGCGCCCTGTTGGAAGACCAGGTTGGTGGGCCGCCGATGGGCCGGGGTCCTGGTGACGTCGGTGCCGTTGATCGAGACCCGCCCTTCGTCGGGCGCGTCGAGGCCGGCGACGATGCGCAGCGCGGTGGTCTTGCCGCAGCCGGAGGGGCCGAGCAGCGAGAAGAACTCACCCTCGCGCACCTCGATGTCGACGGCGTCCAACACCCGCCGCCCGTCGAACCACTTGGAGACGCCGTCGGCGTGCAGCGCCGGCACGCTCACAGGTGCGCCTTCACGTCACGGTTCCACTGGTCGGTGGCGGCCTCGATGCCGCCGACGAGGGCCGCCCAGTCGAGCCGGACCGCCGACTCGACCGTCGCCAGCTGGAAGCTGGGCTTGTCGCGGAACGCCTCGGGCAGCTCGGCGCCGTCGATCAGCGGGATGGTGGCGGTGGCGGCGCTGTAGCGGGTGACGGCCTCGGGGTCGAGGATCTCGTTCATCAGCCGCCTGGCGGCGTCGAGTTGGGCCTCGGTCGAGCCCGCGACGAGCTGGAAACCCTCGGGGAAGGCCATCACGCCCTCGTCGGGTATCGCGAAGCCGATCGGGTCGCCCTCGTCGATCCAGGGCTGGGCGACGCCCTGGAAGCCGGGAGCGACGACCACCTCGCCGCTGACGAGCTGGCGGCGGAGTTGGTCGATGGAGCCGATCAGGCCGGAGAACTGCCCGGCCCTGGCCGCCTCGGCGAAGACGTCGAGCCCGGCGGACAGGTCGTCCTCCGTGCCGCCCTGGACCCGGTTGACGACGGGCACGGCGTTGACGCTGAACGCCGGCGCGTCCCAGGTGGTGACCCGGCCGCGGTAGGCGGGGTCGAACAGGTCCATCCAGGATCTGGGCGGCTCGGGCACGGCCTCGGTGTTGTAGAGGATGCCCATCGCGTCCATCACCGTGTAGGCGCCGAGGCCGTCGGCGGTGCGGTAGTCGGGCAGCACCCTGGCCACGTTGGGCACCTGGCTGTCGTCGACCGGCACCCACAGGTCCTGGGCGGCGCCCTGCGCGAAGCTCTGGGCGTTGAAGAACCCGAGGTTGAGCAGCGGGTCGTCGGCGTTGACCTGTACCGAGGAGACCAGCCTGGGGAAGGTGTCGGCGTTGGTGCCCTCGATGAACGTGACGGTGACGCCCTCGCGTTCGCCGAAGGACTCGCCGATCTCCCGGGGTACCTCGCCCTGGGCGCCGGCCCAGTGGAACAGGGTGAGCTCGGTCTTCCCGCCGCTCGACCCGCCGGGTGCCCCGCAGGCGGCGAGGAACTGGCTTCCCAGCAGGCCGAGACCGGCGGCTCCGGCGCCTCGCAGTATGGCGCGGCGACTCATGTGCGTCATGGCGATACCTCGCTCTCCCTCTTCCACGACGGGGCCAGCGCCCCGGACGACGCGCGGAGTGGGGTCGGCGCGGCCGGGCGTGCATTCACTGCACGCAGGTTCGCATACGAAGCCGCATACGAACATCCGTCGGATGAAGATTTCATGCGAGCGAAACAACCAGCAACAATCAATCCGCCCATATCGCCCCATAGGGAGCGATGCTGGCGCGCCCGCGCGCCGCAGGCAGGGCGCGCGGCACCGGGGAGCGGCAACGGTGTTCGAGCAGGTCGCGGGCGAACGTCGTGTACGCGCGGTCGTCGCACATCAGGTCGTGGACGACGTGCGCCGACTCCCGGTTGGCCGGCTCGGCACCGAAGCGCCCGAACAGCGGGCCGACATGGGGCCCGAAGTCGGCCAACAGGTCACGGCCCCGGAGGAGCGCCGCACCCCGCGCGAGCCGACCCGCTTCTGGCGGTTCCCCCGGGGGTTACCGGTTGACGGCGTAGCCGTACGGCTCGGGCCAGGCGGGCCGGTCGCCGAGTTCGGCGGCGGCGCGGTGCGCCCAGTAGGGCTCGCGCAGCAACTGCCGGCCGAGCAGGACCGCGTCCGCCTGGCCGGCCGCGACGATCTCCTCGGCCTGCGCGGGCTCGCGGACCAGGCCAACGGCACCGGTGGGCAGCCCCACCTCGGCGCGCACCCGGGCGGCGAACGGCACCTGGTAGCCCGGCCCGGTGGGGACCTTCGCGTCGGGGACCATGCCGCCGCTCGACACGTCGAGCAGGTCGACGCCGTGCGCCTGGAGCTCCTTGGCCAGCCGCACGGTGTCGTCCCCGGTCCACCCCTCGCGGTCGTCACCCGGGTGCTCGCTCAGCCAGTCGGTGGCCGAGGTGCGGAAGAAGACCGGCAACTCGTCCGGCCAGACCGCGCGCACCGCGTCCACCACCTGGAGCGGGAACCGCAGCCGGTTCTCGAAGTCGCCGCCGTACGCGTCGGTGCGGTGGTTGGCGACCGGCGAGAGGAAGGAGTTGATGAGGTAGCCGTGGGCGCCGTGCACCTCGACCACCTGGAAGCCGGCGGCGAGGGCGCGCTCCGCGGCCTCGGCGAAGTCGCGCACCAGCCGCTGGATCTCCGGCTCGGTGAGCTCCCGAGGGGCCGGCCGGTCGCCGAAGGGCACCGCGCTCGGCGCCACCGTGGGCCAGCCGCCCGCCGACCCGGGGACGTGGCCGCCGCCGAGCCAGGGCCGGTCGCTCGACGCCTTGCGGCCGGCATGAGCCAGCTGGATCGCGGGCACCGCGCCGTGCGCGCGGACGGCCTCGGCGATCCGGGCGAGCGCCGCCTGCTGCCGGTCGTTCCACAGCCCGAGGTCGTGGGGGCTGATCCGGCCGTCGGGACGCACTCCGGTGGCCTCGACCATCACCAGGCCGGCGCCGCCCGCGGCCCGGCTCGCCAGGTGGGCGAGGTGGAAGTCCGTGGGCACCCCGGTCTCCGGCCCCTCGCCGGCGGCCGAGTACATGCACATCGGGGACATCCACACGCGGTTGGGGATCGTCAGCGACCGCAGCGTGAAGGGCGTGAACAGCTGGCTCATGGGGATTCCTCGGGGTGGCGTGGCACGAACCGACAGTCAGTACGATAGCGACGGTAGTACGACACCTGTCAAACTATGAGGATTCCCGAAGCCGGCGCCGGGTCGTCCACCGCTGGACACCCGTCCCGGGCGGCCGGCCGGTGCCCACATCGGCCGCGGTGGTTCCGGCGGCGCTCCGCATCGCCTACTGGCGGCGGCGCGCCCGCGTCGCCCCGGCCGCGGTGGGCTGAGCCGGGGCGACGGCCGGGGGTCAGTCAGCGCCGAACTCCATCGCGGCGCGGTCGAGCAGCTGGTCGTCGGCCGAGGGCGTGCCGTCCGAGGCGATCGCCTCGGAGGCGCCCTGCGGCATGGCGCCGATCAGCCCGGTGGCGGCGGCCTGCGCGGCGCCGATCAGCGCCGGCTGGGTGCTGCCGACCATGCCGAGGCCGGCGTACTGCTCCAGCTTGGCGCGGGAGTCGGCGATGTCGAGGTTGCGCATGGTCAGCTGGCCGATCCGGTCCAGCGGGCCGAAGGCCGCGTCCTCGGTGCGCTCCATGGACAGCTTGTCCGGGTGGTAGCTGAACGCCGGCCCGGTGGTGTCGAGGATCGAGTAGTCCTCGCCGCGGCGCAGCCGCAGGGTGACCTCGCCCGTGACGGCGGTGCCGACCCAGCGCTGCAGCGACTCGCGCAGCATCAGCGCCTGCGGGTCGAGCCAGCGCCCCTCGTACATCAGCCGGCCGAGCCGCCGCCCCTCGGCGTGGTAGGCGGCCAGCGTGTCCTCGTTGTGGATCGCGTTGACCAGCCGCTCGTAGGCCGCGTGCAGCAGCGCCATGCCGGGGGCCTCGTAGATGCCCCGGCTCTTGGCCTCGATGATCCGGTTCTCGATCTGGTCCGACATGCCGAGGCCGTGCCGGCCGCCGATGACGTTGGCCTCGAGCACCAGGTCGACGGCGGAGGCGAACTCCTTGCCGTTGATGGTCACCGGCCGGCCCTGCTCGAAGCCGATCGTGACGTCCTCGGCCGCTATGTCGACGGACGGGTCCCAGAACCGGACGCCCATGATCGGCTCGACGAGCTCGACACCCGCGTCCAGGTGCTCCAGGGCCTTGGCCTCGTGGGTGGCGCCCCAGATGTTGGCGTCCGTCGAGTACGCCTTCTCCACGCTGTCCCGGTAGGGCAGGCCGTGGGCCAGCAGCCACTCCGACATCTCCTTGCGGCCGCCGAGCTCGCCGACGAAGTCGGCGTCGAGCCACGGCTTGTAGATCCGCAGCGACGGGTTGGCGAGCAGGCCGTAGCGGTAGAACCGCTCGATGTCGTTGCCCTTGAAGGTCGAGCCGTCACCCCAGATCTGCACGTTGTCCTCGAGCATCGCGCGCACCAGCAGCGTGCCGGTGACCGCCCGCCCGAGCGGGGTGGTGTTGAAGTAGGCCCGACCGCCGGACCGGATGTGGAACGCGCCACAGGCCAGCGCCGCGAGCCCCTCCTCGACGAGGGCCGCCCGGCAGTCGACGAGGCGGGCGACCTCCGCGCCGTACGCCGTGGCCCGCCCGGGCACCGAGGCGATGTCGGGCTCGTCGTACTGGCCGATGTCGGCGGTGTACGTGCAGGGCACGGCGCCCTTGTCGCGCATCCAGGCGACCGCTACCGAGGTGTCGAGGCCGCCCGAGAAGGCGATCCCGACGCGCTCGCCGACAGGCAGGGAGGTGAGCACTTTGGACATGGCGTAAGTATGCACATCCTCGAATGAACATGCAAACGTGCGATCGACCGGTTCGCCGCGTAGCGCGGCATCGCCGCGCGTAGTGCGGGTCTGGGTGGTGGCTCGCTGCCCCGGGCCGGCACGGCCGGGCGGCGGCGCCGCCCGCGCCGCCGGCCTGCCGGCGGGTCCGCCCCGCGAGGCGTCAGGCCGTGGGGCCGGCCGCGGTGCCCAGCGTGCCGCGGATCACCCGGATCCCCTGGTCGACCATCGCGCCGATGGGCTCCGCCAGGCTGTCCGGCCGCACGTCGGTGGTCCAGACGAAGCGGCTGCGGCCGTCGGTCTCGGCGAACACCTGCATCGAGGCGTGGTGGTGGACGACCTCCAGGGAGCCACCCACCACGGCGTAGGCGATGCGCCTCGTGTCGTCGTCCAGCGAGACGACGAGCTCGTGCACCACGGTGCCCTCCGCGAAGGTCACGACCCGGACGTCTCCTTCGACACGGGTGTCGACGACGAAGCCGGGGGCGAGTCTGCGGTGGACCTGCCCCCAGTCGCGGATCGCCGCCCAGAGGGCCTCGGGGTCGGTGTCGATCAGGGCGGTGCGTTGGACGGTCGCCATGGGTGGTTCTCCGGTCTCTCTCGGTCGGTCAGTTGGTGGCGGTCGCGGCGGGGGCCAGGCAGAAGGCGTGCCCCTGGGGGTCGGTGAGGACGACCCACTGCCCCTCGCCCGGCTGGTGAGCCGGCCGGGAGGCACCGAGGGCGAGCAGTTCCGTGACGGCGCGGTCCAGGTCGGGCACGGTGAAGTCGAGGTGCAGGTGCGCGCTCTCCTCGGGCCAGCGCGGCGCCCGGTACCCCTCGACGCGGGCGAAGGCCAGCCCCGGCCCCGCGCTGCCGGCGCCGGCCGCACCGAGGGAGGCGAAGTCCGCGTCGCTGTGCGTGAGTTCCCAGCCGGTGGCCTTCCGGTAGAACTCGGCGAGCGCGGCCGGGTCCGCGCAGTCGACGACGACGGTGGTGAGCTGTTCGAGGACGGGCATGAGGTGGCTCCTGAATCGTGAACACGGCTTCGGTGGGAAGCAGCCTGCCGTGGCCGGCCCGTCCCGGTCTTGAACATCCTTGCGGTCGGACTGTCGGACCCGCCGCGTACGGTGCGAACCGTGCTCTCCGCCGTACCCGTCGCCGCCCGGGCCGACTTCCAGGTCAGCGCCGTCGCGTGCCACAGCGATCACCGCCGCTGGTCGTCCCCCGAGGTCTGCGGCGGCTTCCGCGTCGTGCTGGTGCGTCGCGGCCGCTTCCGCCGCCTGGCCGCCGGGAAGGCCACCGACCTCGACGCGAGCCTGGGCTACCTCGGGACCCCGGGCGAGGAGGAGAGCTTCGCCCATCCCTCGGGCGGCGACCACTGCACGTCGATCACCGTCACCCCCCGGCTCTGGTACTCCCTCGCCGGCGAAGAACGCCGGGCCGCGACGGGGGCGCTCTACGTCGACCCGCCGCTCGACCTGGCCCACCGCCGCCTGCTCGCGGCCGCCCGCTCCGGGGACGTCGACTACGCCACCAGCGAGGAACTGCTGACCCTGTTGGCGACCGCCGTCGCCCGCCCGGCGCCGGGCGCGACTCCCGCCGGCCGCGACCGCGCGCTCGTCGCGGCGGCCCGCGAGGCCATCACCGCCGGGCACCCGGCCTCGACCACGCTCTTCTCCCTCGCCGAACTCCTCGGCGCCTCCCCCTACCGGCTCAGTCGGGCCTTCCCCCGCGAACTCGGCGTCTCGGTGACCCACTACCGCCACCGGGTCCGCATCGGCCGCGCCCTCGACCGCCTGGAGGCCGGCGAGGCCAGCCTCAGCACCCTCGCGGCCGACCTCGGCTACGCCGACCAGGCCCACCTCACCCGGACCCTGCGCCACCACCTCGGCCACACCCCCACCGCCCTGCGC
>NZ_SMKI01000142.1 GCF_004348415.1 Streptomyces hainanensis
CCTGAACCCCACCCACATACAACTCCCCCACCACACCCACCGGCACCGGACGCAACCCCGCGTCCAGGACATGGAGGCGGAGGCCGGGGATGCCGCGCCCGATGACGCTGGCCGTCCGGTCGACGCTGTCGTGGACGTCCAGGGGGCGGTGGGTGACATGCACGGTCGTCTCGGTGATGCCGTACATGTTCACCAGGGTCGGGGACGCCGCGTCGTGCCGGGCGTACCAGCCGGCCAGCCGGGCGGGGTCCAGCGCCTCGCCGCCGAAGATCACCGTGCGCAGGGCGAGGCGGCCGCCCAGTTCGGGGTTCTCCTCGTCGGCTCGCGCCAGCTGGTGGAACGCCGAGGGCGTCTGGTTGAGGACGGTGACGCGCCGCGCCACGAGCAGCCGCAGGAAGTCGACGGGCGACCGGGCCACGTTCCGGGGAACGACGACGAGGCTTCCGCCGTGCAGCAGCGCGCCCCACATCTCCCAGACGGCGAAGTCGAAGGCGTAGGAGTGGAACAGGGTCCAGCGGTCGTCGGGGCCGAACCCGAACCAGGGCTCCGTGGCCGTCAGCAGGCCCACGACGTTCCGGTGGGTGACCGCCACGCCCTTGGGGCGGCCCGTCGACCCCGAGGTGTAGATGACGTAGGCGGCGTTCCCCGGACTCGGCGTGGCGGTGTCCGCCCCGTCGAGTGGGCTGCGGGTGGACCAGGTGCGCAGTGCCTGCTCGGTCTCCGGATCGTCGAGGATCACGGTGTCCAGGTCGGGGGACAGACGGGCCGCCAGGTCCGCCGTCGTCACCAGGCACACCGGCCGGGCGTCGGCGAGCATGAACGCCACCCGGTCCCCCGGGTAGTCGGGATCCAGCGGCAGGTACGCGCCCCCCGCCTTCACCACCGCCAACAGCGCCACCACCAGTTCCACCGAGCGCGGCAACGCCACGGCCACGACGCGTTCCCGGCCCACTCCGCGCGCGGTCAGCTCCCAGGCGAGGCGGGTGGCCCGGAGGTCCAACTCCCCGTACGTCACCTCCTCGTCCTCGAACACCACCGCCACGGCGTCGGGGGTCTCCCGCGCGCGGCGCTCGAACAGCTCGGGCAGGGTCGCGTCCACCACGGGAGGCGGCGTCGCGTCGCTGTCGGGGTTCGGCCGCCCGGGCGCCGACGCGTCGAGGAGGTCGAGGGTGTTGATCGGCGTGTCCGGCTCGGCCAGCGCGAGGTTGCGCAGCAGGCTCAGGAAGGCGTTCAGGTGGGCGCCGGGTTCCTTCGGGCCGTAGCGGGCGGGGTTGGCGTCGAGGTCCGCCCGCAGGCTTCCGTCGTCGACTCCGGGATAGAGGGCGATCGCCAGGTCGTCGAACGCTCCGAGCGAGATGTTGCGCACGACGGCGTCGCAGGGGCCGAACCGCAGGCGGTGGCCGAAGGGCATGATGTTGATCTGCGGTCCGAAGAGCGGTTCCCCGCCGCCCGAGAGGCCGAGGTCGCGCCGCATGTCCTCGGAGCGGTACCGCTGGTGCCGCATCACCTCGCGGGCCTCGGCGGAGGTGCGCCTGACGACGTCGACCAGTCGGTCGTCCGGCTGGACGGTCAGCCGCAGCGGCACGGCGTTGGAGATCATGCCGGGCACGGTCTTCAACTCGGACCTGACGCGCCCGGCGGTGGGAAGTCCCAGGGTCAGCTCGCGTTCCCCGGTGAGCCGGTGCAGATAGATCCCCAGGGCGGCCATGGCCAGGGCGGTCCAGCCGGTGCGGCAGCGCCGCGCGGACGCCTTCAGCCGCTCGAAGTCCTCGGCCGGCAGATGCCCCGTCGACCGGGTGCGGAGCCGCTCGTCGGTCGACCCGCCGGTGGTCAGGGTGGCCGGCGGGGGGCAGTCGCCGAGGCGGCCTCGCCAGAACACCCGGTCGTCGGCGCACGCCTGGGAGGCGCGGTACTCGGCGTCCGCCGCCAGCAGGGTGCGCAGCGGATCGAGGGGCGGTGCCGGGGGCGTCGCGTTCTCGCCGGCGGTGGCGAGTTCGCCGTAGATCTCGGCGGCCCGCTGGGTGATCAGGGCCCCGCTGTGGCCGTCGAGCACGATGTGGTGTGCGCGCCGGTACCAGAGGTAGTGGTCGTCGGCCAGCTTGAACAGGGTGTCGGCGTACACCGGCCCGTCGAGGAGGTCGACGGGGCGCGCCACGTCGTCCCGCATCCACGTCTCCAGGGCGGCGCGGGGATCGTTCCGGTCCGTGGCGTCGACCAGCGGGACCGGCCAGTCCTCCTCGGTGAGTGGCTGGACGGTCTGGCGGGGGGTGCCGTCGTCGAGCAGCGTGAAGCGGACTTTCAGGGTCTCGGCCTCGAGGTTGGCGCGCCGGATGGCGGTCGTCAGCAGGCCGACGTCCACCGCGCCGCGGATGTCCACGTACTCGGCGAGGTTGTACGACGCCTTGTCGGTGGAGAGTTGGTGAGCGATCCAGATCTCGCGCTGCGCGGCGGTCAGCGGCAGGCTCTCGGTGTGGTCACCCGGCATCATCGCGTTCGCCCTCACTTCGCACTCGTCAGGTAGTCGCGCAGGAATCCGGCCGCCTTCTCGACGACCTCGGTGTCGCGCCCGAGCGCGACGCGGATGTAGCGGTCGCCTCGGGGCGCGTCGGCCCAGAAGAAGTGGCCGCCCGGCAGGACGTGCAGCCCGGCATTCCTCAGGTCCTGCCAGACGTCCCTCGCCGTGAGGTGCGCGGGGAGCTCGACCAGGGAGACGCTGACGTCGGCGGTCGGTCCCGGCACCGTGGCGCCGGTGCCGGCCAGCGCGTCGGTGAGGGCGCGGCGGTTCGCGGCGATCAGGGAGTGCAACCGCCGGTATCCGCCCTCGCGGCCGTCCTCGGCGAACTCGGCCACCAGCGCCAGGATCAGCGGGCTGACCGTCAACAGGATGTCGGAGAGGTGCTCGCGCAGTGCGAGTGAACAGTTCTCGCTGTAGGCGACGAGGCCGAGTTTCAGCTCGGAGAGCGGCCAGAGTTTCCCGGTGTCCTCGATGACGACGTACTGCGCTCCCGTCCGGTCGAGCAGCCGGTAGGTGTCCTCCCGCTCCGCGCTGACGAAGCCCCGGAAGCAGGTGTCGAGAACGAGGACCAGGCCGCGCCGGACGCAGTGTTCGGCGATCGACAGGAGCGCGTCCGGTCCGATGTGGAAGCCGGTCGGGTTGTTGGGGACGGTCAGGAACACGGCGTCGAGTTCCGGCGTGGTCGGCACCCGGCCGTCGGCCAGCTCCGCCTCTTCCAGGGGGACCAGCCGGTGCCCCCAACCGCGCAGGAGATCGGGAATGTTGTCGAACGTCGGATGGATGAGACCGATCGTCGAGCACTTCTCGGCGAGTGAGCGGGCGACCACGTCCATGGCGACGGAGGACGAGTAACAACTCAGCACCCGTCCCTCGTCGACAGGTGCGCCGTACTGTCCGATCGAGTGCAGAAAGGCACGCTGCGCGCGGGTTTCGAGTTGCGCGAAACTCTCCTGTGCCGACGACCGGAAAAGTTGGGGCAGTCGATCGATGATTGCCTGCTGACGTGTCGACGGCCCTTGCCGGGGATGCCCGTCACTGACATTGATCTCGCCGTCGAGAGCGAGAATCTCATATCGGGTGAGATTGGAAACGAACTGCTTGTTTTCAGAGGGCATGTCGATTCCGTTCGGCACGTCTGCGGGTGTGAAACGCTCCCCCAGGCTCGCACCGATCCCACCGAGCGAGTAAACGATTGTGAACAGTCGTCAGGCCGACCGGTTCCTCAGGTCCGGCTGCCGGGCAACCCCACCTCCGTCCCACCGGTGGTGAGCTCGCCGGGGCTGACCATTCCGTCCTCGATCGCGCGCGCCAGCAGATCCGCCTTGGTCGGAGCGGCCCGGCCGACGCCCGCGTACTTCAGCCGGGCGCGACGGATGAACATGTCCACGGTGTGCGGCGAGACGTTCATGTGGCGTGCCACCGCGGACTTCGACATCGACTGGAACCAGAGCAGAAGCGCGGTCCGTTCGCGTTCCGACAGGCGCGGCCGTCCCTCGTCCCGGTCGCTGACCAGCGCCGCCGCGGCGGTCGGGGTGACATAGACCTCGTCGTCCGCCGCGGCGAGGACGGCCTTCACGAGGTGCTGTTTCGACTCGTGCTTCGCGACGAAGTCGCTGGCTCCCAGCCTCAGCGCCTGCCGCACGACACGGTGCTCGGTGTGCTGGGAGTAGACGACCACCCGGCACCCCACCCCGATGAGGCGGGGGATGTCGCCCAGGGCGACATGCCCATGGAGTTCGAGGTCCAGCAGCACCGCGTCGACCTCCCGTCCGGCGCCCCCGATGAGCCCGTCCGTGGTGTCGCCGGTGTAGGTGACGCGGATGCGTGGTTCGGCCTCCAGCCAGCTGACGATGCCCTCGATCACGACCGGATGGTCCTCGATGACCGCGACGTTGACGGTCTCGTCCACCGCGTGTGAATCCACAGGTCCTCTCCCTCCCACTGGTGCACGGTCGTGACCTGGTCGGTCGGCGAAGACGGCGACACGGGGCGGGTCGCGTCGGCGACGACGCTCACGGCGACGCCGCGCTCGTCCGCGACGACGACGACCCGGGCGTGCGTGCGCGCGTCGGCGAGGGCCACGAGGGGCGCCTCGGTCAACGCGCGCCTGACCGGCCGGGGGATCTCGGGAAGGTCGCCGAGAACCTCCAGATCCACCGCCACCCGGCGACGTTCGGCGACGTCGGCGCAGGCCCTGAGCTCGTGCAACAGGGGCGCCTCCACCTGGTCGGTCTCGGCGAACGCGCGGCGAACGCGCGCGGCGGCGACGGCGCAGCGGCGCCGCACCTCGGGGTCCCCGGGGTCGAGCCGGCCCGTCGCTATCCCGTCGAGCAGCGGTCGCAGTTCGCGGCCCGGTGACTCGTGAGGGCGACGGGCCGCCGAGCGCTCCCGCATCCGGTGGACGGCCAGGACACACAGCTGCGGAGCCGTGCCGAGCAGGACTTCCTCCACGAGGTGGGCCGTGGAGGTTCTCTCGGCGTGCCACACCACCAGCAGCCAGGCGGTGACCGGCATGGCGGCCACCAGCGCGAGGCCGACCGCCGCCCCACCGCCGCGGAGGACGATCAGCACGCCCAGCCAGCCCAGGGCGCCGCCCGCCCAACTCCCCTGCTCGACGGGCACCTCCCCGATACCGTCGCCCAGGTGCGTCACGGCCGCGGGCACCCGCCAGGCGCACCAGGCGACGACGATGGCCAGGAACCCGGCCGTGGCGCACGCGTACGACGAGCCCGGCCGCCCCGTCGTCGCGTCAGTCACGGGTCCACCTCAGGAGCACCCTCGTCCCCGCAGCGGGTGCGGTGATCACGGTGGCGTCTCCCCCGATCGCCCGCATGCGGCCGACGATCGACTCCCGCAGTCCGCGTCGGTGCGGCAGTACCAGGTCGAGTTCGGCGCCCCGGCCGCGGTCGCGGATCTCGACGACGACCACCCCGCCCCGTTGGCTCGCGCGCACCCACGCCAGTTCGCCGCCGGAGTGCCGCGCCACGTTGACCAGCGCCTCGGCCGCGCTGTCGGCCATGGCGGTCACCACGGACGACGGCAACACGATCGCCTCCACGTCGAACCTCAGGTCCAGTTCGGCCAGTCCCGGTAGCCGAGCGCCGTTCAGGGAGCGCAACGCGGCGTCGAGGCGGGCGGGACCCGTCGCGTCGCCCGGCTCGCGCGGTTCGCCCGGCCGCGCTCCCGTGTCGAGTGCGACCAGGTCGGCGGCGGCACGCCGGCGCAGCACGGGCGACCCCTCGGCCACCGCGCCGGTCGCGATCATCGTGACCGTGGCCAGACCGGTGTCGTGGAGCAGGCGGTGGTGCTCCGGCCGCTGGCCGTCCGGGGTCGCGCGGAGAGTCAGCAGCACCGCGGTCAGCGCCCCCTGGAGCACCGGCAGGGCCATCAACTCCGCACCGCCCGGCTGCCCCGAGCCCGTCACCAACGCGATGAGCACGGCCGCCAGCAGTCCGGGCAGCCGCCGAAGGCCGAGTTGGGCGACGAGCAACCCGCCGCAGGCCGGCGGGAGCACCCAGGCGACGGCTTCGCCCTGGTGCAGCAGATCGCCGGTGGTCGGGACGGGCGTCGAACAGATCAGGGCGACGACGGCCACGTCGGCGGCGATGAACACCGGACCGGGGTTCCGCCACACCACCCAGGCGAAGACGACGTTCCAGACGAAGACCACGCCGACGTACTCGAAGGCCAGGGGGCCGGCGCCGAATCCAGCAATGAAAACGAAAACCAGACTGAAGGCCAGGCGAACGAGGATTCCCGCTCGCATTCCCACGCGAGTGACTGTCCCCTGTTCGCGTGTCACATCCGACGAGCGAGGCCAGCTACCCTCACTGCGTGGACCGGGGGCGGCGTTTGACCGAACCAACCCAAAGGCGTGGCGCCCCCTTCGTAAGCTTCTCCTCTCCTGCTGCCGCAACCGCATCGGCGCAGGAGTCAATCCACGGGGGTATCGACTCACATGACGATCCATCAACCCATATGCTCTCGTTGTGGAAACCCTTATTCGAATGGTCGCGCCGCGCACGTGAACACAATCGGCATCGGAGAAGTCCTCCGCACCCGCCGCATGAAACGCGGCCTGAGCCTGCGTGTGACAGCGGAACTCGCCGGCCTCTCACCGGCGTTTCTCTCCATGGTCGAAAACGGACGCAGACGGTTGAACCGCCACCGCGACCTCATGGCGCTCGCCGACGTGTTGAACATCGACCCGCGGCAGCTGACCGAGTGAGACCTGGCGGGCGCCTACCCGTCAGGGAGAGCGCTCCCCGGACCGCCAGGACGGCAGTCGTCGCGCTCGAAGACGATCATCCCGGCACCGAGAATCTCGGGCCGTGGCAAGTCCCGCCGCCCGGCGTAAGCGTGTGCGACGTCATCCCGTGCGTCATGCGACTCCCCGTTCTCACCGCTCCCACCTTCCCGAAGGTGGATGTCGAATTCTGTCGATCCGCCCCGGCGGGGCCACCGGCCCGTCGGGACCCCTGCTGGAGAATGCCCCGCGTCTCCCCCTCAGGCGGCCCGCCCGCCGCCCGGTCGACTCGGAGCGCCGGCGCAGGAACACGGGCGGCGCCCCCGAGGGGACGTGGCCGCCCGGGGGCCGCACGTCCACCTCATGACCCGAGTCAGGGGGAGGTCGCCGCCGTCGACGGGCCGCCGGCGCGGAAGACGGCGCTCGGGCCGACGAGGGCATGCGTGGCAGGGCCGCCGAACGCGGGGGCTTTCGCACCGGCCTCGGCGGCAAGGTCACGATCCACAGTTCCCCCTTCAGATGGGGAATGCCCGCCACGCACCCGGAGCGCCCGCCGGCCAGCCGGTGGCCCGCTTTCCCGGCCAGGCGGAAACCGGCTCCGGAATGCGCTCAGCGTCGATTGTCGGCATCCCCGTGAAACAACGTTGGCTTGGTCGTCGAGGGATGGTCCCATCACCCCTCGAACGACACCGTCGGCACCCCATCGGTCTCATCGGGTGTTGACGATGTCGCCGTTGATCTCCACTGTCATCAGCAAACCTAAGATGCTGCCACCCGAGCCGTCAAGAACGGGGACCGCCTCAGAGATGGGCTGCCACCGGGACCGACCTGCGCAGATGACTCCGCGAGCGTGGCATCACCCACCGCGTCGCCGTCCCGCCAGGCACTCCCGCGTCGGGTTCGGGGAGACGTGGCCGTCGCGATCGTGACCACACGGCGACGCCAATCCCCCGTCGGCTCCGCCCGGCGAACTCCCCCGAGGCGTCGAGTCGATGGAGCGCGCCGTCGTCGCGGAGCGTGTCACGACCCGGCCCCGCCGCGCCGGCGGATCGCCAGGGCCAGGGCCGCGACCGTCGCCGCGACGACGACGCACTCCGGGATCGGGCCGAGGCGGGTGGCCAGGGTGGCCCGGGTGCGCAGCGGCACACTGGCGGTGAGGACGTCCCGCGTCCAGGGCCGGGTGGCGGCCGTGACGGTGCCGTCCGGGGTGATGACGGCGCTGACGCCGGTGGTGGCGGCGACCAGCACGGAGCGGCCGTGTTCCACGGCGCGCAGCCGGGACATGGCGAGTTGCTGTTCGGGCTGGGCGAGGTTGCCGTCGCGCATGTAGGTGGCGTTGTTGGTCGGGACGGCGATCAGGTTGGCGCCGGTGCGGACGGCGTCGCGCACCTGGCTGTCGTAGGCGACCTCGTAGCAGATGGACGGCGCGAGGCGGACCGGTCCCGCGTCCAGGCGCACCGGGCCGGTGCCGGGGACGAAGTCGCGCGGGACGAGTGGGAGGTCGCCCAGGCCGCCGAGGACGCCGCGCAGCGGGACGTACTCGCCGAAGGGCACCAGGTGTTGCTTGGCGTAGTAGGGGCCGGGCCCGGTGGCCGGCCCCCACAGCAGGCTGGTGTTGAACAGTCGCCCGCCGGGGGCGTCGAGCAGGGCGCCCGCGACCACCGGGGCCCCGAGGTCGTCCACCACGGCCGCGATGCCGCGCGCCAGTTCCGGGTCGGTGCGCGGGTCGCGGTCGGCGGCGTTCTCCGGCCACAGCACGACGTCCGGCCGTGGGGTGCGCCCGGCGCGGACGTCGCGGGCGAGGTCGCGGGTGGCGGCGAGGTGGTTCTCGGCGACGCGGTCGGCCCTGGCCTGCTCCGCCAGCGACCGGCCGCGCGGCACGTTGCCCTGGACCACCGCGACGTCGGCCCGTTGGCCGCCGTCGGCGGACGGCGTGAGCAGGGTGCCGCCGGCCAGCGCGGCGCAGGCGGCGGCCAGGGACGCGGCGGCCCGGCGGCGCCGGCGCCGGGCCGCCGGCGCGGTGAGCAGCGCCGCGAGGCAGGCGGCGGCGAGGGCGACGACGGCGCTGACCGCGGGGGCGCCACCGGCCGCGGCCCAGCCCAGGGCGGGGGCGTCGGCCTGGCTGAAGGCGAGCCGCCCCCACGGGAAGCCGCCCAGGGGGACGCGGGACCTGATCGCCTCGGCCGTCACCCACCAACCGGCGGCCCACAGCGGCCACGCCGGCAGCCGGTCGAGCAGCGGCAGGGTGAGGCTCAGCAACCCGAGCAGCAGGGCCTGGACGAGGGTCAGCGCCGCCCAGGGAGCGGGACCGAGGTTGGTCAGCCACCACAGCAGCGGCCCGAAGAAGGCCGCGCCGAAGGCGGTGCCGAGGCCGAAAACGGTGCGGGAGTCACGGCGGCGCGCCGCGGCCAGGAACAGCGCGGGGCCCAGGATCGCGGTGGGCCACCAGCCGAGCGGTGGGAACGCGGCGGACAGCAGCAGGCCGGCCGCCGTGGCGGTGGCCAGGGCCGCGCCGAGCCGCCCCCGCCCCGGTTGCGGTGGGGTGGTCGGTGCGACGGGGTCCCACCGGGTGTGTCCGGCGGTCATCCGGCCTGCTCCCGTCGCCGGTCGGGGGTCGTTTCCGACGTTCGCGCCGGCCCGGCGGCGGCGTGCAGGCTCGCCAGATAGGCGTTGTAGGCGGCCAGCGGGTCGTTGCCGCCGCCGCGGTCGATGGCGCGGTCGACGCGGCGGGCCTCGCGGAAGTCGGAGCGGACCCACTGCGCGGCGAGCGCGATGATGGTGACGAAGACCGGGATGTCCCCGGTGGCCCAGGCGATGGCTCCCGCCGCGTACTGGTCGTCGGCGAGCGAGGGGCCCCAGGACCGGCCCAGGTCCTCCCACCACCCGCGGCCGATCAGGTCGTTGGAGCTCATCAGCGAGATGCTGAACCAGGAGTGGAACGGCATGGTGACGATCAGGATCACCAGCCGGGCGAAGTGCGGCGGCCGGCGCGGCCCGGGGTCCACGCCGATGATCAGCCAGAAGAACAGCAGGCCGACGACCAGGAAGTGCGCCAGCATCGCCAGGTGGCCCCAGTGGCTGCGCATCAGGATCCCGAACAGCGGGGTGTAGTAGACGGCGAACGCGCTGCCGATGAACAGCGCCCCGGCCACCACCGGGTGGGAGAGCACCCGGACGTAGTGGCTGTGCAGGGCCGCCGTCAGCAGGGACCGGGCCCGGGAGGCCGTGGGCAGCGCCCGCAGGGCGAGCGTGATGGGGGCACCGAGCACCAGCAGGATGGGGGCGGTCATCGCGAGGACCATGTGCTGGCCCATGTGCACGCCGAAGAGCACCTTGCCGTAGGTGGCCAGGCCGCTCATCGTGGCCAGTACCACGACCGCGAGGCCGAGGAACCAGGAGACGGTGCGGCCGATCGGCCAGGCGTCCCCGCGGGCGCGCAGCGTACGCACCCCGGCGGCGTAGGCGAGCGCGGCGACCGCCACGCCGAGGGCGAAGAAGGCGTCGAACCGCCACTGGGTGAACAGCGGCGCGAAGGGGAAACCGCCCAGCGGCCCCGGCAGTTCGTAGCCCAGCAGTTCCCGGGCCGGGGAGTACGGCAGCGCCGCCCCACCGGGTGCGGGGCTGCGGGACAGGCCCACCGCCAGGCCGACGGTCGCGGCCATCAGCAGCAGCTCGACGGCGGCGAGCCGGGCGAACGCCGAGCGCCGCCCGGCGTCCAGTGCCGGCAGGGTACGCCGGCGGTGCCAGGCACCGCAGAGGGCCAGTACGGCGATCGCCGCCGTCTTCGCCAGCAGCAGCGCCCCGTAGGAGGTGGTGAACAGCCGTGCCGGGGCGTCGAGTCGGATGAGGGCGTTGACCGTCCCGGACGCCGCCACGGCCACCAGGCACCAGCCGGCCAGCCGGCTGAACCGGCGCGCCGCGACCGCCGCCGGTGGGCCGGCCCGCAACGCGGCGGCCGTCACAGCGGCGAGGCCGCCGATCCAGACGGTCGCCGCCACGATGTGCACCGCCAGGCTGAGCACGGCCGCGTCGTGGTCGCCGGCGGAGGCGGCGTGGCCGGTGAACGCCGGCGGGACGAGCCCGACCAGCGCGACCAGCAGGCCGGCCGTCGCCATCCCTCGGGTGGTGACGCCCGGCAGCAACGTGGCGAGCAGGCCGGCCGCGAGCGCCGTGCCCAGCAGCGCCCGGCCCTGCGGCAGGTTGGTGGCGACATCGGCCAGCACCGCCGGGTCGAGAACCCCGCCCGGGGGCGCGGCCAGCAGGTCCGAGGTGGTGAACACCAGGGTCGCCAGCGTGGCCGCCAGCCATGCCGCCGCGGACCCGGCCGCGACGGTCATGACGCGCAGGCGCCGCTCGCCGAGCCGCCGACGGTCACCCGGTGCCAGGACGGTGACCAGCAGCAGCGCGCCCACCGTGCAGACGGCCGCCAGGTTCCCGGCCGTTCGGGCCAGGGGCAGCCCCCACCCGGTGACCGGCCCGGCGTCCGGCAGCCCGGGCACCGTTTCCGGCCGACCGTCGCCGATCAGGATCGCCGCCACCAGGGCGACCGCGGCGGCCAGCCCTGCCAGGACGGCCAGCACCGGCGGGCGCAACAGCGCGCGCCCGAGCATCCGTTCAACGGCCACGGCGCGACCTCCGGCGGAACAGCCCGTACGCCGTGGCGCCCACCACGGCGAGCGTCACCGCCACGACGGCGCCCGGCAGCGGACCACCCCCACCCGACTCCGCGGGGGAGGCTTCCTCCGCGGCCCTCGCCTCGGCCGGCGCCGCCGCCTCCTCGTCCGGCGGCGTGGTCTCGGGGTCCGTGCTCCGCGACTTGCCCGCGGCCGGCGGGGTGACGGTGTAGGCGAAGCTGCCGGAGACCGGGTGCCCGTCGGCGGAGACGACGCGGTAGGAGACGGTGTACTGGCCCGCCGGTGCCTGTGGGTCGAGGGGCTGGACGACGCCTGTGCCGTCCGCCGTGAGGGTGCCGGTGGTGATCGAGTCGCCCGAGGCGAGCGTCACCTCGACGCGGCTGTACTCCGCCCGCATCGGGTCGTTGAAGGTGAGGGTCACCTGCTCGGGCGGCGCGGTGAGGTCGGCGTTCTCACCGGGGTCGGAGCCGGTCAGGGCGGTGTGGGCGGCTGCCGAAGGCGCGGAGGCGATCGTCAACGCGAGCGCGGCGCACGCGAGTGCGCCGACCGCGCGCGGGCGCGGGAGGCATGGGGTGGTCATCAACCTGTTCCAGGGATCGGTCGCGGCCCGGGTGGCGGGCGGCCGAGAACCGGAGTCAGGCCAGGCGGACACCACCGCGGGGCGCGGAAGGGAGAAGAAGCAGCAGCGAGGGCGAGGGCGAACCGGCGTGCGGGGGCGCGCGATCGGCCCGGCGCGACGGGACGCGGAAGCCCTTCGGGGCCCAGCCCCGCCTACTCGCGAACAGTGCCGGCAGCTCCGGCACCGGGCCCGGCGCCACGGCCGGAGGCAACGCAAGTCGCTGCCTGGCGGCGTCGAGGAGTGTGACCAGCGGTCGGGCCAGTGCCTCGGGCACGCCCAACAGCCGACCGGCGATGACCACGACGACGGCATGCCCGGCCAGCGCCTCCCAGGCGCGGTAACCGCCGCCGCCGCCGTGCTCGAACCAGGCCGTCGCCTCCGGGGAGACGGCGGCCGCGCACGCGCCCGGCAGCGTGTAGGCGGCGTGGAAGGCCACCTGTGCCCCGGCGAGCGCGGCCACGGCCTGCCGTGGCCCCAGCGTGCGGCGCGTGATCAGCAGCGCGGCACCGCAGGCCAGGGCCGTGAACCACCACAGGGCACCGCCCGAGGGCGCGTGTCCGCCGAACGTCACCTCGCCGAGCAGCGGCATCAGCACGCACGCCGCCGCGAGCACGGCCGCCCGCAGGGCGGCCGTGCGTGCCGCGAGGCCGGAGATCAGACGCATGACGCAGCTTTCACGAGCGGGGCGGCGACCGGGAGATCGGTCCTCAGCAGCCTAACCACCATGCCGCGCCGGGGTCGCCCTTGGGCCACGCATGAGACATGGCCGCAGGTCAGCGCCGTGCCCGTGGCAGTTCGAACCGGCCGGTCGCGAGAGCTGCGGCGGGGTTGGCCGGTGGCCGCCCGGCATCAGCAGTTGTCGCAGCATCCTCCGGCGCCGGCCTCACGTGGCCGGTCGGGCCTGGCCACGGCCGTCGGCGGAGGGTCGCCCGCCGGCGCGGCCGTCCCGACGCCGCCGTCCGACGGTGCCGGAACAGCGGGCGGCGTCAGGATCCGCGTCGGGAGGCGACCGGGTGCGGCCACCGGCGAGGACACCGCCGGCCGGCCGGGGAGCGGGCTCGTGCGGGCGGCGCGGATGGCGTTGAGGATGACGAGGACCTCGGCGAGTTCGTGGACGAACACGACGGTGGCCAGGCCGAGGACCCCGAACGCGGCGAGCGGGATCAGCGTGGTGATGAGGGCCAGGGACAGCGCGACGTTCTGCAGCATGACGCGCCGGGCCCGGCGGGCGTGGCCGAGCAGGTGCGGGAGATGCCGCAGGTCCTGACCCATCAGGGCGACGTCGGCGGTCTCGATCGCGACGTCGGTGCCCATCGCCCCCATGGCGATGCCGACGTCGGCGGTGGCCAGCGCGGGGGCGTCGTTGATGCCGTCGCCCACCATCGCGACCCGCCCGCCCTCGGCACGCAGCCGCGCGATGTGCCCGGCCTTCTCCTCCGGACGCAGGTCGGCTCGGACGTCACCGATACCGGCCGTGGCACCGAGGGCCGCGGCGGTGCGGGGGTTGTCGCCGGTGAGCATCACCACGCGGATCCCCAGGCGGTCCAGGGCCGTTACGGTCTCGGCCGCCTCCGGGCGCGGTTCGTCGCGGATGGCGACGGCCCCCAGCACGGTGTCGTCGCGCTCCAGGAGGACGACGGTGGCGCCCTCGGACTGCAGGCGGTCGACGTCGCCGCCCAGGGCGCCGGGGTCGACGAAGCCCGGCCTGCCCAACCGGACGTGGTGGCCGTTCACCGTGCCGGTGAGGCCGTTGCCCGGCACCGCGGTGACGTCCTCGGCGTGCGGCGTCTCGTCGGTGGCGGCCAGGATCGCCGCGGCGAGGGGGTGTTCGCTGCGGGCCTCGAGCGCCGCGGCCAACCGCAGCACCTCGGCACCGGCGTCGCCCATCGGGACGGTGGCGACGACCTGCGGCGCGTTGCGGGTGAGGGTGCCGGTCTTGTCCAGCGCCACGGTCCTGACGGCGCCGAGCTGTTCGAGGGCGAGACCGCCCTTGACGAGGGCGCCGGCACGGCTGCCGGCGCCGACGGCGGCCACCACGGTGAGGGGAACGGCGATCGCCAGCGCGCACGGGGAGGCGGCGACCAGGACGACCAGCGCGCGTTCCAGCCACAGCAGCGGGTCGCCCAGCACGGCGCCGAGGCCGGCGATGAGGGCGGCGAGGACGAGTATCCCGGGCACCAGCGGCCTGGCGACACGGTCGGCGAGGCGCTGACCGGCCCCCTTGCGTTCCTGGGCCGCTTCGACGATGTGGACGATGCGGGCCAGCGAGCTGTCGGACGCGGGAGCGGTGACCTCGACCTCGATCGCGCCACCGCCGTTGATGGCGCCGGCGTGCACGGCGTCCCCCGGGCCGGCCTCGACGGGCATCGACTCGCCGGTGATCGCCGAGTGATCGAGGCTGGTGCGGCCGGCGCGGATCACGCCGTCGGTGGCGGCCCGCTGCCCGGGGCGCAGCAACATCAGGTCGCCGACGGCCAGTTCGCCGGGGGCGACGGTGAGCTCGTGGCCTTCGCGGAGCACGGACGCGGTGTCGGGGACGAGGCCGAGCAACGCGCGCAGGCCCCGGCGGGTGCGGGCTATGGCGTAGTGCTCCAGGCCCTCGGCTATGGAGAACAGCACGCCGAGCATCGCGGCCTCGAAGACCTGCCCGAGGGCGACCGCGCCGACCGCGGCCAGCGTCATCAGGGTGCCGACGCCGATGTGCCGGTGACGGATCAGGTTCCGCACCGCTCCCGGGACGAAGGTGGCGGCGCCGGCCACCGCCGCGGCCAACTCCAGGCCGGTCCCGGCGGATTCGGCACCGGCCCGGCCGGTGAGCCAGCCCGCTCCCAGCAGCAGCGCCGCGACGGCCGCCAGTCGCAGCTCGCGCACCTCGTGCGGCCGCTGCCCCCGCTCCTCGGCCTCGGCGGCGGTCTCGGCCGTGGCACCCTCCGGGCCACAGCACTCGGCACCCATCAGCAGCAGCCCTCCTCGGCCGTGTCGGGGCAGGTACGGTCCGCCTCGACCGCGAGGACGGCGGTGCGCAGATCGTCCAGGGCGTGCCCCAGTCGGGCGTCGGCCAGCTCGTAGCGGACGCGACGGCCGACCGGCACGGCGACGACGAGCCCGCAGTCCCGCAGGCAGGCCAGGTGGTTGGACAGCCGGGTGCGGGAGATCCCGAGCGCGTCGGCCAGATCGGCGGGGTGCGCCGGAGCCTCCCGCAGGGCGAGCAGCAGCTGGCAACGGATCGGATCGGCCAGCGCCCGGCCGAAGCGGGTCAGGGCGTCGAGGTCGGTGGCGAGAGTCAGCACGCCCATGAAGGTACACGCGTTCCTGAATCCATGGAACAGTGAATCCTCGCGATGGCGCTTTCGCGCCACCACCTCCCCGGGGCGGCCGCCTGGGGCCGGAGCCGGGTGGCTACCATGCGTGCCATGCGTCGCGTCCTCGCCAGGTGTGCCTCGCCGGCGGCCCTGCTGGCCGTCGTGGCCCTGCTGGCGTGCGCCTACGTCGGCGGGACGACGGGGGCACTGGCCCACCGTGTCCCGGCCGTGGCGCAGCCGGCGTCGGAAGGTGCCGCTGCGGCGATGCCGGCCGGGGCCGACGAGGGTGCCGCCACGAGCGACGCCCGGTTGGCCGGCGGCGCCGAGGAACGCGAGGCCCACGCCGGGGGCATGGGTACGTGCGCCGAAGACTCCGGCCGCTGCCTGCTGCCGGCCGCGCAACCGACGCCCTCGTTCTCCGTCGAGGCGCTACCGCTCTCCGTCACCGGCCCCACCACCGCGCATCCCGGTCCGGCGACGCCACCGACCGTCCCACCGGACCTCCCGCGCGCTCCCGACCTGTCGCTGCTCGGAGTGAGCCGCACCTAGACCGACGCCCCGCACCCGCCACACCGGCCGAGCCGGCGGCGGGCACTCCGTCGATCCCGACTCCGGGCCCCCGGCGGGCCGGTTCCCCCGGGCCCTCGCGGCAGCACACGCGCCCCCCA